>NZ_CP151657.1:2265060-2588640 GCF_038405225.1 Arthrobacter citreus
CAGCAATGACCAAAGGCACTCCAGTCGATCGTAGCCTCGGATCATTGAATGCCCGGATAAGATTGACCAAGTTCTTTCGCGGCTCTATGTTACCAACGTAGAGCGCATAAGCAGCTGGTAACTTTGGGAAAAGATCAAAATCAATTTCCTGTTTTTTACTAAACATTGGAACGTCGATTCCGTGAGGAATCACAGACAAGGCTTGACGGTCGATATCAAATACTGCAGATATATCATCAGCGCTTGATTCCGAAACCGTAATGATTCGATCAACTGACCGAACCGCTCTCTTGACTCGCCCCCGCCAAATTGCCTCTTGCCGTGCGTTGCGTGCGGTTGTGATCCATCGGCTCGCTACGCCGTGCAGTGTCAGCACAGAAGGCCGTGAGCACGATACTAACGGGCCCGTGTCCGCAACATAATGAAGGACTTCGCCCTTAGTCCCGCGTTTTATAGCCTGAAAGTTCTCACTCACCATGGTCATAAGAGGGTGCGAGTGGGCAGGCATTCGTCCTACTTCAATACCGGCGTCGTTCAGCCCCGCTGCAAGAGACCGAGCATACGTCGTGTTCCCGCCCACATGTTTGTCCAAAATCCTGGCCGGCATCATTACACGCAATCGAGCATCTCTTTTCTTTTTCGTGACGCGATCTCATACGCCCGATAGAGGCTAGCGCGCTGCGCTTCAGGAGTCATCATGGTCAACAGTTCATTATTGCTAGTCAAAAAATCGTTCCGCACGTCTGGGTCTCGCAGGTACGCGACGATTTTATTCGCAGCATCTTCAACGTTCGCCGCAGTTCTTACTGGGAACCCTCTGAAACTGGGGAGATCTCTCGCTAATACTGGCAACCCGGCTGCGGCGGCATCCAATACGCTCAGCGGGAAGCCCTCGTATGAAGCGCTATGAAAATACAGCGAGGCGTGAGAAAGCCTTTCAACAAGCTCAATGTCGTTCAACCAGCCCGTAACTTCCACTCCCCGGTCGTTCAGACTCTTGTGGTACTGAGTTTCGCCGTCACCTATCCAAGTAAACTTTGTGGCAATACCCTTCTCTTTGAGCGATTCATATACTGATGCGAAGAAAAGCGGATCCTTTTGACGAGCCAAGCGCCCTACCATCACGATCTCAGGAACGATCAGATCAGCCCTATTGATTGCCTTGGAATTCGTCGGAATGGATGGCACGTTTGGCAACCATACGATCTGCTCGCGAGAGATTACATTTTCAGCCAACTGGCGCTCGTGGGGAGACAAAGCGATTACCGCAGCAGTATTCTTACCCATTGCGATTTCAGCTTTCCGGTAAACCCATTTTAGAAGTCGGCCTCGATGCGGATCATCAAAAACGAAACAGTGGGGTTCGTAGACAACAGGTGTCTTTACAGTCCCGACTCGGGCATAAGCTCCGGCCCAACTCGAGTGAGCATGGATGAGGTCTGCCTCGAAATCCTCTGCTACAGCCTTAACCTGGGCTGATCTTCCAATGAATCCCTTGGCCAGTGGGATGGTGCCGGAATATTCCAGGGCGGAGTCCCCCAGGTGCTCTCCGTCTGCGAGAAGAAAGTGCTCAAGTTCCGGCGTTAGACGAACCATCGTCTCAATGGCCCTTCGGACCCCGCCTTCGTAGCACTCTGTAACATGAAGGATCCGCATTTATCTCCTGTGATTTTTCAGCTGAAAGCCTCACGGCTATAGCGAGTCTGCGACGTCCCTGAGAAAAAGCTGATTCGCTACCGATGAGTCTGAGGATTTTCCAGTCTATTCCACTCAGTAGCCGCATGACGTGATCTTCATGCATCAGCATCCTCTCGATGTCGTTATGCCGTATAGAGGATACGGACTATTCTAAGGTCCGGGAGAGGCAAGTGTCTGACCCTGTAATCGAACTGGAAGGCCTTGCGTTGGAGTTAATCGATTATCTACGGATTGCGCGTCGTAACTGGATGTGGCTAGTATCCCTCCCACTGCTTGGCCTGCTTGCGGCCGCCCTCCTGGTGTTGACCGTTACCCCGAGCTACGCTTCCACGACGCAGCTTTTTGTCGCGACGCAAAGTTCGGGTTCAGTCTCAGAACTTCAAGTGGCCAATACCTTTAGCCAGGACCGGGTCCAATCATATGTGCAGACGGTTAAGACCCCAGCGGTCCTCCAACCTGTAATAGACGATCTTGGTCTAGAAGAGTCGTCCGCTCAGCTCGCAAGCCGCATTACGACGAGTGCGGAACGAGGCACTGTCCTTATCAGGATATCTGCATCGGACTCGTCTCCCGTTCGGGCCGCTGCAATTGCTCAGGCGACCGCCCAGAATCTCATTAAAACTGTCACGGAACTGGAAACTCCTAGCGGAGAATTAACCTCTCCGGTCAAGATGACTGTTGTGACTCCTGCTGTTGCACCCTCATCACCGAGTTCTCCGGCATCGAAGCAGTATCTACTTATTGGCCTCTTGGCCGGACTAGCCGCAGCCGTGGCCGTAGCTGCCGCCCGCAGTATTTTCGACACAAAGATTCGAGGCGCAGGAGAGGTCGCCCGCGTTTCGAGCGCACCTATCCTTGGTGGAATAGCATTCGATGACGATGCAACCAAGAAACCTCTTTTGACCCAAGCAGGGCATCAATCCCCTCGTGCTGAGTCGTTTCTCCAGATCAGAACGAACATGCGCTTCGCGAATATCGATGACGCTTCCAGTACGACTCTTGTAACTTCATCAATGCCGGGCGAAGGAAAGAGTACAACCGCCACCAATCTTGCAATCGCGCTGGCTGAGGCAGGGCAACGGGTTGTACTCGTTGACGCCGACCTTCGTAGGCCAACAGTCGCCAAGTACCTTGGCCTCGAAGGCAATGCTGGCCTCACAACAGCCTTGGTGGGGTCCGCTCGGGTGGACGACCTCCTTCAACCATGGGGCCAAAATGAGCTCTATGTCCTTACGTCGGGCGAAATCCCTCCCAACCCGAGTGAACTTCTCGGCTCGGATGCGATGTCTCAACTACTAGATCAACTTTCAGCATCATTTGATGCTGTAATTCTCGATGCCCCTCCGCTTATTCCGGTAACCGATGCAGCCGTCATGGCGCAAAAAGTAGGCAGCGTTGTATTGGTTGTTGGTGCTGGCCGAATCCGCACCCAGGATTTGGCGAAGTCCCTTGGCGCCCTCGAACTAGTGAATGCGAAGGTTAAAGGCATCATTCTGAATATGCTGCCGACTAAGGGGCCGGACGCATATGCCTACAGTTACTACTCATACGAGTCTCACCCCGAGACAAACAAGCTTAAAAAGTACCGCCGAAAAAATGTTAGTGGAAGTCACCTAAAAGCTTCGGGACGTGCGGGTAATCTCTCACCGAATTCGAAGACACCCTTCGCTAGCGCACGTTGATAATTGGATGACAACCCGGAACTCATGGGGGACCAGCTGTGAACGGTGATTGGCGTAGGGATTACAGGCGCATCCTGTCCCTGACGGATGCCGCGGCCGTCCTCTGGGCAATGTCCGGCGCTCTAATCCTCCGATTTGGTACGGTTACTGGTCGCGAGTGGGTCGTTGCCGGTGGCGAACCGTACATTTTGGTCACCATCGTTCTCTCTGCTGTTTGGTGGTGCATGCTTGGGTTATGGGGGAGCAGGGAAACCACAGTCCTCGGTCACGGACCGGAAGAATACAAGCGACTGTTTAGCGCCTCGTTCTGGCTTTTCGGACTCGTAGCAGTTGTTTCGTATGTGTTTCAGTTGGACACGGCCCGAGGCTACGTGGCGCTTGCCCTGCCAGCCGGGGTTATCTCCCTACTCGTAGCCCGGATGCTGGTCCGTAGCTATTTGCGAAGCCAGCGACGAGTCGGCGCAAGCAGTTCCACGGTTATGATCATTGGCGGCGTCCATGGGGTGGCACATCTTGCCCAAGCCCTCCGCAGCCAGCCTATGGCCGGGTACCTCCCCATAGGCGCATATTTACCTGGGGCCTTGGAAAGCGCCACAGTGGGGCCGCCGTCTCTGGGTCTCCCTGTGCTCGGACACGATCCGTCTGTCGCATCGATAGTAGCGGCAGTGCGGATCGCTCAGCCAGACGCAGTAGCGCTTTCCACCGGTGTTCCCTTACCTCCGCGCGTCGTGCGGGAACTCGGTTGGGCTTTGGCTGATATGCAGGTCAAAATGATCATGGCTCCTGCGCTGACTGACGTCGCCGGCCCACGGATTCGCACGCAGCCAGTGGCAGGACTTCCTCTTATCCATGTCTCTACCCCAAACTTGGGCAGCGGACAGCGGCTGCTAAAACGGGTTTTCGACTTAGCTGGGGCGTTAACGCTTCTAACACTGCTCTCCCCCGTTCTAGTGATTGTCGCCGTCATCGTCCGCTTGGATTCTCCCGGGCCAGTTTTCTTCAAGCAGAGACGCGTCGGGGCTCGCGGCCAGTATTTTCACATGTACAAGTTTCGATCCATGGTCCTCGATGCAGAGTCGCGTCTGGAAGCGCTGCGAGCCCAGAACGAGGGCAATGAAGTCTTGTTCAAGCTGAAGGCGGATCCTAGGATCACCAGAGCGGGCCGCTTCCTCCGACGCTATAGTCTTGACGAATTGCCGCAGCTCTTCAACGTTGTCAACGGTTCCATGAGTCTTGTAGGGCCTCGCCCCCCATTGCCTTCTGAAGTGGAGCTCTACCAGAGCCATGTTCACCGCCGCCTCATGGTGCGCCCGGGGCTTACCGGCCTTTGGCAAGTCAGCGGGCGGTCTCTACTCTCTTGGGATGACACCGTTCGTCTGGATCTCTATTACGTGGAGAACTGGTCAATCGCCGGAGACATAGCAATCCTGCTCAAGACGTTCCGAGCCGTTCTGGCCCGTGATGGCGCGTTCTAGCGCTCATTCCACTCTTCCTAAGTGCACAAAGGCTGAACTATGACCGATATCGAGTACAGTGACTCGTCTCATAAAGAATCGTTGCCAAATACACGCAGTCCAAAGCAACGGAACCAGTCACAACCGAGGCGCAAAATTCTTCTCAGACTCGGTGTCGCATCGAGCGTGCTCGTCCTGGTGGTCGGCGTATGCGGATTGCTCCTAGCAAATCAGGTTTCGGCCGTACGGAGCAATCTAGAACAAGTGGTGGGGAGTGTTTCACAGCTACGCGCCCAACTTGACAGCGGAAACCAGGAAGAGGCGCTGGAAACTTTCGAATCGATGTCTAGACAGGCATCCGCAGCGAGGACGGACGCGACTGGTCCCCTTTGGAAGGTCGCTTCTATTCTTCCTTTTGTGGGTTCGAACTTACGTGCAGTTACGGAAGTGGCTGTCTCAGCCGATGATGTGGTGGCCGGAGCCGTGGGGCCGCTGCTAAAAGAGTTTGATTCCTTAGATTGGGAGTCGCTCTCACCTTCTGGCGGTCATATTGATGTCACTCAGCTGCAAGAAGCAGCCCCAAGCCTCGTAACGGCGCGAAACACAGTCAAGCTTTCCCACGAGCGTCTAGTCTCCATCGATCTTTCTACCCTGATGCCACAAGTTGCTGACCCGATTCGTTCCGCTACTGAGCAACTTAGAGAAGCAAGTGATGTCCTAGGGACCGCCGCTTCTGGCGCTCAGCTCTTGCCCTCCATGCTTGGCGCGGAGGATCCTCGGACCTACCTGGTTCTCGTGCAGAATAGTGCAGAGACCAGGGCCACTGGAGGCATTCCCGGCGCCTTGGCCGTCCTAAAAACAAATGGTGGACAAATTATTTTAGGAGAGCAAAGTAGCGCAAGTGCTCTTGGAGCTTTCAAACCCTCCATCGATGTGGACCCAGAGCAGACGGCGCTTTACACCGGTCGCCTTGGAACCCAAATGCAGAACGTTAATCTAACACCGGACTTCCCCACGGCTGCTTCTACAGCGAAGCGAATGTGGGAAGGACGTCATGAGAAACAGGTTGTAGATGGGGTAATCGCCCTTGATCCTGTGGTGCTTAGTTACCTTCTAAAAGCCACCGGACCGGTGGTTCTGACGGACCCCCAGATTCTCCACCTCATCGCGGGAACTTCCCTTCCATCATCACTGACCCATGACAACGTTGTCTCCACACTCCTCTCCGATGTCTACAGCGAAATCGAGGATCCGGCCGCACAGGATGCGTACTTCTCGGCGGTAGCAGGTCAAGTTTTCGCCGCCTTTACCGAAGGCAAGGCCGACAGCTCCGAACTGATAAAAGCTCTAACCTCAAGCGCCGAGGAGCACCGTCTCTATCTGTGGTCCAGCCGCCCGGACGAACAGTCGATTATTGCGACTACGGCCCTGGCAGGCTCCGTCGTGGGTACGGCCGCGGGAGGAGCATCCTTTGGCGTCTATCTCAACGACGGTACCGGCGCGAAAATGGACTATTATGCCTCACGCACCGCGCAACTCCTACAGACGTGTCAAGCGGACGGATACAGCAGCTACACCGTACGAATGACAGTGACCAACAATGCGCCGAGCGACGCTGCAACGATACTTCCTGCCTATGTCACCGGCCGCGGAGTGTACGGTGTGGAGCCCGGTTATATTCGGACCAATTATGTTTTTTACGGTCCAGTACAAGCATTTGCAGAGACTGCGAGTGTGAACGGACAATCTGTACCGATTGGGGCGGGTAAACATGGCCAGAGACCGGTAGGTACGGTGCCCCTAGAATTGGCACCAGGAGAAACGGCGGAGTTGGATGTGGTGTTTTCCCAAGTCGTTCAGGATTCCGTACCCAAGCTCCAAGTGACACCGGGTCTCGAATCGACTGACAAAGTTGTCCTCCCTGCGAAGATGGCCAACTGCCGTTGAGTTTGTTAACAGCAAATTACATACCACAGCCCGCTTGGAACTCCCCCAGAGACCTGTTACCGTAAAGAGCGTTTCCACTGGATAGAAGTAGTGGAAAAGCCGCATCCGGTGCTGGGGAGGGTCCCGGAAGAGCTATAGATTTCGAAGTTCCAAATGGATTCCATGGGTCTTCAGCGGGCACCTGGTGAATCCAAACCAAGACAGTCTTTTATCAATTGCATGGGGAGTCTCATATGAAAAAAACCGCATCCGCACTCGTTTTGGCCGGGTCGCTGGCCTTCTTCGGCGCCGGCGCAGCAAACGCCGTCGACAACTACCCGGCACCCACTCCCGGCGGTGTCAGCGACGCTACGGTTGCTCCCGGTGCTACCGTGGCGTTCAGCGGGTCCGGTTTCACTCCTGGCGAGGCCATTAGCGTCACAGTTGATTACTCCAATACCCCGGTTGTAGTTCCGGGTAGCGGCCTCAACGGTGTGATTGTCTTGGCGGAGGTAGTGAACAGCTTTACTACGAATGCTGACGCCAGCGGTAACTTCACCACTAATGTGGCGCTGGGCGAGGCAGGCACCTACACGCTGACAGCCACAGGCTTGGAGTCCGGAAAAGTTGTTACAGCCGCAGTATCGGTCGATCCTGCCTTCGCTGGCGACGGCAGCGGCTCCGGCAATGGGTCAGACAACGGCGGCTCTGAAGCCGACGACAACAATTTGGCAGACACGGGTGCCGACTCCGCAATGCTGCTCTGGGGAGCTGCGGGAGTCCTAGCCCTCGGCGCCGGCGTTGCATCTGTTGCAGTTGCACGCCGTAAGAATGCCTAACGGGTATTCCTTCAACTAGCTAAAAAGATTTTTCTGGCAGGAGGGATGGGGCCTTCGGGTTCCGTCCCTCCTGCCTTCTTTTCTGTCTGTATTTCCTAATCCATCGACGACCGGGGCGGCCGACACAACTGAACTCGTAATCACGTCAACCATGGCAATGACCCGGATAGGAGCATTGCGCTAACTTCGCGTGAATGTGGAAGCGCCAACCGTTTGCTATTATCATGAAGCTCGTCCACTCCTTGGGTGATGCGGTCTCGTTTTACCATCAATTCCTGGGGGAATTCTTGTTCTCAGCATCAGTCTTGGCAGTGCCTTACGGTGTATTTGCCAGCACAGGCATGATCATTTGGGCGACCATTGGTCTGGTGGGCCTGATCGGCGGCATAGTGACCGTCCGGGTGGCCCGCCGCCATAACCAGCCCGCAAAACCGGCCGCCACCAAGGCACCGCTGGACACCGCAGTGCAGCCCTCCACCCTGGCCGGCTCCACCCCGGTATCAGCCGACGACGTCACACAGGCTGCCTAACTCCAAGGCAGCCTAGACCTTAACCTTTGACGCGGGATGGTGGAACCGGATGGCCGCGACCACCTCGGCCGCTTCGTCCTCATCCTCGTCACCGGTTTCCAGATCCTCCACCAGCAGCCGCGGCTTGAACTTGGTGGGAGTAAAGCTGAACCGCGCCGCATAGCCGGAACGGGCCCGCACCTTCGCCAGGGCCTCCAGATCAGGCAGGCTCTCCGTCCAGGCGGTTACCGCCCGCCGGGCTTCCTGCTGCTTCTCCCCGAGCGGCACCGAGGCTGGGTCGGCGTCGTCCTCCGGCTCATCCAGCGCCACGGAATAGCTGATCTCCGGATCCTCGGCAGTACCACCGATCGTCAGCTCAATCTCGGAAATGGGCCAGTCCCCCAGGTCCGCGGCCAGCATGCCCTCCCACCAGGTAACCAGACGCCGGGCGGCGGGCACGGCGTCGTCGCGCTCCACGCCGCTCACCGTGAAGCAGCCGTACGAGCCGTCCACCAGCACCGACTCCCCCGGGAACAGCGCCAGCAGCTCCTCATGCGTGCGCACGAGAAAGTCCAGCACCTCCGGGTCCCGGTTCTTCCCGGTAATCCGCAGCGAGGAATAGCGCGCCTCCGATTCAGTTGACTCTGCGATGCGCAGCTCCAAATCATCGGTGCGGCCCAGCGCGTTGATCGCTTCCCTGAGACGGGACACCACAAGGGGCAGCTCCCGGCGGGTGCCGGGCAGCGTCACCGTATATGTCGTGAAGCCAACGCTCCAGGAGTCCGCGGTGATCTGCGCCTCGCGGGGCAAGGCGAACGTCAGTTCGGCGGTCAGAGCAGTTACCGCAGCTTCCGCGCTGGCCTTTTCCGCTCGTTTGGCCGGCGAAAAAACATCGAAGAGTCCCATTTAGATCAGTCCGTTCAGTGGTCCGGTCAGAAGCACCCGTGCCAGGACCAGGAGGGCGAAGCCGCCCACCGTCCAGAGCAGGGCGGGAGTAATGGTGCGGCGTTTCAGCGATTGGCTGCCCGGGGGCAGCGTCTGCGCGGCACCGCTGGCGAACCGCTGCGCTGACCCCGGGCCGTTGGCCAGTCCCACCAGGTCGGCACCGGGCCCGAAGATGAGCCGCGAGAGGCGTTCCCAGGTGTCTTCACTGCTCAAATCCAGTTCTCCGCGGGCGAAGAAGACGATGGAATTGTCCACGGTTTCGACGTCGAACCCGGGAGCCTCCGCCAGCAGCCGGCGCAGCACCTCCGGAGTGAAGACGGCTCGGGCCGCCGTCTCATGCCCTTCCGGCGCGTACAAGGTGAAGTCACGGTTCAGGTCCTCCGGCAGGGGAACCTCCTGCGACTTCGCCAGGCTCACCGGCACGCTGGAGCCGAACCAGGGATCACCGTTTTTGGCATCGAGCAGCATCCGGGGCATCCGGCGGTCCGCGGTGAGAGCGGCGTAGGTCCAGGTGGTGATCGACGGGCGGTCGTTCCGGTTCCGGGGCAGCGGCCCGGTCCGGTAGGAGAAATGGGCCACTTCAAAGGGAATGGGCTGCGCGGGTCCGTTCCGGAACCGCTTCCAGGACTGCGGGTGGTGACCCTCGCCAAAGATGGTGGCATCAATTTTGGGAAGCTTGGGGTCCGCCTTGTAGGACAGTCCGTTCCGCTGCACAAACCGCTTCAGCTTTGCTGCGGCAATCCGCGGATCCTCCACCCGGCCCTGGACGAGGAACCCGACGGCGGCGGCGAGAACTCCGGCCAGGAAGATTCCCGATCCCACGTTGAGCGCGGAGACGTCCAGGTTAAAGGAATCCACTGCCGCTGCGGCGATGCCCATGGAGCAGACCAGCCAGACGGCCAGGCAGGCGGCGGCGAACCCGGCCAGGGCCAGTCTGGACCCCGTCATGATCCCGGCGATGCCGGTGGCTTTCTGGGCGGTGATCTCCTCCGCGGGCACTGGCTCGCGGAAGACGGAGGTATCAAGGTGGCTGGTCATCCCGCAAGCGTACGGGGCTTCCGGGGAAGTGCCGGCGGCAACACGGGCAGGCGGCCGGCGGCTTCCGCTTTAGGAGGTGCGGAGTCCCGACGCCGGATTGCGGGCCCTGATCGCCGCCACCATCCGGACCGCTTCCTCCTGGTTCCAGACGCCGGTGTCCCGTTCCAGGACGGCCAGCCGGGGCGCGGGCGCAGGCAGCCGGAACTCGAACTCCAGGGCGTAACCGGGGCGCACTGAAAGTGCGGTCGCGGCGTCCAAATCTGCAAGGCCGCCCGTCCACGCCGCAACAGCCAAACGAATCCGCTCCCGCATTCCGGCCGCCGGCAACGGCACCGCGGGCCCTTCCAGCTCCATACCATCCTCATCAAGTGACCCCGGTAAATCCACGGTGTAGCTGATCTCCGGGTCGTCATGCCCGCCGCCGATCTCCAGCGAGAGTCCGGTCAGCGGCCAGCGCTCGAGCTCGGCAACCAACAGATCCTCCCACCAGGAGATCAGTGCCTGTGCCGTGGGCACAGCTTCCCCGCGGGTCACTGC
The DNA here is from genome assembly GCF_038405225.1 of Arthrobacter citreus. NCBI lineage: Bacteria > Bacillati > Actinomycetota > Actinomycetes > Micrococcales > Micrococcaceae > Arthrobacter > Arthrobacter citreus. The sequence goes on from NZ_CP151657.1 coordinate 2,275,689, forward strand.
CATGACGGTGAAACGTCCGCTCACTCCGTCAATCAGGAGGGACTCCCCCGGAATATGTGTTGCCAGTGCATCATGTGTCTGTACGAGGAAATGCACCCAGGACCGCTCCCGGTTTTCCCCGGCAAGCAGCAGCCGGGAGTACACGGCACCAGGTGCCTCCGCTTCCGCGATCTGCAGGTTCAGCCGGTCACCGCTGCGCAGGGCATCGATCGACGCCGCCAGCCGGCCGGCCAGGGCGGGAAACTCACTCCGGTTCCCGCGGACCTGCACCGTGTAGCTGTTGAACACGCCGTAGTCGGCGTACCGGCGGCCGGCCCAGCTCTCCACCGACACCTGTGCACCCGGCAGGGCCGCGCTTACGTTCGCCACCCACGCCTCGGCGTCGGCCGCGGCCGTGCTCTTGGCTGCTTTCTTGGTCTGGAGGAAGCTCAGGAGACCCATCAGATCAGTGCCGCAGTGCGTGGTTTTTCCATCCCGCCAGCCTACGGGCCGCGCCACCGCGGCTTTCGGAGACACGGCGGTGCGCCCTGCACTGGCAGGTTTAGCTCATGGTCAGCGGGCAAAAGCCGCTGCCACCACCACTGCCGTCATAACGGCCAGCAGGGCCAATCCGGTGAGAGTCATCCAGTCGCGGCGGCTCCGGCGGTAGCGCTTCCGGCGCCATTCCCTCGTGGGGGCAGGTGTGTCCATACGCTCGAACGTATGGTCACGTCAGCATCGGGTGGAACGGTGGCGAATACTCGTTTTGCGCCCCGGTATTACGTGTCCGGCGGCACTATTGGGGCCTGTCACGGCCCGAACCGCCTCAGCGTTAGTTGGCCGCCAGCAGTGCTTCCTCCAGTGCGACCCAAGCGAGCATCGCACACTTGACCCGGGCCGGATAGCGGGAAACGCCGGAGAACGCGGCGGCGTCGCCGAGCACCTCTTCATCCGCCTCCACCGTGCCGCGGGAGCGCATCACCTCGCGGAAGTTATCCACCAGCGCCATGATTTCGTCCCGGGGCAGCCCGGCGGCCAGATCGGTCAGGACCGAGGCCGACGCCATCGAAATCGAACACCCCTGCCCCTCCCAGCTGATGCCCTCCACGGAGGCACCGCCGTCGGCTCCCGCGGCAGAATCCCCCGCGGAAGCGGCCAGCACGGCCCGCAGCGTGATCTCATCACCACAGGTGGGGTTCAGTTGATGGCTCTCCCCCGACTTCGCTCCGGCCGGAACCTCCGCCAGCCCGGCGCCGTGCCGGGCCTTGGCATGATCCAGGATGATCTGCTGGTACAGCTGCTGCAGCTCGGCGCTCATTTACTTCACTCCAAAAAACGGACGCACGCCGGCCACCGCGTTCAGGAACGCGTCGACGTCGTCGGTGGTGTTGTACAGGTAGGTGCTGGCGCGGGTGGTGGAAACCAGGCCCAGCCGGCGGTGCAGCGGCTGCGCGCAGTGGTGACCCACGCGCACCGCGATGCCCTGGTCATCCAGGAACTGGCCGACGTCGTGCGAGTGGACGCCGTCGACGTCAAACGCCGCCAGCCCGATCCGCTCCACGCCCGCGCGGGGACCGAGCACTCGGATGCCCTCAATCGCTTCCAGGCCCGAGACCAGCCGCTGGCCGAGGGTGGCCTCCCACGCGTGGATCCGGTCCATACCGGTTTCCTGCAGGTAATCCACCGCGGTGCCCAGCGCCATGGCCTGCGAGATGCGCTGGGTTCCGGCCTCGAAACGCTGCGGCGCCGGCAGGTACTCGGCCTTTTCCATGGTCACTGTGGTGATCATCGAGCCGCCGGTCAGGAACGGCGGCATCGCGTTGAGCAGCTCGGCCTTGCCGTACAGCACGCCAATGCCGGTGGGGCCGAGCATCTTGTGGCCGGAGAACGCGGCGAAATCCACGTCCAGTGCCTTGAGGTCCACGGGCAGGTGCGGCACCGACTGGCAGGCATCGAGCACGACGAGCGCGCCCGCGTTGTGCGCGAGGCTCACCAGGGTTTCCACCGGGTTGATGGTGCCCAGCACGTTGGACGCGTGCGTGAACGCCACGATTTTGGTGCGCCCGGTGATCAGCCGCTCGGCCTCCTCCAGCCGCAGCGCGCCGTCGTCGTCCACTGGAATGAACCGCAGCGTAGCCCCGGTCCGCGCCGCCAGCTCCTGCCAGGGAATCAGGTTGGCGTGGTGCTCCGTTTCGGTGACGAGGATTTCGTCGCCCTCGCCCAGCGCGAAGCGGCGGGCCGCCTCTCCCCCGCGGCCGGCCGAGGCATTGGAGAAGGAGTAGGCCACCAGGTTGATGGCCTCGGTGGCGTTGGAGGTCCAGACAATCTCATGGGGCCGGGCGTTCACGAACCGGGCCACCTTGGCCCGGGCGTCCTCGTACACATCGGTGGCGGCCACCGCCAGGGTGTGCGCGCCGCGGTGTACGGCGGAGTTACGCTGTTCGTAGAACTCCTGCTCGGCCTCGATCACGCTGAGCGGGTTCTGCGAGGTGGCGCCGGAGTCCAGGTAGACGAGCGGATGGCCGTTGACCTGCTGGTGAAGGATCGGGAAGTCATTGCGGATGCGCAGGACCTCGGCGTTGTCCATCAGCTCCACTGCGGGCTTGAGGGTATCGGGGGTGGAAACCACAGGCACGGGAAAACTCCTTGGCTGGCCGTCGGTGTGCGCGGGTAATCTGCATTACGCCACATAAGTCTGTGCTAATCATCCCACTGTGTGGCCGCGAGCGCACCTGAGTCCGGCCTTAGTTGGCGGACGACGGCGGCGGGCTGGCACTTCCCGGGCGGGTTCCCGGCGGTAGGCGGGCTACTGGAAAAGTACTCGCGACCACTCCCCGGCGCCATGCCGCGGATGCCTGTGACTACTGGTGTTTACCTGGAACACCCCACTCACTTTTTTCCCAGTTCCCTCTTGACGTGCAAAAACACCCTTTTAGCCTGTCCGCTGCCTCCCTATGGTCAGGGCATTGGTCTCAAAGATGTCGAGGAACTCATGTCCCAGCCACCAGACAGTAACTCCAGTCCGACCCGAAAAGTCCGACGATTCCGCCGCACCGCCTTGCTTCTGGCTGCCGCGGGCATATTGGCCGTCGCAGCCGTGAGCTATGCAGGACAGGCCGGAGACACGCCCGCATCCGCGAAGTCAGACCGGGAACAGGCCGGCGTTAAGCCCGGCAGCAACAATGATGGGGGTTCAGAATCCACGCTCCCCTCCCCGCCGTCCACCTCCGTGCCGTCTGCGCCGTCTGCGCCGTCTGCGCCTCAGGCCAGCTCGCCCGCCCCATCGCAGAGTCCGGCGTCATCGCGCACCGAGCGTTGGGCCGCCGAGGCAGCGGAGCTTCCGCCACCGGCACGGGACACCGTGCTGAGCTTCATCGATACCGCGGCGTCCATGACAGTGGAAGTCCCGCCGGCGGAGGCGGACCGCGCAGCAACTCCCGACTTCTCCGCAATAGCCACAGGATCCGCGCTGGGAGAGCTGGCCGCCCAGTTTGAGGAATTCCAGGACAACAACTGGACCCTCAAGGGAACTCCCGAGCTGGAGGTGAAAGGCATCGAGAACGTGGAGGCCGGGGGCGTGGCGCTCCGGCGCGTTTCCATTTGTGTTGACTCCAGTGCCGTGGAGCTGAAGGACCAGGACGGTCAGATCCTGGTTGCCGCGGCTGCCCCGGGCACCCGCACCGCCTTGAATTTTTATGACCTCCAGGAGCAGAACGGCACGTGGCTCGTCGTTTCCCACAGCTTTCCCGATGACCCCGCCTGTTGAGTTCGCACCTTCACTTCACCTCCCGCACTGAATCCCCGCACCGGCCCACTATCGGCGAAGGAAAACCATGAATCAGCAGCACCGCAACAGGCACCGGCGCCTCCGGCTGGGCGCGGCCCTTACCGCTCTGATGGTCGCTGCGGGCATCGGAACCGCGCTGCCGGGCAACACGGCTGAACCGGCACCGGCGACCAACGGGTCCTCCGCTGCAGCGGCTGCAGCGTCCTGTTGGGAGATCAAACAGACAAACCCCTCCCTGGCGTCGGGCGTGTACTGGCTCCTGACACCGTCCATGGCGGCGCCGGAACAGTTTTATTGCGACCAGGTCACCGACGGCGGAGGCTGGGTCCTGATCGGGCGCGGGCGCGAAGGGTGGAAGGAGCTCTACGAGGGGCGGGGCACCACAGCGCAGGTGCGCGGAACGGTCACTGGAACCGCTGCTTTTGCGCCCAGGCAGCTTTCGGCCACCGTGATCGATGGCCTGCTCAACGGTCAGGCCCCGGACAAACTGGATGATGGCATCCGCCTGCGCCGGGCGTTGGACACATCCGGGAGCACCTGGCAGGAAACCCGCTACAAAACGGCTAACCAGCCCCGGTGGTCCTGGGCCATTGGCTCGGCGACCCCTGTCACCTCCGGCAGCTTCGACTCCACAACCTTCTCCGGCGGAAAAACCTCAAGCTTCGGTACAGACCAGCGCTATCAGCGGGTGGTAACCACCGAGGCCGAAGCGCAGGGCTGGACACAGGGCTTCGCCTACGGCAGCCAGGCCCGGGGTGAAAACACCGCCACGAGCTACATCTGGTCCAGCACTGCCACGGCAGGCAACCCCCGCCCCTTCACCCAGATGTACCTTCGGCCCAAGATCACCCAGGCCACTGCGGGGTTCAGCGCACTGCCCGCAGCAGGTGCTCCCGGCTTCACCCAGCAGGCCCGTCCGGAAACCGGCGCGCTGGCCACTTCCTGGGGCGTTACCGGGCTGGCCAGCGGCACCGGTGAGCTCAATACGGAGGTCCAAGCCTTCGCCCAAATCGGCAGCGTGGTGTACGTGGCCGGAAACTTTCAGTACGTCCAGCAGGACAAAGCCGGAACCGGCCGGGTGGAGCAGCCGTATCTGGCTGGTTTCGACGTCGCTTCCGGGCAGTGGATTTCCACCTTCCGACCGAAACTGAACGGGCAGGTGAAGGCCCTGGCCGTCTTGCCAAACGGCACCCTGGCCATCGGCGGAACTTTCACCACCCTCAACGGTGCAGCAACCGGCTCTGTCGCCGTCATCAACCCCGGTACCGGCGCCGCCGTCCCAGGCTGGCGCGTAGGCGTGGAAAACCGGGTGACCGGCGGGGCAGTGCAGATCCGCACGCTGGCGGTAAAAGACGGCTGGTTGTACGTGGGCGGAGCTTTCACGCATCTGACGGGTGGTACGGGCACCTCGCCGGTGTACGCCCGTTCCGCGGCACGAGTGGCCGTCGCGGACGGAAAACCGGACAGTACGTGGAACCCCGCTTTCAACGGGACAGTCGTGGACGTGGATCCCGGGGCCAACGGCAAGCAGCTCTACGCAGCCGGTTACTTCACAACGTCGAATGCCTCAAATACCAACCGCGCCGCCGCCGTGAGCACTGGTGCCGGAGCTACCGCGGCCCCATGGGACTTCGTACTCAGTTCCACAGAGCGTGGCGGATATCAGCAGGGCATCGAAGAAGTCGGCGGTCAAGTCTGGGTAGGAGGTTCCCAGCACTCCCTCTTCAGGTTCGACGCCGCAACGCTGACCCGCCAATCAACGAACATCACCCTGCAGGGCGGCGATTTCCAGGACGTCACCGATGCCAACGGGATTGTCTACGGATCCTGCCACTGCGGTCACTGGAACTACAGCGGGGCATCCACCTGGCCCAGCGTCGGAACGGACTTCGAAATCGCTGACAAGATCAATCTCATCGGCGCGTGGGATGCCGGCACCGGAAAATACATTCCCTCCTTCAACCCTGTTCTGAAAGGACGCGCCGGGTACGGGGTCTGGGCGGCTTTCGTCGACAGCCGCGGAGTCCTGTGGGCCGGAGGCGATTTGGTGTCCTCCAGTACTTCCGCTGGCGCCAGCCAATGGTCAGGCGGATACGCCCGCTTCGCCCCCGTCGATGCCGCCGCCCCGGCCACCCCTGCAGGATTCACCGTCTCCAGTTCTGCAGGAGCCGACAACATCTCATGGTCGGCTTCCGCTGGGTCCCCCGCTTCCTACCATGTCCTCCGCAACGACCGGGTGGTCGCCACCACCACCGCAACCAGCATGTCGCTGCCGGCCATGGGTGGGGCCCGGTACGCTGTCCGCGCGGCCGATGCCGCCGGAAACTACTCAGCGACGACGGCGGTGAAGGCGGGCGGCAGTGCCCCGCAGGCCCCCGATCAGCAGATCATCACCGCAGATGCTGCCTGGCGGTACCGCTTCAGCACCGAGGCGCCGCCCACGGGCTGGACGGGCGTGGGCTTCGCCGATTCGTCGTGGAGCAGCGGCGCCGCACCCCTGGGCTGGGGCAGCACGGGCCTCGGCACGCAGCTGGCGGCTGAGGGCACCAAGCCGCTTTCCAGCCATTACCGGAAAACCTTTGAGCTGGCGGATGCTTCCCGCGTGGCCTCGGTGACTCTGACAACCCGGGCGGACGACGGGGTGGTGGTCTATGTCAATGGAAAGGAAGTGGCCAGGGCCAATATGCCCACGGGCGCCATCACCCACAACTCCTATGCCACCGCCGCGCCCAGCACCGCGGCTGCCCTGGCCGCACCGGTGGTGGTCACGGTGCCTGGCTCATCTTTTGTCACCGGAACCAATGTGATCAGCGCCGAGGTGCACTCAAATTACCGCGGCACGCCTTCTTCCAGCTTCGCCCTCACGGCGTCCGTGAGCGTGAAGAAATGATGCCGGGAGGTTCGGAATCATGGTTCAGCTGAACGGGGCGGGCACCGCCGTCCGGCGTCCAGCGGAGCCCCTGACGTTCCGTGGTTGCCTTGCCCTGCTCAACCACGCACAAAAGCCCGGAGCCGGTGTACCCGCCTACACCCGGTGGGTGAACCGCCGGCTCGCTCGCTTTGCGGCGGCTGCCGCCGTCGTCCTGCGGCTGTCTCCCAATACAGTCACCGCCGCCAGCGCCGTCCTTTCCCTTTCCGGGCTGTTGATACTGCTCCTCTTTCCTCCAAGCCTTCTGTCGGGCCTGGGTGCGGCGGGACTGCTTGCTGCCGGGTATGTGCTGGATTCGGCGGACGGGCAGGTGGCCAGGGTGACTGGCCGCGGCGGCCCGTCCGGCGAATGGCTGGACCACGTGGTGGATGCCGTGCGCACTCCCGCAATCCATTTGGCGGTCCTGGCCGGTCTGGTTTCCTACACCAGCCTGCCGCCATGGGTGTTGCTGCTTCCCGGCCTGTATTGCCTGCTGTCCTGCGGCCAGTTCATGAGCCAGATCCTTGCCGAACAGTTAGTGCGCCAGCGCCGGGATTCGCCGGAGGCCCGGCGGGACGTAGGACCAACCGTGTCCGGACCGGGGCCCCTGCGGTCCTTCCTGCTGCTGCCCACGGACGCGGGGTCGCTCTGCTGGGTCTTCCTGCTGTGGGGAATGCCTCCGGTGTTCTACGCGGCCTACGGAGGCCTGTTTTTGCTCAATCTCGTCGCCAGCGCTGCCTCCATGCGGCGTAAATACCGCGCCTTGGTCTCGATCAGTAAGGAAGCTCCGCTGTGAACATTCCCGGTCTCGCCCGCCCCGCCCCCTCAACCCTGGATACCGTCAGCGTTGTCGTCGCCACTGTGGACCGGCCCGGGCTTCTGCGCCAGGCGATACGTGCCGCACTGGCGCAGGAGTACCCCGGACCGGTGGAGGTCCTCGTGGTGTTTGACCGGGTGCGGGCCCAATCCCTGACAGACATTGCTGTTCCGCCGCTGCGGTCCCTGATTACGTTGGAAAACACCAGGACGCCTGGCCTGGCCGGCGCCCGGAACACCGGGATACTGGCCGCCAGCGGCTCCTACGTGGCGTTCTGCGACGACGACGACGAGTGGCATCCGCGGAAGCTCTCCCTCCAGCTCGCCGCATGGAAGAAAGATCCTGCCGCCGCAGCTGTGGCAGCCGGGGTCAGCATCTCCGCCGAAGGCCAAATCACCACCCGAATACCCCCTCCCACGGTCACGTTTAGGCAGTTCCTGCGGTCCCGGGTGTCGGAGATCCATCCCTCGTCGCTCCTGTTCCGCCGGGAGGACCTAACCGGCAGATACGGGCTTGTCGACGAGGACCTTCCGGCCTCCTACGGGGAGGACTACGACCTGCTGCTGCGGTCCGCCCGGTTCGGGCACATCCGGTCGGTCCAGACAGCTCTGGTTTCCGTGCGCTGGGGCAGACACTCGATGTTCGCCGGGCACTGGGAAATGCTGGCCGCTGGCCTGACATACCTGCTGCAGAAATTTCCGGAGTTCGCTTCCAGCAGCTCAGGCACCGCCCGAATTGCCGGACAAGTCGCCTTCGCACACGCTGCCCTGGGGCGGCGCCGGGAAGCCTGGCGTTGGGCGCGCAGCTCACTGCGGCGCGACCCTGCACAGTTGAGGGCCTATGCGGCCATGCTGGTGGGGACGGGAGCCGTGTCAGCGGAAGCGCTGCTCGCACTCACCCAAAAGTGGGGACGGGGACTGTGAGGGGAAGGGCCGCCGTGCTCTCCCGTCAGGCGTCGGAGCCAGGCACGGAGGCCGGCCTTTCACCCGTCGCCCGGCAGCTGCCGGCTTGGCCCCTGATGGTTCTGCTGTTCGGCTTCCCCTTCTGGTGGGCAGCCGGCGCAAGCCCTTTCGCTCCCATCCTGCTTGCCGGGGTGATGGCCGCACTGATGGCGGTCCGCGGCGGCATTGTCCTGGTGCCGGGAATCCTTCCGTGGTTCGCCTTCCTGGCGTGGGTTGCCGCTGCGGCAGTTAGCCTGGATTCCGCAACCTCGCTCCTGGCCTACGGACAGCGTGCCGGCAATTTGCTGGCTGTCGGAGTGTTCATGCTCTACGTCATTAATGCTGCGTCCAATTTGCCCGCGCGGAGGATATTAGCGGGACTGCTGGCCCTGTGGGTGACCATCACGGTGCTGGGAATTGCGGCAATCCATTTCCCTGATTTCCGCCTAAATACCCCGGTGGGAATGCTCCTGCCGAATTTCCTGACCCAGAACTCGCTGGTTTACGACCTTGTCTTTCCGCCTCTGGCCGAGGTCCAGCAGCCGTGGGGGTCCCCCGAACCGTTCAACCGCCCGTCCGCGCCTTTTCCGTACGCCAACAGCTGGGGCGTCATGTTCGTTGTCCTCACCCCGGTGGTTTTCGCTGCCGTCTGCCTGGCCCGTCGTCGAGCAGCCAAGGCGGCCCTGCTTCTGGGCGCCGTTCTCTCGCTGTGGCCTGCCCTGGAGACCAGCAACCGGGGGATGTTTGTGGGGCTTCTGGCTGCTGTCGCCTATGTCCTTATCCGGTTGTTCTTTCAGGGACGGATGGGGACCGTCACCGCCGTTGCTGTTGTGCTGGTATTCGCCGCCGCGGTACTGGTTCGGTCCGGTGCCGTCCAGGAAATCCTGGATCGACAGCTCTACAGCGACAGCACGGGAGGACGGCTCAACCTGTACCGCCAAACGTGGCAGGCCACTCTCCAGCACCCGCTGCTCGGCCATGCCACCCCGCGAATGGAAGAGACGATCGGTGTATCGCTGGGGACGCAGGGATACCTGTGGATGCTCATGTTCTCCTACGGTTTGGTGGGGCTGGGGCTGTTCCTTTGGTTTTTGATCAGCGCTGTTGCCAGGACCTGGCAGGTGACTTCCATGGCCGGTCTGTGGCTTCACAGCGTGCCGGTTGCGGCTTTGGCCATCATCCCGTTCTACGGATTTGATGTCATGCAACTGACCGTGGTCCTGTTGGTGGTGGCCTTGCTGCTGCGCCAGCGCTATCTCCCGGTTCCCGGATGAGCGTTCCAGTACAGGCCGGGCTGAGTCCAGCTGGGACACACGGCACACTCGCCAGGACCGGAACGCTGTCCTTCCTGCTGGTGATGGCTGGTTCCGTGCTGGCGTTCGGCACAACGCTCATGGTCGGAAATCTGCTGGGCGCGGACGGGACGGGAACGTTCTTTCAAATCACTGCCTGTTTCGCCATTCTCACCACCGTCTGCACGCTGGGCGCGGACACCGGATTGGTCCGGTTCCTGTCAGCCAGCCGCGCCCGGGGCCGGTGGGATGACGGCCCGGCTCTGCTGAGAGCGGCTCTGATCCCCGTCATCGTGGTGTCAGTGTGCGTCGGGGTGGCGCTGTGGATCATCGCTCCGGATTTGTCGGAGCGGTGGCTTCCGGGGTCCGACGCCGCAGCCGGTATCCGCGTCGCCGCTCCGTTTGTCCTGTTCAGCACCGTTCTCGCAGTGCTCTTCGGTGCCCTGCGGGGCAGCCGGCGCGTGGTTCGGTTTGCTGTCCTGCAGAATCTGGTGCTCCCCGTGCTGCGGCTTGGAGCCTTGGGCGCGGCAGTCCTTGCCGGGGCAGCGGTGCACCTGCTGGCGGCGGCCTGGGTGCTGCCGCTGCTGATAGTGGTTGTGCTGGCGTCGCTGTCTCTGCGCCAAAGCCTGGTCCCCCAGCGGGCCTCAGCCAAGACCGAGGCGCTGAACGGAACCGGGACAGGATCCCCTGCTGGGCCGGATTCTCCCCCATCACGCCGGTCATTCTGGTCTTTTTCCAGTGCTCGAGGCGTTAGCGCCGGGATAGAGGTCCTGTTGGAATGGGTCGGAGTCCTTGCAGTTGCGATACTGCTTGGACCAGCAGCGGCCGGCGTCTTTGGTGTCATCAATCGCTGTATACGTCTGGGTACGATGCTCGACCACACTGCACGGATTGTTTCCGGTCCATCCCTCAGCGAAAGCCTCGCCGTGGGCGACACAGGCGCTGCAGGCAAGCTGTTCAACTCGATAACCCGGCTGCTAATTCTGGGGGCCTGGCCGCTGTATCTGGTGTTTATCCTCTTCGGGGAGCCCGTGCTGCGCTTCTTCGGCCCCGATTTCGAGAATGGTGCGCCGGTATTTGCGGTTAGCGCAGCAGCCATGCTGATAGTTGTTACCGCTGGTGGGGTCCAAAGTGTCCTTCTCATGTCAGGACGCAGCCGCTGGCAGTTGCTGAACAAGGCCGCAGCGCTGGTTACTGCGGTGGGACTGAATATCCTGCTGCTTCCGGTCCTTGGACTTACGGGCGCTGCCGTTGCCTGGGCGGCCGCCGCCCTGGTGGACGTGGGCCTGGCCACGTTCCAGGTTCGGAAGTTCCTGGGTATTGGAACCAGGATGCGCGAAATCTGCCTCCCGGCTTCACTTGCGCTTGCTGTCTTCGGCATCGGTGGCCTCATCGTGCGTCAGACGGCAGGATCCACCTTTACTGCCCTGCTCATCATGCTGATAGGCGGCGGTGCAGTCTATGCGGGGCTTCTGGTGCTGCTGCGGCAACCGCTGGGGCTGAGTGCCCTACTGACGAAGCCACGCGTGCCGCGCGCGCCGTAACATCATGCCCTGCCGCCGAGCTGACCCCAGCTCCGCGAAGACATGCTCCAGCCGTGCCGTTGCCGCCGCGCCGCCCGGCTGCCGGGGCGCCGTTCGGCTTCCCGCCGGATCCTGCAGCACTGCGGTTCCCGCCTCAATCAACTGCTCCAGGCTGGTAGCCATGACAGCTTCCCCCTGCCGGTGCATAACCCGGGTAAAGGCAAGCTGATGAGCGTCCACCACTTCACCGAGTTCAGGACGCCGCGGCACGGCCACGGGAATGTGCCCGGTTTCCCTGGCATCCAGAATGGATCCGGGACCGCCCTGGACGACCACGAGGTCCGCCTGCCGATACAGGTTCAGCAGATCCTGCCGGGGCATGCGGTCAATACCCTGCGCCACCCGCGGGATCCGGCTGGCGCCGTGCTGGACAATGCAGGACGGCGGCGACTCAAGGGAGTCAAGCCAGTCGTCGATCCAATCGACTAGCCGATCGAAGCGGTGGAAGTCAGTGCCGAGAGAAACGATGATTTTCGTGTTTGTCATAGTCACAGCAGTGGTCCAATGTTTATGGCTTCGGGGTAAAACTCCCGCTGCTCTTCCCACTGGATACAGAAGGCATCCGCCAGTGGATAACAGATGCGTCCGCTCAATGTCGGCATGGTGATCCGATCAAAGCACTCGATATAGACAGTGCGGATTCCCAGCAGCCGGGCCGTGATAAAAAACGGAACGCTGACACCGGCCCCGGCCGAAACCAACACATCAGGACGAAACCGCCTCAGGGTGGGCCAGGACAGGAACAGGTTCCGAACCGCGTTCCGCGCGTTGCGGGTGGTGGGGAAAAAACACCAGGTGACATCCTCTCCGGCCAGTGCTGTTTCCACCTCCGGCTGCCGAAACGTAACCCACTCCCTCGCGTGATCCTTCCACCAGGGCTGCAACGGAAGAAGTTGAGCGAGATGTCCCCCGCCCGACGACACGAACATAATCCTCATCAGGAAATTCCTCCGCCGGCTGTCCGCGCTGGTGACCTCGTGGAGGAAGAAGAGCCGTCCCTCCTGAGACGGCGGTTGCGTTCACGTCCTAGCGCAAGCCCACAACCGGCCAACAGACCAAATGCCAGGGTTCCGGTCACGATGACAGGAGTGCCGGGGGACGCTGGTTCACCCGGAACGGTGGCGCGCGAAATGACGCGTCCGGGGACCTCACCGACCAATCTGAGCGATGTCAGTTGCTCCTGGAGGGAAGATAAAGCCGCCATGTCACCCGCGGAGATTGTTGCCTCCGACGTCAATTCCTCAATCTTCTGCTCCAGCACGGCAATCTGGCCTTTGGCAACATCTTCAGCACCTTGAGTCCGGAACGACAGGTAGGCCTCTGCCAGGGCGTTGGCTCGGGCGGCAGTTTTTTTCGCGTCAGCATCCCTCACAGTCACCTTCAAGACCTGGGAGCCCGACGGCGCCGCCACCGAGGTATCACCCATCAGGTCCTCGGCTGCGGAGTCCCCCACCGATTCCGCGGCGATGGACGCAACTTCCCGTGAGGCCATCACCTCGCGCTCCGTGGCCATGTTGACCTGCTGCTGGGACGAGGAAAACGGTGATGTGGTCAGCGGCGCAACAGTCAAAGCCGCGCTTGCGGAGTAGGTGGCAGGTACCGCCGCTCCAAGGCCGGCCCCAAGGGCCCCACATACCAGGCTCGTCCCCAGGACAAGCTTCCAGCGGCGGGCAATGATGGTTATAAAGTCGCCTATCTCGACAACAGGATCCTGTTCTTTGGTGATCATTCATATCTCCCCAGCTAAACAATGGCGCATCATTGAAAATGATCCTAAAGTTAGCCACGCCAACCCACACGCGTAAATATGGAAATAGTGCGAACCACATGCTTGCCTTTTTCACCATAAACACTTGGTTCACCTTGGGTTTACTTGAGTAGGACTCTCCATATAAGGAATAGGAGGATAAAATGGAGGCAATATGATGAATTCATCCCATCGATCCCACTCCGGGTTGCGCCGTTTTCCCGCATTGATGCTTCCTGCGGTCCTGGTGCTGGGGTTGGCTGCTTGCCAGGGATCCGCCCCTCCGCCTGCGGACCCGGAGCACAGCGCTGCTCCGGTCTCCACGACGCCGGCCACCCCCGGCTCCTCATCGGCGGACGAGTCTGACAGCGATGTGCTTCCCGGGTGGGGCGCTCCTGTTTTTCGCGACGAATTCGATGGGGGATTAAGGCAGTGGACAGTGCGTGACCATGCCACCCACGGCTCCCTCAGCTACGACCGTGCCATCCTGAGCCGGCGGCAGGTCACCGTGGGCAACGGCCTGCTTACCATTACCGGCCGGAGGGCGCCGGATTCCGATGTGGAGGGAGAGCGCCACTTCGTCACCGGATACGTCGACAGCGCCGACTCCTTTTCCCAAAAATACGGCCGCTGGGAAATCCGGGCGAAACTACCGCTGCCGCCCGGAACGTCCCAGGGCATTTGGCCCGCTTTCTGGCTTCGTCCGGACGATTCACGTGCTCCCGGAGAAATCGACATCATGGAAGCCTATGGGACAGCGGACTCCGCCCCCTTCGGGATGTTCACTGCCGACAAGACTCAAGCATCACTTCACTTCGACCAGTCAGGTGACAACAAAACCACCGGGTGGACACCCTCCGTCGAAGAGCTGCACAGTGAGTTCCATGTTTGGGCGGTGGAATGGACCCCCGCAGGCATGGAATGGTCAATGGACGGGCGGCCCTACATGAGCGTGGACCGGACCGACCACCCGGGCTACGTTGGCGCCTTCGAAACCGGGGTGCCCTTCCACATGCGCCTGAACCTGCAGTACGGCTCTGAATATTGGGGTTTCCCGGACCCGGTTAATCCGGATATCACGGCAGATGAAGCAGAGTTCCTCATTGATTACGTGCGAGTTTGGCGCTACGACGAGGGATGATGGCCTCCGGAGCCGAGAGTGGGGCCGCACGCTCCTGCTCCCCGGTACTTAGAGCCGCAAGGGCCCTGCGCAGGATAGTGCTTGAGGTATGGACCGTGTACGGGAAGTAGACCACCTTAACGCCCACTGTGCTGAACTGCTGCTCCAGTAAGGCGCCCTTAGTTGTACCCTTCCAGTCATCACCCTTGAAAAAGATGTGGAACCCGACCTCCCGCCACGCTTCCAGTCGATCTGTCGACGTTTCGCTGATCACGCTGTCCACCAGTGAAATATGCCGCAGGATTTCCATGCGCTCCTGCAGGGGCACTGCGGGAAGCCTGCCCTTGGTCGCCAGGCAGATTTCATCGGATACCACTCCTGCCACGAGGACATCGCAATGTGCTCTGGCCTGGCGGAGGATGTTCAGGTGACCAACGTGAAAAAGATCGTAGGCACCCGCGGCATAGCCAATACGGACATCCATTGCCCCTCCCTTCGAATATCTCATGCTGTGGACTGGTGTTTTTGTCGGGAGGAGCTCAGTACGCCCCCACTGGCCGGCGGAGCATCTGCACCGTTCGCCAGAGAATGTGAAGGTCGCCGGTAAGCGACCAGTTTTCGACGTAGTAGAGATCCAGGCGGACGCCGTCCTTCCAATTGAGTTCGGAGCGCCCGTTGATCTGCCACATGCCCGTCAGGCCGGGCTTGATGTAGAGCCTGCGGTGCACCCGGTTGCCGTACTGCGCCACTTCGCAGGGCAGCGGCGGCCGGGGGCCAACCAGCGACATGTGGCCCAGGAACACATTCCAGAACTGCGGCAGCTCATCCAGGGAGTACCTGCGCATCCAGCGGCCAACAGAGGTGACCCGCGGATCGTTCCTGAGCTTGAACAGCAGCCCGGAGCCTTCATTGCCCTCAAGGAGTCCGGCCAGATCGGTTTCGGCGGACTCCACCATGGACCGGAACTTGTACATCACAAACGTTTCTCCCCCACGGCCCACCCGTTCCTGGGCGAAGATGGCCGGACCAGGGCTGTCTCGCCGGATCAGCACGGCGAGAGTGAGGAAGAGCGGGGCCAGCACAATCAGGGCAGCGGCAGAGAGCACCAGGTCCAATCCCCGTTTCAGGACATGCTTGAGACCGGTGTACTGCGGAAGCTCCACATGCATCAGGGGAAGTCCCTCGACCGGCCGGGAATGGATCCGCGGCCCGGCGACATTGGTCAGGCCGGTGGTGAGAATCAGCTGGGTGGCCGTTTCCTCCAGCTGCCAGCCCAGTTCCTGCACGTAGCCGCTGCCGCCCTTCATGGGCCCGGCCACGATCACCGCGTCCGCGCGCAGCCGGCGCACGGCGTCCACCACTGTGCTGCGGTCCGCTACGACGGGAATCGGTTTGCCGTTGATCCCCAACTCGGCGGGGCCGGGGCTGTTGAGCGCGGCACCGATCACCTGATATCCGGCGCCGTCCCTGCGCTGGATCTGGCTGGCCACGTAGCGCACATCCCTGGCCCTGCCCAGAATGATCACCCGTGACTGGTAGCGGCCTTTGGCGCGCTGGGCTGCGAGCCACCGGCGCAGCAGGAACCTGCAGGCGAGGAGGCCCCCGAGCCCCAGGGGGAACACCAGGGCAAAAAAGCCCCGGGAGATGTCCAGCTGGAAAACCAGGCAGAACATCGCGATCAGCCCCATCACGGTCACCGTGGCAGTAATGACCCGTTTGTATTCGTCCGCGCCGGTGCCGGCAATCCGCACGTCACGGGACCTGTGGACACTCAGCGACGTCAGCCAGGCACCCCAGATACAGCCCGACACAACGAGGTACGGGATATGCCCTCCGCCAGCCGGCATGTATTCGGCAGCTGTGCCGAAGCGGACCAGATGGGCAACAACGACGGCGGCTGTCAGGACTCCGACGTCGAACGCGAGCAGGATGCGCCGGTAGCGGTTTGCAGAGCGGCGGCTGTCATTGGAGGCGGGCCGCGCGGCCGGCCGGAAAATCTTGAAATTCGGAAACTGAATCGGTGCTTGTACCGGCATCGCAGGCCGTAGGAGATCCAAGCGGAACCCGGCATCTTTTACTTCGGTCATCAGAGCCCCCTCAAAGCTCAGAGTCTTCCGAAGGGGCCGACGACGGCTGGGGGGAAGCCTTGGTCTCAAGAGGCTTCGACGCCGTCGACCCCGCTCGGGGGACCGGCGCCAATGGCGCCGGAAGATTATTCGCGGGAACAGGCTATTGAAATATGTGGAAAATCAACTCCGGAAAACCGGAGAAAATCCACATGGCTGACAATTATTGGCCGCCTGAATTCCTCGCAAAACAATCAACACACCAAAGACTAGAAGTGGCTATTAGCGCCTGCACGAGTAATGCTTACCCGAATCCCCCGATCGATTTCCCCCTTTGCGGGAGATATACCTGCACCTACTTGGTTTGGAGAATGGCGGCGACTATTGATAGTGGAATGCGGAAGGTGGAAGTCCCCGGGATAGGGCTTATTGATGGCCCCGCAGGGAGTGGGCATGGCGAGCAGCGCAGGAGGATTCGGACTGCTAGTCCAGCGCCACCGAACTGGCTCCGGGTTCCAGCGCCAGGTATGCGGCTTCGAGGTCCGCGCGGCGGCTGATGCCCAGCTTCACGTAGATCCGATAAACGTGCCCCTCGACCGTCCGCTGAGACAGCGTGAAGTGAGCGGCCACGTCCTTGGTGCTGGCACCGGCAAGCAGCAGGTCCACAATCTCGTGCTCACGGCGGGTCAGCCGCACCAGATGCAGCGACGGGCTGAGGTAGGAGACAGTGACGCCCGCAAGTTCACCGCGGCGCCGGCGCAGCTGCTGGATGAGGGCCCGCTGCCGGCGCAGGTTGCCGTGTGCACCGTAAAAACGGATGGCGTGGCCGATGCTTTCCACGGCAATAAGGTACTTCCGGTGCCGGACCGCCTCGTCCGCCGCAGCCACCATGCGATCCGGGCTGCCGGACGCCACAGCGGCCGCATAGGCGTGAAGCGCCTGCGCCTCCCCGCCTTCGAAGGCGGCGCTTACCTCCAGCAGCCGGTGGGCCTGCCGAAGATCGCCGACCGCGAGACACAATTCGAGGATGTCCTTCTCGGCAGCCAAATACCCTTCAGTGCGGGCCTGTTCAGCCACCTCCGCCAGCCTTTCCGGCAACCTCTCCGGAATGCCGGACTCGGATTCGGAGGACGCCATGGCGGCAGCTGCATAGGCCTGCCCCACCAGCCACAAGGGCCGCGGGCCGGTGTACCCGACACTGCGCAGTTCCTTTGCATACCTTGCGGTCTGGGCATGGTCCCCGACCACCGTGGACGCGTAACCGGCCAGCCCCAGGGCGTAGGGCAGCAGCATTTCCGGATCCGAGACCCTGAGTGCTTCCACGGCCGGGTGCAGGCGCTGCAGTCCTTCCCGCAGCCTGCCCTGATGGATTTCCACCGCTCCCTCGAAGACCCCCATGGTGCCGCCATAAACAATCAGGTACTGCGCGGGAGAATCAAGCTTGGCTTCCAGAAGCCGCTCCAGTTCAGCGAAACGCCCGCCGTGAAGCAGCGCCTGCGCATGCCTCACCAGTGCCATGCCGCAGTGTGCGTGCAGCCGCCCGCCGAGATGCCCGATCAGCTGCAGAGCCTGATTCGAGTGTTCCAGGGCAGAGCTGATCTGCCCGTTGGAGACCATGATCTCCGCAAGCAGACTGTGGAACACCGCGCTCCACCGGGGATCGGAGCCGCCGGGCACCGCCATCGGATGCTCTGCCGCTGAACTGAGCCGGGCGAGTGCCGCGGAGTAGTCCCCTTCCACCATCAAAGCCATGCTGCACAGCAGTTCGGCGAACCTGGTGACGCCGGACGCCGGTTCACCGGTGCCGCCGGTGCGGGATGACAGCTCGCCCGACGCGGCACGCCAGGCATCGGCGAGCTCTTCGAGTTCCTGTCCGGGCAGGCCCGAACGAAGATGAAGGCGGGCCAGTGCCAGCACTGCCCGGTTGAGGGTTTCGTCGTCGCCCGCCGGGCTTGGCTGCCCCGATTCAAGGATTCCTTCCAGCAGCACGCGCGCATGCGCCAGATCTCCGGTGCAGACGGTGGCCGTGGCGGTTTCCACCCGTGCCGCCAGCAGGTGGGACGTGCCCCGCACCGCGGCTCCAAAACGGAGCGCCAACGTTGACCTGGCGGCGTCGTTTGCCCGTCGTGCCGCTGTGAGCAGCAACTCGTCCGGGATGGTGTCGCCGCAGTCGAGGCCCCATTCGATCCGCCGCAGCCATGCCTCTTCTTCACCGGGGACTGCGGGCTCGCTGATCTCCGCACTGTCCAGGACGGCAAGCACCCGAGAGCGGATGGCGGCGCTGCGGACCGTGGGCACCAGGGACCGGATGGCCTCGGCGTGAAGCGGCTGGGACAGGCACAGCAGCTCGCCCATTCCCGGGCCGGGCTGCAAAAGTCCGTCCGCCATCAAAGAGTGGACGGGAGCGGGTCCGCAGACACTGACCAGGACGGAGCGGGGCAGCAGGTTCGCGAGGGCCACCGTTTCCAGCACCCCGCGTTCCTCCGGTGAACGGCCGGCCAGCTGCCCTTTGACCAGGTCCACCACGGATGAGTCCAGTCCGTCAGGCTCGCCCCGCAGGAACCATGCCCCGTTGCCTTCGGCCAGTATGCCCAACCTGCGCGACTGGGCCAGCAGGGCTTTGAGGTACAGCGGGTTGCCGCCGGATGCAGTGGCGAGCAGCGCTGAGGTTGCCCGTAGAACGGGTCCGCCGAGGACACCCTCGCATACTTCATGGACAGCGCCCGCCGACAGTGCGCCAAGGTCGATACGGGCCAGCAGCCCGTCCCGGGCCAGTGACAGCAGCTCATGGATGTGCCGCGCGCGGGGACGCGTGAGCACCAGCAACCGCAGCTCTCCGGACATTGCGAGCTGGGTCAGCACATGGCAGCTGGATTCATCGAGGCACTGGGCATCGTCGATGACCAGCAGCGGCTGCGGACTGCCCTCCTCGCTGATCCGGCGGAAGTGCCGACGGATCGTGCGGAGCACCGCCAGAGGCGACTCCATGTCTTCGGCTCCGGCCGATCCAAGATAGGGCGACAGCACTCCATACGGCATGCGGGACAACACGGGGCTTCCATGGATGAAGGATGCGCTGACGATGCCGTCCAAACGCTCCAGGACGTGGTCGGCGAGCGCGGATTTACCCATACCTCCAGCGCCCACAATCACGGCTCCCCGCAGCCCCGGCTCAAGCAGCCTCGAGGTAATCTCCTGTACTTCCTTGTCCCGGCCCAGCAGCAGGGCGGATGTACTGCGCCCGCTCGACAGGAGCCCGCTCATTTGCGAGCGCCTGACTTGTCGGCGATGATCTTGGCGAGTTCACGCCTGCTGCCCACATGGAGCTTGGAATAGACCTGGTACAGGTGCCCCTCAACAGTGCGGACCGAAATGTTCAAGTCGGCGGCAATGGCTTTATTGCTGGTTCCCGCCGCGGCCATCCTGGCAATTGACCGTTCCCGGAAGGTCAGCGCGCTGAGGTACTCGTCGGCGGAATCAGAACCCTCCACTGTTCCTGTGGTCACGGTCCCCCGTCTGCTGCGGTGAATGAACCGTACAGTGGCCCGGTCCCCTGCCCCGGAGGCAACTGCAAGCGCCCGTTCGGAAGCTTCCCGTGCGAAGAGCAAATGGCCGGCTGCCTCGCCCATTTCCGCCGCCTGGATCAGCAGCTGCGCATCGTAGCTGCCCGCACCCTTGGCATAGGTCTCGCACATTCTGGCAAAGGCACCCTGCTGGAGAGCGGCCACCGTCAGGATGCGGTCCAGGTTCTCCAAATCCCCCAGCCGCACGGCATGCAGCAGGGACAGGAGCTCGTAGGAGTAGGCTCCCCTCCTGTGGTCGTGGGCTGCCAAGTCAATGAAGCGCCGGGCGGACTGCGGTGATCCCAGGGCGCCGCCGGCCAGGGCCGCGAAGTGCCGTGCGCTGCGCCGCAACGTCCAGGGGCCTCCATCCGAAGCCTTGCCGCTGAGCTGCAGGTACTGGTCAGCGCCCGTGCTGTCCTTCTGCAGCGCCAGGCAGTAGGCCGCGGCCGCTGCGGCAAGCGGAATCATGGATTCCGGCCCGCTGATCCGAAGCTGGGCCACGGCGGGGATGAGGCGCTGCAGTGCGCTTTCGGGATCCCCGGCGTAGGCGTGCAGCAGTCCTTCACCCATTTCGCTGAACATCCCCGGGAAAAGCGTGGCCTGTCCGTTTTGCTGCTGCGCCGTGAGCAGTCTCCGCGCGTCGTGCAAAGCTCCTATGGCCAGGTAAACGTGGACGATCCTCCCGAAGGATGTGCTGCGCTCACCCACCCCGATATCAGGGTCAGCCAGAAGCCGTTCCACGTCCTGGGCCAGCTCCAGGGCTTCGTCCTGGCGGTCCGTCATCCCCAGCGCTTCGCAGAGCCAGGAACCAACCAGAACGCGGTAGCCCTTGTCGCGGCCCGCGGCACCGGCCTGCAGCGGCGCAAGGTAAGCGGCGTTTTCGAGGAACCGCCCATGGTTCGAGTTGCATTCGGCCCGTGCCAAAACCAGGTCCCGGGTCAGCGCTGCGGCCTCCGTCCGGCCGATGGTCCCAGCGGCGGACAGCTCGGCCGTGCGCTGCTCTGCCTGCCGCAGCAGTTCGTCGTGTTTTTTGGCCGCACCGGCGGGAAGGGCCCCGGCGGGAAGGGCCCCCGACAGAGCACCGGTTGCGGCCATGCACAGCACCCGGTTTTCCGCGAGCAGCAATCGGACCTCCTCCAGCGGCGTCGCCTGCTTACCCCGGCTTCGGTAACTGCTGAGCGCTGCCACCGCAGCGCCGTATTCTGCCCGTGTCATCCGTGCGGCAACCAGCTGAAGGACCGCCGCCGGGCTCTGTGCACTGTCTTCCCGGGACGAAATGAAGCGGACTGCGCCTGTCGGATCGCCGCAGGCGTTCGCGTTCCGTGCCGCCGCGACAGCCGCGTCCGTGGTCAGTGCCTCTCCGCTGTCCAGGCGCCAGGCAGCCAAACGGGCCGGTTCCAGGACGGCGGCGGCCGGGTCGTCGCCGCCGCCCTCCGCCGTGCCGGCCGCCGTTGCTGCGCCCGGTGCGGCACTCGACGGAGAGGAGGAAACAACAGCGGAGCGCAGCTGCTGGAGCAGGCGGCCGCGTTCGGTGGCATCGAGGGACAGGCTGACGGCGTTGGCCAGGACCGCATCACGGATCCGCACCCGCGGCACGCTGTGCCGTTCCACGGCCAGGATTCCCTGTTCCTGCAGAACGTCCACTTCGACGGGGTCAACATCATGCAGGGCCAGCCCCAGGGGCAGGGACCCTGCCAGTGCCACGCTCCGGATCAGTGTCACCTGCCGGCCGGTCAATCCGTCCAGGCGGCCCAGCACAGCTTCGGCAACGCGTCCCGCCGGTGCAGGCTGTTGCGGTTCCAGGACCCAGACCTGCCCGCTGCGGCGCAGCCTCCCACTTTCGCGGTAGTCCTTGCAGGCCAGTGTCAGCAGGTGCGGATTGCCGCCGGCATGCCGCTGCAGATCCGCCACAGCCGCCCCCGATACGGCGCCGTCGAGTTCGGCCGACACCAATTCCGCGCTTTCCGCCAGATCCAGGGGTTCCAGATCCACCCGGGACAGGATGCCCTCCCGCCACAGGCCGGTGAACTCCGCAGGGGCACGGCTGAAATCGCGGAAGCATGCCAGCAGCCCGGCGGTCCTGCTGAGGACCATCTGGCTGAGGGCCATGGCTGAGAACTCATCGAGTTCCTCCCCGTTGTCCACGGCCAGCAGGACGGTGCGCCCCTGGGCGCGCTCCTGGATCAGCCGGGTCAGTCCGCGCAGGATCAGCACGGGGTGCGAGGAAACGTCGGACTCCAACTCGGAGAGGAGAAAGGTCAGGGCGCCAAAGGGTGTGCGCCCGGAAAAGGCGGATCCACGAACGTGGACCACATAGGTGTCTGAGCTGCACTGCCGCAGCACGTGGTGGATCAGTGCCGTTTTCCCGCTGCCGGCTTCCCCCACGAGGATGCATCCGGCTCCGCCGCCTGATGCCAGCCGCTCGTGGATTTTTCGCGTTACCGCGTGCCGGCCGACGAAGCGCGGCGGAGCGGCCTGCTCTTCCCGCAGTGCTTCGTCCGGCCGCGGACCCTGGCTAAAGACAACTGATCCCGCAGGTTCAGATGAGGCGGAGGAATGGGGAAGGCGAGACTGGTGGATGCTGCTGTTATGCACGGTGAGACCCGATTCTGCCGATGGCCGCACCTTGCATGGATTTCCTGCAGGTGGGCTCGTGGTGGATGTCTGCCGCAAGCGTAGGAGAGGAAAACAGTAGGAACACGAGTACCGATCACCAGCGGAACGGGGCCACTACTCAGGTTTATGGCGCTCCACGCACCCGGAACTACTTGAATCGGGTGTGACGCACTACTCGGCTCTAAGTAGCAGCACATCAACCAGGCGAAAACTACTTGGACGCCAGAGCCAAAGCGTTGCGTAGATCGGTTCGGCCGGAGACATGCAGTCGGGCGAACACCCGGCCCAAATGCCAGTCAACGGTTCGGGCTGACAGATGGAACCGCCTCCCCAAAGAGGCACTGGTTTCCCCGGCCGCCGCCTGCAGTGCCAGATCGCGCTCGAAGTCGCCCAGCTGCGCGAGGCCGTACTCCACGCTGTTCAACGGCGACAGGGCACGGAAGCCCTCGTATTCCAGCTGCCGCGCCTGCCGCATCAGGGCGCGGGTGGCGCTGCCATCACCCAAGACACGGGCTGCACGTGCCGCGCCATGACCCAGGATGCTGTTCTGCTGTTTCAGCGCCGCTTCAGCAGCCCGGATCAGGGCGGTGACGTCATGGGTGAGCAGACCGGCTGCCAGTTGGCCGTACAGTGCCGCCGGCGCACCGTCCGCAGCTGCCGCCGCGAGCGCAAGGTCCTGCATCGCGGAACGGTTTCCACGAAGGGCGGACGCTGAAAACCCAAGGAGCGCGTTCGGGATATCGCCAGCGGCCAGTTCCGCCGTGGCAAAGCGGTGAAACTCGGCCGCCGCCTCTGCCGGTTGGTTCATTCCTGATGCCAGGATCCGAAAGTATGCCACCTCGGACACGGAGCTGGGATCGGTGCGCCCGCAGGAATCGGGGGGCAAGGGCAGATCCAGCTCCGGATCCCTGTCCAGCCTCTGCTGGGCACAATAGGTGGCGGCTGCCGTCGCGAGGGGCAGTGCGCCGTCGGGATCATGGGATTCCAGCTGTGCCACCGCCGGCTGCAGGGATTTCAGCCCCGCATCACCGCGCCCCGCAAACGCGTGAACCAGTCCGATGGGAAGTTCGGTGCCGGTAGGTGTTGCCAGACCCGATCTGTTCCCTTGCTCCACTGTTCCAACAGCCAGCTCCAGTGCGGATCCCAGCTCACCGCACCGGATCAGGAGGAAAAAGAGGTGGTGGAACAGCAGTTCCCGGGTGCGGACATCCGCATGGATCCCGGCCGACAACCGGGCTCGGACCTGGGAGACGAGTGAGACAGCTTCGATAAACCGGCCGGCGGCAGCGCACTGCTGTCCCCAGCGGATGCCCGCCCATAGCCGGCCAATCGGCGGTGCCGCGGGATCAGCGAAATCATCTGCCAGGGTTGCCGGCAAATCGCTGAATCTGCGGGTCAGCGACAGGAGTTCAGCACGGGCCAGGGTCACTGCCAGCCGGGGCCCGGGCCGTGCGCCGGTGTCCTGGGGCAGCAACCGTTCGGCCCGGTCCAGGAGATGGACGGGATCATCCGGAGCCCCCGGGGTTCGGGCAGCGCCCAGGGCACGTTCCGTGAGCGCCCGCAGCCGCAACTCCTTCCCAGCGCTTTCATCGGCATCCGCTGCGCTGTCACCGGCTTCCGAAGCGCTGTCACCGGGATCCGCTGTCGCCAGGACCCGATAGGCCTGAGTGTGCCGCCCTTCGGCCCGCAGGGCATCGGCTTCCTCCAAAACGGCAGTCAAAGGGCGTGGAGCGGCCACGGCCCGCGCGTAGCGGAGGGCGGCGGCGGTGTCACCGGTTTCGTTGGACCAGCGGGCGGCCGCCAGCGCGGTTCCGGGATCCGGCGCCATCCCCACGGAAAGCGACCAGGCCGCCAGACCCGCTGCGGTTTCCCCAGTGAACACCCGTGGATCAACCACCCGTGTCACCTCCGACCACAGGTCCCTGCTGCGGCCGAACGGAATTCTGGCGGCGATGGTGGCGGGCTGCAGATTCCAGGCGAGGCGCACGGGCTGGCCGTGTCCTCCATTGATGATCAGAACAGAGCTTTCCTCCAGCGCGTCCACCGTATGTGCGGGAACTAGCTGCAGGACACTGGCCATGGGCAGCTGGCGGCAGAGAGACAGAATCTCGACGGCGCGCCGCTCCCCCGGAGTGAAACGGCGCATCACCGTCTCGACCCGTTCCGGCAGTTCCCCTGAGTGCACCAGCGGGCCTGCCCAGGTCCAGTAACCCCTGCGGTACACCAGCGATCCGGCGCCAATATGGTCACGGCACAGCAGGGACGCCAACAGCGGGTTTCCCTTGCTCTGCTGCCACAGCATCTGCTGGGCGCGGGTAGTCAGCGGACCTCCGGCGCAGTGGGCCAACAGTTCAGCGGTCCGCAGCAGATCCAGCGGGGCAAGGTCGATGCGCTTAAGCGAGCCGTCGGTCCATAGCCGGACGTATTCCGGATGGCACCGGATCAGGTCGCCGCAGATGAGAAGCAGCGCCACAGTACCCCGCCGGCACAACTCAGAGGTGACCAGCGCACCAAGATCGTCAATTTCCTCCGCGTTGTCAATCACCATAACGATCCGCCGCCCGTCGGCTTGGCGGATCAAGAGGGATTCCAGCGCGCGGACTACCAGGACCGGGTTGGCGAGCTGTTCCTGAGGAAGATCACTGAGCAGCCATGCCAGGGCGCCGTACGGTGTCTGCGCCGAGAGGGTGCTGCCACGCAGCTGTACGTTGAATCCCCCGTAGCAGCTCATGCTCTCCCGGGCCAACGTGGTTTTGCCGATTCCCGCCGCGCCAACAATGACGGCGCCCGGACCGTCCAGCGCGTTTATCACCGCCAGCCGGGGAGCATCACGAGCATCAGCGGCTCTGTCCGGGCCCCCCGTTCCGGGTGCGCGGAAATGGTGTGGGGGGCCCGGCCGCACGCCCTGGCCGCGGGCGGCCGCGGGCTCGAAGGACGGGACTGGTTGTTGAAGCGTGCTCATCAGGAACCTTAACAATTGACAGAGCGCGTTGCGCGGCTGGAGGTTTCACAGCCGACTCACTTTTCCCGAGACCAAACTGTCCCCGACAGGAGACAGCCCCCGGGGATCACTCTCCCAACCCTAGGCTGCAGCTCCGCCTGCAGCACGGGTACCGCCTACCCGATAGACCTGATTGCGGATACGTGGAACTACTTTATACAGCGCTTCCGGTACTGATCATTCGGGGCCATGTTGGGTCAGGAGTTCCTGTTTGAGGTCTTCACGGCGGCTGATCCCCAGTTTCTCGAAGGTCCGGTAGATATGGCCTTCCACCGTTCGAACGGAGAGGAAAAGCCGCTCTGCGATTTCAGCGTTCCGGTGGCCCTGGATCACCAATGCCGCGATATCGCGTTCCCGCCGGGTCAGCAGCGGCACCCCGGCCTTCGGCAGCTGGTCCTCCGTCTGGCCGTTCTTCTTGTTAAGGGCCCGCTGAACCCTTGAGAGGAGCGCGCGGTCCCCGCTGGCCATGGCCAGACGCAGGGCTTCTTCTCTGCACCTTCCGGCCATGCGCCGCCAGCCCGGATCCGCCTCGCCCGCACCAAAACGCAGAAGCACGTCAATGTCCTCGTCCAGGAAGGCCCTGGCAATGACAGCGGCGGTCTCCACATGCGGTCCCTCAAAGTCCCCGGTGATTTTCACCAGCCGGCTGAGCCCCTCCAGGTCGCCGAAGGCCAGCGACAGGAGCCTCAGCTCCAGCTCCACCGCGATAAATCCCCTGTCCTCGGCCTCGCTGATGAGCTCCCTGAGCTCTTTCCGCGGATCCCGCTGCAGGGCCAACACTGAACGGGCGCCAACTGTGTAGCCGCGGGACAGGATCCGATCCGCAGCCGAGCCCCGGGAACTAACGCCCAGCCCCTCAGCCAGGAACTCCTCTGCCTCTTTCCGCTGCCCCACTGAAGCGGCTACGAAGGCTGCCAGGGCAAGCGCCAGCGGCAACATCCCCTCATAGTCGTGAGTTCGCAGCCCTTCGATGGATGCGGACAGATGCGTCAATGCCCCCGTGCGGTCATCCTTCCTCAGATGCATCACGGCAATTGCCAGGTCCACCACCCCGGCCACCCTGACGAGCGCCCCGAAGACTCCGGCCGTACCGTGCTGCGCCGCCGTTTGGAGGCCTGTCCAATCCCCCAGCCACAGCAGTGCAGACAGATGGCGCTGGAGGACGAAGTGGTAGTAGGACATGAACCGGTGCCCGCCCCTGTCCAGCACAGCCATTGCGTGCCGGCTCATTTCACAGCTGGCATATGCCCTTCCGGTGGTGGTCAGGATTTGAGCGAGCAGCGTCTCCGCAACAAGGGTGGCTTCGTCATCCTCCGCCGCCCGGGCGTCCTCGAGGATACCGTTCAATTCCTGTTCCGCGGGCAGCAGCTCCCCGTCGGAAACCCTGCCCATGAGGGCAAGCAGTCGTCCTCCGCGGCGGGAGGAAATCACATCAGCCGTCAGCTCGGCGTCCAGGTTTCCCTGCGCTTCGATGCGGTCGACGCCGGCCAGCCAGTCTGCGGCAATAGTGGACAGTCCCGAAATTTCGGACTGCTCCTGCAGGTACAGCTGGACCCGGATCAGCACTGCCATCTTGAGGGTGGTGAGGTCACGGGCAGCGTCGGTGACGCCGTCAATCAGTTCCCGGGCAGATTCCCGGTCGCCGTCCTGCTGGCAGGCCCGCGCGGCCTGGACGCGGGCGGCAAGGGAGTATTTGGGCCCCTTGACCGCGCCGGCGGCGCGAAGGGCGGCAGCACTGTCAAAGGAGTTGTTGGCGCGGTACGCAGCCTCGACGAGTTCGGCGTCGCTCACTTGGACACCGCAGTCCAGCGACCAGCTCACCCAGCGCAGGAGGTTCTCCGCTCTGCCTCCGGCGGCCGCGCCGGAGGCAAGCAACCGCTGGCGGAGGCGGGCACTGCGTGCTGCGGGAACCAGCCGGCGCACCACCTCGCCGTACAGGGGATGCATGGGCTGCAGGAGGCGGGACGGTCCGGGAGAAATCTTGACCAGTTTCGCTTCGGTCAGGGCGTCGACGGCCCGGTGTAACCCGAGATCAAAGGCAGCGGCAGCCGGCAGCGGTTCGGCCAGCGAAATGATCTCCAGGGCGTCGCGCTCATCTTTGCTCAGACCGGACAGCTGCGCCCTGAGCAAATCCCCCAGCCGGCCGTCCGGCGGAAGCATTTGCTCATGCAGGAGCCAGACCCCATTGCGTTCCTCGAGGCTGCCCGCCCGCACGGTTTCCGACAACAACGCCAGAACCAGCATGGGGTTTCCCCCGGCTGCCCGGGCCAGATCAGTGCTTGCGCTGGTCAGGACCGGCCCGCCAAGCACCTGGACACACAGTTCATGGACCTGGTCATCCGTCAGCGGGTGGAGCTCATGCCGGGACAGTATGCCTTCCCACACCTGGTTGGAGATCCCGGCGGGGACATCGGTGATGCGCCGGGCCAGCAGCAGGATGCGGATTTGGGCCGAAGCCACAAGCTGAGCGAGCAGATCCGCGGTTGCCTCATCCAGCGCGTCGGCATCATCAACGATCAGCAGCGGTGCCTCGGACGGATCCGACGTCCGGCCGTCCGGATACAGCCGTCTCAGCAGCGAACGCATAACAGCGTGCGAAGAATTGGTGTCCTGTGGCTCCACATCGAAGATCAGCGGGGCCAGGGCACCGTAAGGGACCTGTGCCAGGGACGAACTGGTATGGATCCGGTGCACCGGGATGCGCCCGTTCAACTGTGCCGCAAGGATCCCTGCCAGCGCGCTCTTGCCCATCCCGGCGTCGGCCAGCACGACGGCGCCGTGTCCGCCCCTGCGCAGCACACTGGCCATCACCGCTTCGGTGACGGCCTCCCGTCCCACGAACGGCCGTGCCGCAAATGCCTGCATCACGAGTCCCCCCCTCGAATCCGGCATCGCGTCGCTTACCGCAGAACCTCGCCGAGTTCCGAGCGTCCCGAAACATGCAGCTTGTCGAAGATTTTACCCAGGTGCCAATCGATGGTGCGCGGCGACAGGTGCAGTTCGGCGCTTATTTCCTTTCGTGTCGCAGTTCCCGCGGCGCGGCGGGCAAGATCAGCTTCGAATGGACTCAGTGCTGCCATTCGCGCCTGAATGGAGTTGGCTTGACGCAGCTTGCGGAAGCTGGCGTGCTCAAGCCTGAGCGCAGTCCGTGCCTGGACCCGGCTATCGCTGCCGGTCTGTCCCTCGAGAAGATGCAGGGCTGCCGCTGCTGCCGTATGGCACATCAGGTCATTGCCGAGCTCATCCGCGAGCGCGGCAGATTCCAGCAGCAGGGATGGGTTCCCCTGCGCCAGTCCGGTACCAAGACAGTGCAGCGCGGAGGCCCAGCGCCCCTTGGCGCCGGAGGCAGCCGCGGCCAGCTCAGCAGCAGCCTCCCGGTCTCCCCTGCCGGCGGCTGCCGCCAGGCAGTGCAGGGCGATGGGGACCATGCCGGTGCGGAGGTTGTCTTTGGCTATGGAACGCAATTCGCCGCACAGCTTTTGCGTATCTCCGGCCAGCATGGCTTCCAGCCCCAGCACCTTGGACATGGACCCCACCAGTTCCTGGGGGCGGTACCTGAATTCAGCGTCGTCCGACGCCTCGCGTTGGGCGTCCTGCACGTCGCCTTGGAGGGCCAGGACGCGCGCGGACAGTGCATGCACAAGTGGCAGGACGTCAAAGGGGTCCTGTACGCGAATCTGGCTCATGGCACTGGTGAGGGCGGCAAGGGCACTGTCCGCCCTGCCGCAAAGGGCATGGATCCCTCCCAGCGCAACATCCCCAGCACTGCCGCGGAAGGCCCGGCGGTTGGCGCCGTCCTTCAGATCGGCCACCAATTCTTCGGCGAGCCTTTGTTCTCCGGCGGCTACCAGGGCCAGGAGGAACCTAATATGCGCCGAATCCATGGTGTTGGCACCCAGAGTGCCCTGAAAACCGTCCTTGAACGGTCGCACCACTGTCAGCAGTTCCTCGAAGTCTCCGGACACTGCGAGGAACTGGGCGTGCAGGGCAAGTGCCCGCATGCGGACGGCCGGGCTCAGCTTCCGGTCCGCGGCCAGAGAACCGAGCCGCCCGGGCACCTCTTTCGGGCGCCCGGCGTCGATCGCTATGGCACTGTGCATCAGCACCACCTGCGCTTCCCACTGGTGATAAGCGGCATGACCCGTGTGGTCCTGGATAGCTGCACTAATACTGTGCAGTGTTTCCGCAGCATTGCCGTGGCGGGGAAGAAGCTGCAGCAGTGCCGCTCTCTGCAGCATGAGTTCCACCCAGGCTGCCGGTTCCCGGGGATCGAGCGGGGACGGAAGACGGTCGAGCGCGCGAAGGGCATCCAGGTAGTTCCCGGACTCCCTCAACGCCTGCACCTCGGCCAGCAGCATTGCAGGGCCGCGCTTTTCCTGGGGAACTGCCCGGAGGAATTGCAGCGCCGACGCGGGATCATCGTGCGCTGTGGACAGAATGGCGGCACGCTCTGCAGTTTCCGGGTCCAGGGTGCCTTGGCTGGCCAGCGTCCACCGGGCGAAACGGATGAGCGCTGAGGGGCGGAGCATCTGCGGATCCAACAGTGCCGATACTTCTTCCCACAGTTCCCTGCTGCGCCCCGGGGGTATGGCCGCCGCGATGGCGGCGGCTGTGCCGGTGCTGGCGAGGTGAATTGACTGATCCGAGATCTCCACCACGCGTGCCTCTTCCAGCCGGTCAACGGTTTCGGCCGGAAACAGCTTCAGCACAACCGACACGGGCAAATCGCGGGCCAGGGCCAGAAGCTGAACCAATGACCTCTCGTCGGGCGGGAGCCGCTTCAACCGGGAAGTGATGACTTCAGCCGCTTGGCCGGAGAACGCCAGCGGCTTGGCGAGGACCCAGACGCCGTCGTGCCGCATCAGCGATCCGTCATCGGTCTGGTCCTGGACCAAGAGGGTAATCAACTGCGGATTCCCGCCGGAGTGGCGGTGCATCGATTGGGCGGCCAAGGTGGAGACCGGTCCGCCCAGGAGGTTTTGCATCAGTTCCCGGGTCTGTTCCATCACCAGCGGGCCAAGGTCCACGCGGACCAGCAAGCCTTCAGTCCACAAAGCCATAACATCCGGGGCGGACTCGGCAAAGCTCTCGGCGGCGGCGAGGACGCTGGCACCTGACCTGCGGACCAGCTGCGAAACCGCCATGCCGGTCCAGTGGTCGAGGCTCTCAACATTATCCAGCAGCAGTAAAACTCTTCTTCCGGCGGCACGCCCTGCCAGCAGCGAGGTCAGCTCCTGCAGCAACTGCTCGGGCCGTGATTCAACGTCCTCCGCCAGCTCGGAGATCAACCAGGCCAGCGCGCCAAAAGGTGTTTTGCCGGATTCCCGGCTTCCGCGGATCCTCACCGGGTAAAAGGCCGGATCGGCGGCGGCTACCCGGATCAGGGCGGACTTTCCGATGCCTGCCGGACCGACCACAACTGCACCTGCCGCTGTCTCCAGCCCATGTGCCAGTTCGGCCAGCGCCTCGTCCCGGCCCACCAGAAGATCCGGATCTTTTTCGGTCCTTAACAACATTCCTACAACCACGCCCCCAGGCATCCCCGCTATTACTGCTTCAATATCTCCGGCCTACGGGAATTCCTTCGGATTTTCGCCGCCGGACACCCTCAAATGGTGCTGGTTTTGCTCAATATTGTTCTCAAGATTGTTCTCAAGCATGGTTACTTTGCCGGTACTGCAGTGAGCGTACCGCCCGATGCTGGATTTCGTCCACAACATAGAAAGGTATGGACTTGCCCGTCGAAGTGGATTCCGCGTCGAGGAGGACGTGTACCGGCGGGGTTTCACGGGAGTTTGGGGCCGAAGCGACAGGAACGGAAAATTTAAAAAACCGGACACCCGGCTGTCGAATGACGCAGGGTGTCCGGTTATCGTATAAGGGACCGGCGCCGGGATGGGGGTGGCCCAGTCTCGGAGGCCTCCCGACGCCGGCCCCAGCTTTGCATGCCCGTGGGCATATCTAAATTCTAGGCCCGGGTCAGGGGTCCAACAATGGGGTTGGGCGTCTTTGCCGTGACGGGAGCCGTACCCGTCTTCCGCCGTGGACTACTCGGTTGCCCCGGGACTGCGGAGCTACGGCTCCGTCTGACCTGCGCTAAGGCAGGTGAGGGCTGCATCCGTGGACACGGAGGGCAGGCGCGGCGCTACTCCTCCATGTGTGCAGGATTGACATGCCGCGTGTGAGCGGAGTCAGGAAGCGACGGAGTGGAACTTCTGCTGCGCTGCGGTAAGGCCTTCGGTCAGCAGCAGTTCAACGGCGTCGGCGGCGTCACCGATGAGGAAGGGAAGCTCTTTGGCTTCAACCGGGGGAAAGTCCTTGAGCACGTAGTCAGCTGTCTCCATGCGGCCCGGCGGTCGTCCCACACCAACGCGGACGCGGTAATAGTCCTTGGTGCCCAAGGCACGGCTCATGTCGCGCAGTCCGTTGTGGCCGCCTTCGCCGCCGCCGGACTTGAGCTTGATGGTGTTGAACGGAATGTCGATTTCGTCGTGCACCGCCACAACATTCGACGCGGGGATGTCGAAAAACTTGCTCAGCGCCGAGACCGGTCCGCCAGAGAGGTTCATGTAGGTCAGGGGCTTCGCGAGAATGACGCGCGGCCCGCCGATGCCCAGCCGGCCTTCGAGAATCTGGGCCCGCGACTTGTGGGTCTTAAAGTTTCCGCCCACGCGGGAGGCCAGGTCATCGAGGACCATCTGGCCGATATTGTGCCGGTTACGGCTGTAGCCGGGCCCGGGGTTCCCGAGCCCGACTACAAGCCAGGTGTTGCTGTTCACTGCAGGTACTGCTCCTTAGACAAGAACCGGACGGCTCCGTTACGGGGAGCAGACCCCGGAAGTGGATTACGCTTCGGCGCCAACTTCAGCAGCTGCATCGGCAATCTGCTCGTCGGACGGAGCGCCCAGGTCCTGGACAACGGACTCGGAGATGTTGATGACCATGGTTTCGGGATCCAGCAGCAGCTCGACGCCGGCAGGCAGTTCCAGGTCGGAAGCGTAGATGTGCTCGCCGGCCGTGCGGCCTTCGATGCTGACCACGATGGTTTCGGGCAGGTTGGTGGCGTCAGCAGCAACCAGGACCGTGTTGGCTTCCTGGTTGTATACGGAGGAGCCGGCAGCCAGTTCGCCTTCAACGTGAACGTTGACTTCAACCTCAACCTTTTCGCCCTTGCGGACGGTCAGCAGGTCGATGTGCTCGATGATCTGCTTGATCGGGTCGCGCTGGATGTCGCGGGCCAGGGCCAGGTGCGACTCGCCGTCAACGTCGATTTCCAGCAGGGCGTTGGAGGTGCGGACAGCCAGCGTGGTGGCCTTGGCCGGAAGCAGGATGTGCATAACCTCGGCGCCGTGGCCGTAGATGACTGCCGGGATCATGTTGGCAACGCGTGCCTTGCGGGCAGCACCCTTGCCGAATTCGGTGCGGACGGTTCCTGCGAGCTTCTGCTCAGACATTTCAAACTCCTGATTATGGATGTTCCGTGGTTGCCGGGACGAAGGCGCCGGTATGGGAACAGCGCCGCACTGCTGGACTGTCCGAAGACCAAGTCCGTGCGGTCAGAAGTTGCCAGCCACCGTCGATAACGGAGTATTGCCCGGATCTATCCGGACCTCTCCCTCGCCTAGGCATCGCAGACCATCCTACCAGCAGCACGCTGCCCGTCCGAACCGGAGTCCGAACGGGCAGCGTGCTTTATGCAGATGTGGTGCTGTGGTGCTGCTGAGAAGATGTGGTGCTGCTGAAGACTAGGCCTTGCCGTCGAACAGGCTCGTGACGGACCCGTCTTCAAAGACTTCCTTGATGGCACGCGCAATCAGCGGAGCGATCGAGAGGACGGTCAGCTGATCGAAGCGCTTGGCGGCCGGGATCGGCAGCGTGTTGGTCACCACGACTTCGCGGGCACCTGATTCGGCCAGCGTGCGGGCAGCCGGATCGGAGAACACGGCGTGGGTGGCCGCGATGATGACATCCTTTGCGCCGGCCTCCTTGAGGACGCGCACGGCTCCGGCAATGGTTCCGCCGGTGTCGATCATGTCGTCAATCAGCACGCAGGTGCGTCCTTCGACCTGGCCCACAACCTGCTTGGACACGGCCTGGTTCGGGACGGTGAGGTCACGGCTCTTGTGCACGAACGCCAGCGGAGCGCCGCCCAGGCGCTCGGCCCACTGCTCGGCTACACGGACGCGGCCCGTGTCCGGGGACACCACGGTGACGTTGGTGACATCAACGCGGGTGCGGATGTAGTCAGCCAGCAGCGGGATCGCCATCAGGTGATCCACGGGGCCGTCAAAGAAGCCCTGGATCTGCGACGTGTGCAGGTCAACGCTCATGATGCGGTCGGCGCCGGCGGTCTTGTACAGGTCGGCAATCAAGCGGGCCGAGATGGGCTCGCGGCCGCGGCCCTTCTTGTCCTGCCGGGCATACGGATAGAACGGGGAAACCACGGTGATGCGCTTGGCGGAGGCCCGCTTCAACGCGTCAACGGTGATCAGCTGTTCCATCAGCCAGTTGTTCATGGGCGCCGGATGCGCCTGGATCACGAAGGCATCCGTGCCGCGGACGCTCTCACCGGGACGGACATAGATCTCGCCGTTGGCGAAGTCATAGGACGCCAGCGGAAGCAGGTCCGTGTCGAGACAGCGCGCGATCTCCTCGGCCAGCTCCGGGTGTGCCCGGCCAGTGGCAAGGACAAGCTTCTTTTCACCTTGGGCGGTGATCTCGCTGCTCATTAATGATCGCTTTCTCGCGTGGGGGTATCAGTTTCTGAGGAAGAGGTTTTGGAAGCAGTGGAGGCGTTGGCCGCGGCTGCCGCATCGGCCGCCGCTGTGCCGGGACGGTTGGTCAGCACCCAGCCGTCGAGGTTGCGCTGAGGCGCTACGTTGATGGCCAGGGAACCGGCCGGAACATCCTTGCGAACCACAGTTCCAGCTCCACTGTACGCGCCGTCGCCCACTGTAACGGGTGCCACATACATGTTGTCGCTGCCCATCCGGACGTGCGAACCGATGGTCGTGTGGTGCTTGTTGACGCCGTCGTAGTTCACAAAAACGGAGGCTGCGCCGATGTTGGACTGCTCGCCGATTGTGGCGTCACCCACATAGGAAAGATGCGGAACCTTGGAACCGGCGCCGATGTCCGCGTTCTTGGTTTCCACGAAGGTGCCGATCTTGCCCTTGGCACCCAGGACGGTGCCCGGGCGCAGGTAGGCAAAGGGTCCGACGTCGGCGCCTGCGCCCAGCCGGGCATCGGAACCGTGGGTGCGCACCACCTTGGCGCCCTCCCCCACGCTCACGTTGGTGAGGGTGGTGTCCGGCCCGACGACGGCGTCGCGCGCCACCGTGGTGGTGCCGTGCAGCTGCGTGCCGGGCAGGATCGTGACGTCCTCGGCGAGGGTAACCGTGGCGTCGATCCAGGTGGTGGCGGGGTCCACGACGGTGACGCCGGCGCGCATCCAGCGGACCAGGTTCCGGCGGTTGTGCTCGGCGTTGAGGGCGGCGAGCTGGACGCGGTCATTGGCGCCTTCAACCTGCCAGAAGTCACCGGTGACGACGGCGGCAACGCGGCCGCCGTTGGCCCGGGCCAGGCCCAGGACATCGGTGAGGTACATCTCGCCCTGCGAGTTGTCGGAGGTGACCTTCGCCAGCGCGCCGCGGAGCACGGCGGCGTCGAAGGCGTAGATGCCGGAGTTGATTTCGGTGACCGCGCGCTGGGCGTCGTCGGCATCCTTGTGCTCAACGATGGCCGTGACGGTGCCGTCTTCCGCGCGCAGGATCCGCCCGTAACCGGTGGGATCGTCCAGGTGCGCGGTGAGGACGGTGACGGCGTTGCCGTCCACCTGGTGGACTGCCACGAGTTCGCGGAGCGTGTCGGCTTCGAGCAGTGGAACGTCGCCGTACGTGACGACGACGGTGCCTTCCAGTGCGGCGAACGCGTCCAGTGCCTCCAGCGCAACCTGGACGGCGCGGCCGGTGCCGGGGATTTCGTCCTGGTCCACGATCAGTGCCCGCGGCGCTGCGGCGGTGACGTGCTCCGCCACCCGGTCCCGTTCGTGCCGGACGACAACAGCCAGGGCCCGGGGATTCAGGGCCTCGGCGGCGGCGAGGGCGTGCCCGATCATGGAGGTGCCGCCAACCGGGTGGAGAATCTTCGGAGTCCGGGACTTCATCCTGGTGCCGGCTCCGGCCGCCAGGACTATGACTGCTGCGGGTCCGCCGCTGAGGGCACTTTCGGTGGATTCATCCTGGGTGGTCACGAAGAAGCGCTCCTGTTGTGAGACGGCTGGCGGTCGGGCGGGCCGGCATAGGGACCGGCGCTGCTGCCGTTCCGCCCATAGGATTCGAACCTATACTCCACGGCTCCAAAGGCCGGGGTGCTGCCATTACACCAGGGCGGAAAATGTGCAGGTCCCCCCGCACACAAGAGTTTAGTTTGCCATGCCGGCGGACACCGGCGCGACTTGAGTGCTTTTCCCTGCCCGGCGGCGGTGGGGCGGAAGGCGTTGCGCGCAGCCAAGCGGCCGCCGAAGGCCCAGGCCTTAGACTGTGGTGGTGGTAAGAATTCCAGCTGGCGGAGCACGCCTGCGCATGACCGGCGTGCAGCGGCGCGCACAGCTGATAAACGTGGCCCGAAGCATGTTTGCCCTGCGGGGCCTGGACGGCGCCACCATTGAAGATATTGCAGCGACTGCCGGTGTTTCCAAGCCCGTTGTGTACGAGCACTTCGGGTCCAAGGAAGCGCTGTACAC
Organism: Arthrobacter citreus; assembly: GCF_038405225.1. NCBI lineage: Bacteria > Bacillati > Actinomycetota > Actinomycetes > Micrococcales > Micrococcaceae > Arthrobacter > Arthrobacter citreus. The sequence goes on from NZ_CP151657.1 coordinate 2,311,853, forward strand.
CGAGGTGGTGGACGGAGAGTTTGACCGGGTTCTCGCTGTCATCACGGAAGCCCTCAGTGCCGACGCCGGCCCCCGGATCCTGATTGAACGGGCCGCTTACGCGCTGTTGGACTACATCGAAAACCACACTGACGGGTTCCGGATCCTGGTGCGAGACGCACCGCCGTCGCAGCCCGAGGGCACGTTCGCCACTCTCCTGTCCCGGATCACCGGCGACGTGGAGCATATCCTCTCCAAGGAGTTCGGCAACCGCGGCCTCAGCGCTGAAGTGGGCGGGATGTACGCCCAAATGCTGGTGGGGATGGTCGCGATGACGGGCCAGTGGTGGCTGGATGCGCGGACCCCGGACAAGGCAACGGTGGCGGCGCATCTGGTCAATCTGTCCTGGAACGGGCTGACCGGGCTGCAGAAAGAGCCCCAGCTCCATATGGATCCCGCCCACCCGGCCGCGCCGCCGGTTGTCCTGACGCTCTCGGCAGTGCTCGTCCGTGACGGGGCCGGCCGCATTCTCCTGGTCCGCAAGCGCGGCACCAGCAAATTCATGCAGCCCGGCGGGAAACTTGAACCCGGCGAATCCTTCAGCGCCGCTGCGGCGCGGGAAATGCACGAAGAGCTCGGCCTGGCTGTTCAGGAATCGGAGCTGGAATCCCTTGGATCCTGGTACGGCCCGGCAGCCAATGAGGAAAACACCTTCATAAACGCCGGCCTGTTTGCCTATACCCTTCCGGACACCGGCGGCGTTCCTGGCAGCGCGGCGGCCGCAGCAGCTGAAATCGAAGAACTGCTGTGGGCGGATCCGGCGCAGGCTATGGCCCGTGACGACATTTCCCCGCTGCTGCGCGACCACATCCTGCCGCCGCTGCTCGCGGGAGCCTGAGTCCAGGTTTCCGCTGCGCTTTTTTCTGTCTTTTCTTGGTGCGCTACGCTGAGATTCGGAAATATGCCCCTTGTTGCACTGCGAATCACGGCCCGCCGCAGGTCATTGCGCGTCCTTGCTGTTTTCGGTCAAGGGCACGCGTGGTAGTTCTACGAATGTCTTGGAGGAACACCCAATTTCCCGAGCCGTTTCCCTAAAGGACGACATGCGCAGTCCAGCCAGCCTCACCCGACGTTCAGTGCTATCGCTGGCGGCCACCACTGGGTTCCTCACAGCAGTGATCCCGCCCGGTGCGGCCTCCGCCACCATGGCGGCCCCGCCGCTGGCGCCGGCGAGCGACATTGAATCGCGGCTGCGGGTCATTGCTCCGGGCGCCGGAATCAAGAAGGTCTACAAGGATGTTTTCCAGTCTTCGTCCTACCTGGACATGCTCCTGGTCACGGATCCCGGTGGAGCCGCCAAACTTGTCACCGCAACCGCCGGAGACAGCAATCAGTTCCAGATTTGCGACGCCGTCACAGGCAAACAGGAATTCGTGGCCACGACGCCCACAGGGGAGAAGATCACCTCGAAGCTCCTCTGGGATTCCGCGGGCGGCATTATCTACGCGGGATCCGGCGGCGAACTCATCGCCTGGTCCTTCGTCGGCCGCAAGTTAACCTCGCTCGGCCCGGTGGCTCCGGTGTCCACCCATGTTGGGGCTCTTGAGATCGACACTGAGGGCAGGATCTGGGGCGGCTCATATCCCGAAGGGATCACCTGGACTTATGATCCGAGTTCCGGGAAGTTCGCTTCGTACTCCGCTTTCGATGACCGGACGGAGTACGTCCGAGCCATCGGAATCTGGAAAGACACAGTATTTGCGGGCACCGGGTCACAGGACCCCCACATAGTGTCATTTCCGCAGGGAAGTCCGGAACGGCGGACTGTCATCCCGCTCCCTGATGCCCCCGGCACGGGCTTTGTGCACAGAATCATCGTGAGAGGCGACAAGCTCTTCATTTTCGCCGAGGATTCCGAAAACATCACCCGCTGCCACGTTTATGACCCGGTCAAGTCCCGCTGGGGAGATGACCTCGAGTCCGCGTCCTACGCGTTCTCCAAGCCCAGCGGCACCGCGGTATGGCGTGTGGCGGATTCCCTTCTGGTGCGCACTGAAACGAAGACGATGACAGACACCGTTCTGCGCCCGACGAATATTGGACTTACCCGTTCCCTCCTGGTGACTGGAGATCGAATTCTGGCCGCCGGTAATCATAAGGGCGAGCCGGTTGTCGCTGAATACTCCGTGCGTGGAAGCTCCGAGATTCGTCGGATCCGCCCGAACATCACCATGGGCTCCTTCGCCGTGCAGTCCCTCATCGGCTCCGACCATGGCCTGCTGTATTTCGGCGGCTATCAGGGAAATGGCCTCGGTTCCCTCGATCCCGCCACCGACGCACGCTGGCGCTCCGCCAGCACCGTGGGCATCTCGCAGATTGAGCACCTGATGCAGTACGACAGGAACCGCCTCTACATTGGCTCGTACGGTTCCGCGAAACTCTACTCATTTGACCGAAACCGCATAGACGAAGGAAACGCGGCATTCGACCTCATCTCCACCCTGCGCAAACCCTATATGCAGTCCCGTCCCTTCGCGTGGGCGGCAGCCGGCGGAAAAGTGCTGGCGGGCACCGTCCCGGAATACGGACTGCGCGGCGGGGCGCTTGCCGTCATTGATCCCGTAAATAATGAGCTTGAGAGAGTCCTGAACAAATTTATCCCCGAGCAGTCGATTGTCGGCCTGGCCGGCTCCGGAGATATTGCCTATGGGACCACGTCTGCCCGTGGAGGGTACGGAGTCGACGACTACACGGGGGACGCCGGCGTTTTTGCCTATGACGCCCGGGCAGACAAGACGCTGTGGGTTTCCTACATACCGGGACATCAGGACATGTACTCCCCCATCCTCCTGGACGACATTCTCTACGTCGCCACGATTAACGGTCTCCTGGCGCTGAACCCTTCCAATGGGGTGCTGCTGGAAACGATCGCGGTGCGGGAACGGGCTGCCCGTCCCGGGTACCAGAGTGCAAGAGCCCTGCGCATCCCCGGCACCGGCAAGATCGTGCACAGCTCCGGTGACATAGCGCTGCTCATCGATGTCAGGGACAGGACCCAATCCGTTCTGGGACGAACGGGGTTCGGCACTCCGCTGGCCGTCATGCCGGACGGTCGGGTCTTCATTTCGTATCAGGACAACCACATTGCGGAAATCCATACGGATCCGAACCCGACCATCCGCTCTTACTCAGACCTCGTCACCATCGATTCAGCCGGCAACTTGATGATCGCACCGTCCGATGGCGGGGGCGGATACGGAGCAGCCGTCCGCCAGGGCAGCGGCTGGCGCCCGGACACCATTCAGAGCTTCCACGTCACCGATTGGAATGGGGATGGTGTCCCTGACATCCTCGTCCAGCGGTCCAACGGCGTCCTGGAACTGTACCGAGGCAAGGTCAACGGCGGATTTGAAGAACCGATCGGTGTTGCTTCTGGCTGGGAATCGAAAACCATGACCGTCGGTCCCTGGACGAAGGGCATCTATCCCTCGGTTGTCAGCGTTAACGGAATGGGAGAGGTTCGGCGCCACCCGATCGATGCCTCCGGCACGGTTGGCGCCGGTTACAGCATCGGCACCGGCTGGAAAGACCGGAACGTCACCATGATCGACATGGGTTCCGGACGCCAAGGTTTGCTCGGCCGGTCCGGCACGAAGCTCTATTTCCAGCCGTCCACCGGTACGGGACCGTTCCAGGGGCCCGCGGCGGTGGTGGCCTCGGCCGGGTGGAGCGACACCACGGCGTTGAGCTCGGTGCAGGGGCACTTCAGGGATAACTTCGGTCTGCTCTCCGTGAAGCGCAGCGGCGAGTTGCAGTACGTCAGTGCCAACAAAACGGGTTTTGCCGGCATCATCAGCTACCCGATGGATCTCCGGGGCTCCCTGCTGGCCGGATCCCAAAGGTTCTAACTGACGGCCCGGGATTTCCTGCCGTTTTGGGAAATTGCTGCCGTTTTGGGAAATCCCTGCCGTGGCGCCACGGCAGGGAAATCCCAAAACGGTCGATTTATCCCAAAGTGGAGGGAAAGCGGAGGGAATTCAGGCCTACTCGAGCTTCTCCGAGGCCTGCAGCCACTGCAGCTCCAGGTCGTCCTGCTCCGCGGCAAGGGTCTGCAGCTTCTTGTTCAGCTCCGCCAGCTGCTCAAAGTCCGCGCCGCCGGCTTTCTCAGTGGCAGCGCTCATTTGGGCGTTGACCTTCTCGATCTGCACCTTGAGCTTGGTCATCTGCCGGTCAATCCGGGTCAGGTCCTTCTTCGCGATCCGCTTCTCGGCCTCGGTGGCCCCGGAGGTTGCACCGGAACCGGAGTCCACGGCCGTTGCCACACCGCCGCCGGAACCGGGACGCGAGGAGCCGGCTGCGGCTGCACGGGCGGCCTGGGAGGAACCGCGGGCAGCAGTTGACGCCGAGGAGTTCGCTGCCAGAGCCTGGCCGCGCAGTTCGAGGTACTGGTCCACGCCGTTCGGCAGTCCGCGCAGCTTGCCGTCGCCGAGCAGCGCCATCTGGTGATCGGTCACGCGCTCGAGCAGGTACCGGTCGTGGGAAACCACCACGAGGGTTCCGGGCCAGCCATCCAGCACATCCTCCACGGCGGCCAGCGTGTCGGTGTCCAGGTCATTGGTCGGCTCATCAAGCATCAGGACGTTCGGTTCGCCCACGAGCAGGCGCAGCAGCTGCAGGCGGCGGCGTTCACCACCGGAGAGCTCCTTCACCGGAGTCCACTGCCGCTGCGCGGAGAAGCCCAGCTGCTCCACCAGCTGGCCGGCTGACAGCTCGCGGCCGCCCACGTTGAACACGCGCTTCTCGTTCTCGATGACCTCGATGACGCGCAGGTCGGCAACTTCGTCGAGTTCCTTGACCTCCTGAGTCAGCACGGCCGTCTGAACAGTCTTGCCGCGCTTCAGCCGGCCCTTGGTGGGCTCAATTTCGCCGTTGAGCAGGCGGAGCAGGGTGGTCTTGCCGGCGCCGTTGACGCCCACCAGGCCAAGCCGCTCCCCCGGCGCCAGGCGCAGGGTGATGTTCTTGAACAGGTCGGTGTCGCCCAGGGTCAGGGACACTTCCTCCAGGTCCAGCACATCCTTGCCCAGACGGGCGGTGGCCATCTTGTTCAGCGACAGCGTGTCACGGGGCTCCGGCACGTCGGCGATCAGGTTGTTCGCCGCCTCAATCCGGAACTTGGGCTTGGCGGTGCGGGCCGGGGCACCGCGGCGCAGCCAGGCCAGCTCCTTCTTCACGAGCTGCTGGCGCTTGCCCTCCACCACGTTGGCCATGCGGTCACGCTCGGCCCGGGCCAGCACATACGCCGCATAACCGCCGTCGAACGGGTCGATGACGGCGTCATGGACTTCCCAGGTGCGCGTGCAGATTTCGTCCAGGAACCACCGGTCGTGGGTCACGACCAGCAGGCCGCCGGCGTCGGAGCGCCAGCGGTTCTTCAGGTGCTTGGCCAGCCACGCCACGCCTTCCACGTCCAGGTGGTTGGTGGGCTCATCCAGCATGACGACGTCGTCGTCCCCGGTCAGGAGCTTGGCCAGCGCCACGCGGCGCTTCTGCCCGCCGGAGAGCGAGGAGACCTGCGCGTTCCAGTCCACTTCCTGGATCAGGCCGCTCATGACGTCGCGGATCCGGGCGTTGGAGGCCCACTCGTAGTCGGCGGCGTCGCCCACGATGGCCTGGCCAACGGTGAGGTCCCCGTCCAGCACGTCGGACTGGTCCAAGTAGCCCACGGTGACGTCACGGCGGCGGGTGACGCGGCCGTCGTCGGGCGTTTGCCGCTCGGCCAACAGGCGCATCAGGGTGGACTTGCCGTCGCCGTTGCGGCCGACAACGCCAATGCGGTCCCCCTCTTCCAGGCCCAGGGAAACCCCGTCCAGGATTGTGCGGGTGCCAAAGGAAATGCTGAGGTTCTCAGCACCAAGCAGGTGTGCCAATCGGTACTACTTTCTTGTGATGTCAGGAATTTGTCGTTGTTCTGCGGTGTGGAAAAAATCAGCCGCCGACGGCGTCAGCAAGCCTTGCTCCGGGAACCGGACCCTCGACCGCCAGCGCGCGGTGTCCTTCAGCGCGCAGGGCACTTTCCAGGATCGACGCCGCGGCGGCGTCTTCGGCAAGGAAGGCCACTGTGGGACCGGAACCGGACACCATGCCGGCGAGGGCGCCGAGCCGCTCTCCGGTTTGCAGCAGTCCGCCGAGCTCCGGGGCCAGGCGAAGCGCCGCTGCCTGCAGGTCATTAGAAATAACGGCTGCGAGGTCCCGGGCATTCCCGGAACGCATAGCGGTCAGGATCTTCGCATCCACCTCTTCCGGTTCCGCGGTCTGCAGCTGCTGCTCCCCGCGGAGCTCATCAAGCGCGCCATACACGGCCGGGGTGGAGAGGCCGGCGTCGGATGCAACCAGAACCCAGTGCAGCGGAGTTTTGGAAATGGCCGGGCTGAGCCGGTCCCCCACGCCCAGCCCGACGGCGATGCCGCCGAGCAGCGAAAAGGGAACATCCGCGCCGAGGCCGGAGGCGATGCCGGCCAGCTCCTCACGGGACAGGCGGGTGTTCCACAGCGCGTCGCAGGCAACCAGCGCCGCCGCGGCGTCGGCCGATCCTCCGCCCATGCCTCCGGCCACCGGAACACGTTTGGTGATGTGCAGATGCACTCCCGTGGGACTCTCGGCGTAGGGTGCGAGCGCTGCAGCTGCGCGCGCGGCCAGGTTGTCCGGGCCCAGGGGAATTTCGCCAACGGGGACCTGCAAAGCGCCGTCACTGTCCACCGTGACGGTGACGCCCGGTCCGTCCGTGACGGTGGCCCGGATCTCCTCGAACAGTGACACGGCCAGGTAGACGCTGGCGACACCGTGGTAGCCGTCCGGGCGGAGCGGCCCCACCCGCAGGGACACATTGATCTTTCCCGGGGCGCGGACCAGCACGGAAGCCGGTGCCGCGGCCGGAACCTGTACGGGGGGAGAGTTCACTGCGCTCATACCTTCCAACTTAGAGGAAGGGCCACCCTCGCCGTTAATGCGGGGAGCTGGAACTAGAGGGATGCCGCGCCGTCAGTGCCGCCGCCGGCTGCGGGTGCGGCATCCTTGGCTTCAGCGATCCGGGCAAAGGCGTGGATGTCGATGACTTCACCCCGGGCCTTCGGATCCACCCCGGCCGCCACCAGCGCGTTTTCGGCCTGCGCGGGGCTGCCGGCCCAGCCTGACAGCGCTGCGCGCAGCGTCTTGCGGCGCTGGGCGAAGGCCGCGTCGATCACGGCGAAAACCTCTTCACGGGTGGCCGTGGTCTGCAGCGGTTCGTGACGGGTGAATCCAACCAGCCCGGAAGCGATCTTGGGGGCCGGCCAGAAGACGTTCATGCCGATCACGCCGGCTTTGCGCATGGTGGTGTACCAGGCTGCCTTGACCGAGGGCACTCCGTAGACCTTGGACCCGGGAACCGCGGCCAGGCGGTCCGCCACCTCGTCCTGGACCATGACCAGTCCGTGCTGCAGGGAGGGGAACCGTTCCAGCAGGTGCAGCACCACGGGCACTGCCACGTTGTACGGCAGGTTGGCCACCAGCGCTGTCGGCTCGACCGGCAGTTCGGTGATCCGCATCGCGTCGCCCAGAACCACATGGAGCTGGTCTGCTTTCTCCGGCCGCCAGGACTGGACGGTCGCGGGCAGGCGTTCGGCGAGTACCGGGTCGATTTCGACGGCGACAACCGAGCGGGCGGCGTCCAGCAGTCCCAGGGTGAGTGAACCCAGGCCGGGGCCCACCTCCAACACCGTTTCCTCGGGGCCAACGCCGGCGGCAGCCACGATCCGGCGGATGGTGTTGCCGTCAATGACGAAGTTCTGCCCGAGAGTCTTGGTTGGCCGCACTCCCAGCTCGTCAGCCAGGGCGCGGATATCAGTGGCACCCAGCAGCGGTTTTACCGGAGGACGGGAGGAGGAAACGGATTCAGTCACTGAGTAATACTAGCCGAGCGCACCACCACGGTTCCGGGCGGGAGCGCGTGCGCCGGCGGTTACTCCGGCGGGCAGGACCGGCTCCGTCAGTCCGGCCAGTTTCCGACCGCCGTCGATGTCCGTGCCGGGCGCGGGATCCTCTTCATCGTGTTTCCTTCCGGAATGGGCATGCACTCTGCCGCCCCCGGAAGCCGCTCGGTAGCATTTTGCGCGGAGGCACATTCCAAGTGTCCCGCGGCCCGAGATCGGCGGAAATGACAATGGGCAAAACCTTCGGAAAACGGCTGCAAACCGTGCGCATGGACCGGCGGCTGACCCAGGCGGAGCTTGGTGGTGACATGTTCCGGCCCCGGGATATTTCCCAGCTGGAAAAGGGACGCCGGGAGCCGGTGGGCGGGGCGGTCCGGCTGCTGGCGGAACGGCTGACCGCCGTGCAGGGTTTCCCGCAGCCACGCCCCGGGGAGGACAGCCGGACCTTTCTGGAGTTTTCGGCCGCGCAGGCCTGGGATGAGCGGAATTACCCGGCGGCGCGCGGATACTCCCAGCAGGCTGCGGACACGGCCTTGGCCGAGGGAGACCCGATGGGCTGGTGGGAGCTGACGTTCCTCGCGGCCGCCTGCCTGCGCAGGGTGCACCGGTATCCGGAGTGCATGGCCGAGGCGGAAATGCTGGCGCTGCATCCGCTGGCCGCCGAAGGACAGCCTTTGCGCCCGCAGGCGGAGACCCTGCTGGCCACGGCGTGCCAGGGATCGGGGCGGCTTCCGGAAGCGGTGGGCCACGCCCGGCGGGCCCTGGAACTGGGTCTGTCCGCACGGATTGGCGCCGGTCAGCTAATTGAAGTGTATGAGGCGTTGATTGCGGCTCTTTCGGAGAGCGGCCTCCAGGATGAGGCCTGGGGACATTGCCAAACCCTCCTGCTCCCCCTGCTGGAGGCCACTTCAGACCGCCAGACCAGCGGCAAGGGGTATTGGGCCGTGGGTAACGTCGCCTTCCGCCGGGGGGACCTGGCCGCCGGGGTCCGCCATCACACCAAGGCCGGTTCGTTGCTGACGCCCGATGCGGACCTGGAGGTATGGGCTGCCTTTAACCGTGCCTCGGCTGCGATGCGGCTGGCCGAAGGACTTCATGACAACGCAACCAGGGAGTGCATGGTGCATGCCGAAACCGCGCTTTCGGTGGTGGGCGGCACCGAGGATGAGGCACTGACCAATCAGCACAGCCGCGGCCGGTGGCTGCAGCTGAGCGGCAACCATGCTTCGGCCGCCCGTGTGCTCGGTGATGTGTACGGGCACCGGGACTCGCTCTCCTTGCAGGATGCCGGCGAAGTGGCCCTGCATCTGGCGATCAGCGTAGCGGCACTGGGGAGGTCCCGGGAGGCTGTGGACCTGTTGGACAAGAGCGCGGCCGCTTTCTGGGCCGCGGGAGCAGTGGACCGTGCCGGTCATGCCGGCCGGCTGGCGGCGGAGGCACGGACCGGACATGCGGTGGGCTTAACGAACCGGACCGGGGCCTGATGACAGGTCCCGGTCCGGTATCCCAGCTGCTGAGCGTGGGGGCTGGCTTAGAGCAGGCCCAGCTTGGCGGCGCATGCCGGCCAGTGGCCCCATCCGCCGTTGGCGCGCAGTTTCTCGGCGACGGCAATCTGCTGTTCGGGGGTTGCTTCCGCGGCGATCGGCGCATACTGGCCGCCTCCTGCGCCGAGCCAGCTCGAAACGCTGAACTGCAGTCCGCCGGAATACCCGTTGCCGGTGTTGATGTGCCAGTTTCCATTGGACTCGCACTGCGCCAGCGCGGCCCAGTTTCCTCCGGAGGGTGCGGCTCCGCCGGGCGCAGCCGGTGCGGGAGCGGCAGGCTTTTTCTTGGTGCCCACGGCAATCTTTTCCTCAACCGGCGGCAGGGCCACGGTTTCGCTGACCAGGGTCCGGCTGGCTTCCACGCCGTCAACCAGGACGGTGCTGAAAACGCGGACAATCTCGCCGGGGGTTCCCTTGGCGGTGACCTTTTTCTCGCCCTCCAGCAGGTTGGGGTCCGGTACTTCGGTGGATTCGTACGGCACCGGCTCCGTGACGGTCTCCGGCTCTCCGGGCTGCACGCGGGTGACCTTCAGGGCCATGCCGTCCACCAGGGCCGTGCTTGCGGGGACAGTCAGCCGGTCGGTTGCTGCGAGGGTGATTCCCGCTTCATCCAGCAGTTCGGCAACGGTTCCCGCCGTCGTTGGGCGGTCATAGGACGTGCCGTCCAGGACCATGGTGACTGTCTTGGGGGTTGAAATCGAGAGCCGGTCATCGAGCCCGGTCAGGGCGGTGTCCAAGGAAGCCGAGACGGCGGAGTTGGATGCGACGCGGAGCTCGGACACGAGATCGGCCACGGTTTGGCCGGTGGTGCTGACCGTGTGGCCTTCGCCGTCCAGCGTCAGGTCCACGGTTTTTGCCTTGAAGACCTCGATGGCGGTTCCGTCGGTGACCTCCTCGCCGAGAGCCGGGCTCACGCGGTCTGCAGCGGTGACCTGCACATCGGCCTTTTGGAGGACCTCGGCGACAGTGCCTCCAAAGGTCATCACGTCGGTGCTTTGACCGTCAACGGTCAGGGAAACGGATTTGTTGGTGCCGATAAAGGCCACCAGCCCCAGGATGAGGGCAACCATTACGACAGCCTGCCCGGTGAGTTTTACCCCACGCCTCACGAATGCATGTGCCACGAAATTCCAACCGTTAAGAGCGTCCGGGCACGGGGATAAGGGGCGCGCGGCAACCGTTCTCCCCGGATCGCACGGGGCGGAGCTCTGCACAGGCGTGGAACCTCGACCGGAACCGGGCACAGGGGCATCGCCGCTTCTCAAAGGAAATGAGCGCGCAACTGTTCACAGGACGGTGTGTGGTTCAGTATTAGTTCCGGTGCCTTCCCCGACCCCGGCTAATAGGTCCCTACCGTAACCGAACCGTGATGTGAGGGCAACCCGAGGTTTTTGAGGCTTATGTGACCCACGTTACTGGCGTGGTTTGCCTCACGGGCGGGCCACGTACTGCGGGACCAGGCCTAAACGGCGGTTCCGCCGTCCCAGGAGCCGTAAACCCGCACCGTGTTCTCCACCAGGGTGGACCCCAGTTCAGAAAGGTCAACCCCCAGCTGGGCGGCCATGAACCGGACCGTGAACGGCACCATGTAGCTGGCGTTCGGGCGGCCGCGGTACGGGTGCGGGGTCAGGAAGGGAGAGTCTGTCTCCACCAGCAGGAGCTGACGGTCAGCCACCGCCAGCGCCTCGCGGAGGTTCCCCGCGTTCTTGAAGGTGAGGGTGCCGGCGAAGGACATGTTCCAGCCGTTCTCATTACAGGTCCGGGCCAGGTCCCGGTCACCGGAGAAGCAGTGGAAGACGACGTTCTGGGGTGCCCCCTCCTCAAGCAGGACCCGCACGACGTCGTCGTGGGCATCCCGGTCGTGGATCTGCAGGGCCAGGCCCAGCCGCTTGGCAATGTCGATGTGCCGGCGGAAGGAGTACTGCTGGCGCTCGACGCCGTCGGAGCCGGTGCGGAAATAGTCCAGGCCCGTTTCGCCGATGCCGCGCACCCGGGGATGCCGTGCCAGTGTTTCGATTTCTTCCAGTGCGGCGTCGAGGGAGCCCTCCGCGGCGAGGAGGGGAGCATCATTGGGATGAATTGCCACTGCACCGAGCAGCCGCGGCTCCCCGTCCAGAACCGAGACCGTGAAGCGGGAGGATTCCAGGTCCGTTCCCACCTGCACGGCCCCGCGGACGCCAGCCGCCGCGGCGGCGTCCATGGCCGCCCGAACCCCTGCGGTGCCGGCCTCGCCGGGCGCGAAATCCAAGTGGGTGTGGTTATCGATGACCGGAACCGGAAGCGGTTCCGGCGCGGGAGGATACGGTTTCCCCGAGCCGGATGCGAAGTCCAGATAGGCGGCGGGGATTTCGCCCGGAACATAACCACTGTCATTACACATGTCCTTAACCCTAAGGGAGCTTGTAACGTGTACTGACATAGGGCCGCCGCCAAACCGGCGGATCCTTTTCAGCGTCGCTAGCGGCTCCCGTTCTCGGGTTCCCTGCGATTCCCCCGGCTTGGAAGGTATCCATGGACGCTCGAAATCCAGCAGCCACCGCACCCTATTCCGGGGGCATCCCCGCAGCGGCGGCATCCGGGGAACCGGCAGCCTGGAACCGCAGGGCCGAAACCCCGCAGGATGCCGAAGCGTTCCACCAAGCAGCCTCCGGTATCCTCGCATCCATCAATACCGTTATTGACGGCAAGGAAGAAGCAGCGTCCCTGGTGCTGACCGTCCTGCTTGCACAGGGCCATGTGCTCCTGGAAGACGTTCCCGGCGTCGGCAAGACGCTCCTGGCCAAGACGCTCGCCCGCACCATCGACTGCTCCGTGACCCGGATCCAGTTCACGCCGGACCTGCTTCCGTCCGATGTCACCGGGGTGTCGATCTACAACCAGGATTCCCACCGGTTCGAATTCCGGCAGGGACCGATCTTCGCGAACATTGTGATCGGCGACGAAATTAACCGTGCCTCCGCCAAAACGCAGTCCGCCCTGCTGGAGTGCATGGAGGAACGCCAGGTCACAGTGGACGGCGGCACCTACCGGCTGGCCGAACCGTTCATGGTGGTGGCCACCCAGAATCCCATCGAGATGGAGGGCACCTATCCCCTCCCCGAGGCACAGCGCGACCGCTTTATGGCGCGCATTTCCATGGGCTACCCGGATACGCGGTCGGAAATCGAGATGCTGGAATCCCATCAGTCAACGTCGCCGCTGGATAAGGTTGCCGCCGTCGTCGACGTCGGTGAGGTTGCCGCCATGACGGCCCGGGTGCGGGATATCTTCGTTTCCAATGCCGTGAAGGAATACACAGTGGCCATTGGCCGGGCGACCCGCGAACACGCCCACCTGAGGCTCGGCGCCAGTCCCCGGGCGCTGCTGCAGCTGCTGCGCGCGGCCAAGGCCCACGCGGCGCTGGCGGGACGGGACTTCGTTCTGCCGGATGACATATCGCACCTGACCGACGCGGTCCTGGCGCACCGGATTATCCTGGACCGCAAGGCGGCCAGCTCCGGCGAGACGCCAAGCGGCCTGCTGGCGCATCTGCTGTCCCGCGTTCCTGTACCCCGCAGCCCTGCCGGTGAGCGCATGCGGCGGTAAACTACGGCAAAACACGCCGGGACTTCCGTAAGTGACGTACGCACCACCATCTGTGGGAAGGCTTCATGGAATCAGCAACACGGCTCCTCACACCCCGCGGCTGGGGCCTGATGCTGGCTGGCCTGGCTGCGCTGCTCATGGCACAGGTCATGGGCCGCCGTGATGTCCTTGTCCTCTCGGTGTTCCTGCTCGCGCTGCCGCTGTTGTCAGCCCTGGCGCTGCGGCTGCTCAAGCCGGTGTTCGACGTCGAACGCACCTTCAGTTCGGCGACGGTGGAAACGGGGATTCCAGTGACTGTGGTGCTGTCCCTGCGCACGCCCCGTCCAGTCCGGGAGAGCGCCACCATGCGGGAAGGGCTGCCCCTGCGGTTTGGGGAAAGCCCGGTGTTCCGGTTTCCCGCGCGGTTCACCGCACCGGACGGCGCGAGCACCTATGAATATCAACTTCGCTCCACCCGCCGCGGCCTCTTTCCCATTGGCCCCGTAACGGCGGAATTCCAGGACCTTTTTGGGCTTTCCAGGCGGCGGCACACCCTGGGCGCCGCTGATTCCCTCGTCGTGTCCCCGGCGCCGCGAGCCCTGCCCCGCACCCTGCTGGGTGGTCCGCGCGGCACTGAGGGATCCGTAGCGAGCCCCCTCCGCGGCAACCCCAGCGAGGATGACGTCACCACCCGGGAATACCGTTCCGGGGATCCGATGCGGCGGGTCCACTGGGCAGCCACCGCACGGCACGGAGAACTGATGGTCCGGCAGGAAGAGCCCGTGACCTCCCCCGGCGCCACTCTGCTGATTGATGCGCGGGAGGGATCCTACGCCGGCGGCATCGCGTCCACGCTGTGGATGGAACCGGCCGGCGGCAATGGGCTGTCCACCTCGGAATCCTTCGAATGGGCGGTCACGGCCGCTGTTTCCACAGCTGCCCATCTGGTGGAGAACGGATATTCGCTGCATCTCCTGGACGCCTTTGCCCGCCCCGGCCTCGCCCGGTCCCCTTCCGCACCCGACCCACGGCAACGCGATTTCACCGGCCTCGCCGGGCTGCAGGATATCGCCGACGGGCTGGCTGCGCTGGGACTGGAATCCCGCTCCCCGGAACGGCCCCGCAGTCCCGAGGACGGCGCAGGGACCGGCAGCGGGGATTCGGGCCGGTGGCGGCCGCGCCGCCGGGACCCGGGGAACGCAGTGCGGGAGGACCGGGCACCGGCGCGGCGAACGGCGGACAGCAATCCGCCGTCGGGCATCGGCCGGGGAGCCTTTGCGGATGCGCTGCTGGACTCCCTTGCCCAGCGCCGCCGAGGACCCCTGGTGGCGGTGCTGGGACGGCTGTCCGCCGAGGACGCACACCGGCTTGCACCGGCTGCCGACTACGCATCGCGTGCCTTTGCCGTCCTGGTTGTGGACCGGCTGCCGGAAGCCGCCCCGGCGCTGGCCGTCCTTCGAGCCGGCGGCTGGGACGTCTGCGCGGCAACTCCCGAGTCCGACCTGACGCGCGTCTGGGCCTCGTTCGGAGCCCCCGCCGTCCTGCCTGTTCCTGCATCCAACGCCCGCGAGGACCGCCCATGACCGCCACACTGACCCGGCCCTCCGCCGAAGGGCAAGCCGAGGTGCCGCAGACGTCCCGGTTCAGGCCTCCGTGGGACTGGGCATCCGCGGGCGCCAGCGCCGTTGCCGTCCTGTTGTGCAGCATCAGCCTGCACGGTGTCTTTGACGGCTGGTCCTGGTTTCCTCCGCTGGTGCTCACAGTTGCGGCAGTGGTGTCAGCCATGGCGGCAGCCCGCCGGTTCCGGGCCCCCACCGCATTGGTTCCCGCCGTCGGCCTGGCAGCTCTTGCGATAGCCCTGACCTGGTTGTTTGCCGCTTCAACGGCCCTGCTGGGCCTGCTGCCCACCGGAGCAACCCTGGAGCGCAGCGGCCGGCTGGTCAACGAGGCGCAGGCCACCATCATGAACCAGGTCCCTCCGGTGCTTGCCGACCCGGGCATCGTTTTTATCGCCTGCCTGGGGACCGGACTGATTGCCCTGCTGGTTGATACGCTCGCCACCACGCTGCGGATGCCGGCGGCGAGCGGGCTCGGGTTGCTGGCCCTGCTGACGGTCCCGGCGGTGTTGAAGCCCAACAGCATTGGGGTTCTTGCCTTTATCCTGGCGAGCTCCGGCTACCTGCTGATCCTGGCCACCGGCTCCTGGCAGGACCGTCCCCGCAGCGCTTCGGCTGCCAGCCGCCCGCCCGGCCGGCAGGCAGCGATCGCCGCGGGGATCGGAGTGGCCGCACTTGTCCTGGCGCTGAGTCTGCCGGCGGCCCTCCCCGGTTTCAACCAGGGCACGTTTCCGCAGGGATCACGGCTGAACATCTGGACCGGCCAGTCGGGCCTTAATCCGGTGGTCGCGCTGGGGAACGACCTGCGCCAGCCCTCGGCGTCGGGCCGTATCCGCTACGCGACGGACTCCGGACAGGCCGTTTACCTGCGCTCCACCACGCTGGAGGATTTCTCCGGCCAACGGTGGGCGCCCGATCTGCGGCCGGAAAGCCGCCGTGCCGGCCTGCAGGACATGGTCCCCGCGGAAGCTGCCGGGCCCGCGGAAAACTCAACCACTGTCACCACCCGCGTCCGGTCCGAAACCTACAGCAGTCCGTGGCTGCTGGCTCCCTATGCTCCCCAGCAGGTGAGCGGCGCCACCGGCCGGTTCAGCTGGGACCCGAAAACCATGACCGTCATTTCCGAGGAGAACAAGGGAGTGTCAAGACTGGACTACGAGGTGCAAAGCGCTTCGCCGGACATCTCGGCTGACTCCCTGCGGGGCCTGGAACCGGTGCCGGAAGGCACTGTTGATCCGATCTTTACCGAGCTCCCGGAAGACCTGCCCGAGAGCATCCGGGAGGCCACGCGCGAAGCCACAACCAGGGCCAACGGCCCGTATGAACAGGCAATGGCCATCCAGGACTACCTGCGCGGGCAGGATTTCAGCTATTCACTGGATGCGCCGGTGGAGGGCGGGTATGACGGTAACGGCATGGACGTCCTGGACCGTTTCCTGGAGGAAAAATCCGGCTACTGCGTGCACTACGCCGCCGCAATGGCCGTGATGGCCCGGGAAGCGGGCATCCCCAGCCGGATGGCCCTTGGCTTCGCGCCGGGACGGTCCACCGGAAGCACCCTGCTGAATATGCGGGGCGAGGAATTGCGGGAGTACGAGGTGGATTCGCGTGACGCGCATGCGTGGCCGGAACTCTACTTCGAAGGCACGGGCTGGGTTCGCTTTGAGCCGACCCCGTCGCGGGGATCCGTTCCCTCCTACGCATTGCAGCCCCGTCCCACGCTTCAGGAAGGCGCCGGCCCTGATGACGATCTGAGTGTGGACCGCCCGCTGCCGGAAACTGTTCCCCAGCCCGCGCTGACTCCCCCGCCGTCCTCGAGCGCTGCTCCGGTGGCGGCTGCTGAAACAGGCGCCGGAAAAGCGGCAGCTGCGGGGCTGGCCGTCCTGACCGCTGTTGCAGCCCTGTTGAGCCCCTGGGCACTGCGCCGTCGCAGGCGGACCCTCCGCCGGCGCGGACTGGCCGGTGGCAGGCGTACCGGCGGCCCGGCTGAGTTGTTCCGCGCCAGGTCGGCCGGGCCACGATCGGGTCAGGCCTCGGGACCGGCGTCGCTGGCGTGGGATGAAGCCGCTGACACCGGCCTGGACTTTGGCCACGTGCCGGAGAAGTCCGAATCCCCCCGCGCGTATGCCCTGCGCCTTGAACGCGATGCAATGCTGGCGGACGGTCCGGCCCTGGCGCTGCAACGGCTTCGCGAAGCGTACGAGCAGGAAGTGTATGCGGCGCCGGGGGTTCTCACTTCGCCGGCAGCGGCGGCGGCTTCGGCAGGGTCCGCTTCGGCAGCGTCCGCTTCGGCCGGTGCAGCGGACCCTGCCCGGGCCGAGCGGCTGTGGGCGGATGTGAAGTCGGTCCAGGACGGATTGTCGGCATCCGCTTCATGGGCCGTCCGGATCCGGGCACGGTATTTCCCGGCATCGCTGGCGTCCCGGTTTCACCTGTAACGTGCAGTGCGGCCGACCGGCCCTGCCTCCCGCTCAGGGGACGCAGGGCCGGTGGCTCCGGCCTAAGCGGCCGAAGGGTCGGCGATGCCGATGTACTGCGTGTAGAGGTACTCCTCGATGCCCTCGGCTCCGCCTTCCCGGCCCAGGCCGGACTGCTTGACCCCGCCGAACGGTGCGGCGGCGTTGGAGACCACTCCCGCGTTCAAGCCGAGCATGCCGGTCTCCAGCCTTTCACCGATCCGCAGGCCGCGGTTCAGGTCCTCCGTGAAGACGTAGGCGACCAGGCCGTACTCGGTGTCATTGGCCAGGGCCACGGCTTCGTCCTCGGTGGCGAAGGTGACGATCGGCGCCACGGGGCCGAAGATTTCCTCCTGCAGGATCCGTGCACCGGGCGCTACGTTCTTCAGCACCGTCGGCTGGTAGAAATACCCGGGGCCATCCACGGCGGCACCTCCCACGACGGCCTCCGCGCCGCCGTCGACCGCTTCGGACACCAGTGAGTGGACCTTATCGCGGCTCTTGGCGTCAATCAGCGGACCGATCTTGGACTCGTCCTCGGTTCCGCGCGCCGTCGTCATGGCGCCCACCTTCGCGGCGAACTTTTCCGCGAACTCATCCGCGATGGACTCGTGCACGATGAACCGGTTCGCGGCCGTGCAGGCCTCGCCCATGTTCCGCAGCTTGGCGGTCATTGCTCCGGCCACCGCCTTGTCCATGTCGGCGTCTTCGAAGACAACGAAGGGGGCGTTGCCGCCAAGCTCCATCGAGGTGCGGAGCACCCGGTCCGCGGCATCGCGGATCAGGCCCTGGCCAACCGGGGTTGATCCGGTGAAGGACACCTTGCGCAGACGCTCATCCTTCAGGATCGGTCCGGTGACATCGCCGGCCGATGTGGTCGAAACAACGTTGAGGACCCCTGCCGGCAATCCGGCCTCGATCATCACAGCGGCAAACAACTGGGATGTGAGCGGAGTGAGCTTGGCGGGCTTGAGCACCATGGTGCAGCCTGCGGCCACGGCGGGGGCAATCTTGCGCGTGGCCATGGCCAGCGGGAAGTTCCACGGAGTGATCAGCAGGCACGGACCCACCGGCTTCTTGTTCACCATCAGCCGGGATTTGCCGTCCGGGGACATGCCGTAGCGGCCGGAGATCCGGACGGCTTCCTCCGAGAACCAGCGCAGGAACTCGGCACCGTAGGTGACCTCGCCCCGGGCTTCAGCCAGCGGCTTGCCCATTTCCAAGGTCATCAGCAGGGCGAAGTCCTCGGCCCGCTCGGTGACCAGTTCAAAGGCCCGGCGCAGGATTTCTCCCCGTTCCCGCGGTGCCGTCTTGGCCCAGGATTCCTGGGCGGCCGCAGCGGCATCCATCGCCAGTGCACCGTCTTCGGTGCTGGCATCTGCAATGCTCAGCAGCACCTTGCCGGTGGCCGGGTCCTCGACGTCGAACGTCTTGCCGCCGGCGGCGTCCCGCCACTCACCGTTGATCAAAAGTCCGGTGGGGACCTGTGCCAGCAGTGCGGCTTCTCGGTCAGCAGTAATACCCATGGGGATTCCTCCAAATTCGACGGTGGTTGCCCGGGCGCGTTTGCCCGTCATCTGGACTCACCGTATGCGCGTGCCGTTCCGGCTGTAAAGACAGGAGTGCACCACGCGGGGAGGGTCCGGCTGTGCACTTGGCCAACCACAGCTGCGGCTAGGCACCATGGACAAATGCGTAGCCGGTTGTCGGCGAGTCGAGGCCCGGACAACGGGTGACGCGGATCCGAGTGCCGGCATTCTCTCGCGCAGATACGGGGCCTTCCGGCATTCTCTCGTGCAGATACGGGGCCCTCCGGCATTCTCTCGTGCAGATACGGGGCCTTCCGGCATTCTCTCGTGCAGGTAACGGGCCCAAACCAGCGATTTCGGCCCTTTTGAGCCCATCATCTGCACGAAGGATCTACTCAAAGCCCCGGATCTGCACAAAGGATCGGTTCAAAGCCACATATCGGTACGATAGACGCGGCAAAGCAGCTCACCACGGCTCAAGCCGAGAACCGAACCCCCCATGCGGTCTCCGAGTTTCCGTCGGCCCCATCGGCACAGACCATCCCGCGGGAGCCCGCAGATAAACGCTCATGTTCCGGAAGAACCCTCGTGTACGCCTAAACAACCCCGCGAAAGCCGCTTGTCTGCGGCAACCGGATCGCGAGGGGTCAGCCGCGGGCAGCCAGCACTGCCGAATAGAGTTCGCGCTTGCTGATGCGGGCGTCCTCAGCCACCGTGGCAACAGCGTCCTTCAGCCGCGAGCCCTGGCTGATCAGGCCGTTGACGGCAGCTACGTGGTCCTCGGGCAGTTCGGGAGCCGCCTCACCGGCACCGGCGACGACGACGGCGATCTCCCCGCGGATCTCGGACGTCTCGGCCCATTCGAGCAGTTCCCGCAGCGGGCCCCGCAGGACCTGCTCGTGCAGCTTGGTCAATTCACGGGCGACGGCGGCGCGGCGGTCTCCGCCGAAAGCCGCGTCCAGTGCGCGAAGCATCGGCTCCAGCCGGTGCGGTGCCTCAAAGAACACCATGGTGCGCTGCTCGGCGGCCAGGTCCGCGAGCCGGGCACTGCGTTCGCCGGCCTTCCGGGGCAGGAAACCCTCAAAGCAGAACCGGTCGGTGGGGAGCCCGGACAGCGCCAGCGCGGTCAGGACCGCTGACGGCCCCGGTGCCGCGGTGACGGTCAGGCCTTCCTTCGCCGCTGCCTCCACCAGGCGGAAGCCGGGGTCGGACACGGCGGGCATGCCGGCGTCGGTCACCATCAGCAGGGTTGCGCCGCCGCGCACCATCTCCAGCAGGTCCGCGGTGCGGGTGGCCTCGTTATGTTCGTGATAGCTGATGATCCGCCCGGTGGTGCTGATCTTCAGGGCGGAGACGAGCCGGTGCAGCCGCCGGGTGTCTTCGGCCGCGATGACGTCGGCCGTTTCCAGCAGGCCGATCAACCGGTTGGTGGCATCGCCCATGTTGCCGATGGGGGTGGCGGCAAGCACGATCTGCCCCGTCTTGGCGCCACCGGCTGTGCCATGCGCCGCCGCGCCGGCCGCGGTGCCGGCGCCGGCGTCAGTTCCGCCGTCGTTCTGCGTGTTCTTGGTGGTGCCGGGCCCGGTGCTCTTCTTGCTGGAATTCACCATCTAACCCTACGCGAGTTGGGGCGGCGCAACGCCCGGCGGCGGCTATAGAGTGGAGCGCGTGAGCCTGACCGTGAGAGAGACCCCGGCCCCCGGCCCGGTGCCGCTGGTTTCCGATCCCGTCGAGGCTTACCGCTTCGGCGCGCTGAGGAACCGGCTGCTGGGCTGGGCGCCGGGCACCACCTTTTCCCTGGGACTCTGGGGCTGGCTCCTGCCGCTGATGGCCGCCGTCGTTGGCGCCGTCCTGCGGTTTGTCCGCCTGGGCGAACCACGGTCGCTGGTGTTTGACGAGACCTACTACGTCAAGGACGCCTACTCCTACCTCATCTCCGGCTATGAACGCGAGTGGCCGGAGGACGCCAACACCTCCTTCAACGCCGGCGTGCCGGACATCCTGCTTGCCAGCCCGGAATACGTGGTGCATCCGCCGGTGGGAAAGTGGATGATCGCCGCAGGCATGGGGCTGTTTGGCGCTGAAGACAGCTTTGGCTGGCGGTTCGGCGCCGCACTCACCGGAACGCTGACCGTCCTGCTCGTGGGCCTCATCGCTGTCCGGCTTTTCCGCTCACCGCTGCTGGGCGGCATCGCCGGGCTGCTCCTGGCCGTGGACGGACATCACCTGGTGCATTCCCGCACGTCGCTGCTGGACGTTTTCCTGACGTTCTGGGTGGTGGCCGCGTTTGGTGCGCTGCTGCTGGACCGGGATGACGGACGACGCCGGCTGGCCCGGAAACTCTCCTCCTCCGCAGACGGCGGGCCCCCGGCTGCTGGCATGCTGCTGTACGGCCCCTGGCTGCTGTGGCGTCCCTGGCGGCTCGCCGCGGGCGTCTGCCTGGGCCTGGCCGTGGGAACTAAGTGGTCCGCTCTGGCCTTTGTCGCTGTGTTCGGCCTGATGACGGTGCTGTGGGACGTGGGTGCGCGCCGGGTGGCGGGCATCCGGGCGTGGCCCACCGCCGGCCTGCTCAAGGACGGAGTGCCGGCGTTCTTCACGATCATCCCCGCTGCGGCCCTGACCTACCTGGCATCCTGGACGGGGTGGCTGCGGTCCTCCGACGCGTACGGACGGAACTGGGCGCAGGACAACCCGACAGAGACCTGGGGCTGGCTCCCGGACTGGCTGCGCTCCCTGGCCGAGTATCACCGCAGCGCCTACACCTTCCACAACGGGCTCAGCTCGGAACACACCTATGAGTCCAGTGCCTGGAGCTGGCTCTTCATGGGCCGCCCGACGTCGTTCTTTTACGAATCGTCAACCTTCGGCGTGGACGGCTGCACCGCCGATTCATGCAGCACCGCCGTTTCCGTGGTGGGCAACCCGCTGATTTGGTGGGCTGCCGCACTATCCCTGCTGGTTCTCCTGTTCTGCTGGATTGGCCGCCGCGATTGGCGTGCCGGGGCGGTCCTTGCCGGCATCGCCGCCGGTTACCTCCCCTGGTTCGCATATCCGGAACGCACCACGTTCTTCTTCTACGCCGTGTCCTTCGAGCCGTTCCTGATCCTCTCCCTGACCTGGGTGCTGGGGCTGGTCCTGGGCCGGAAAACCGACCCGCTCCCCCGCCGCTGGGCCGGTGCCGCCGCCGTCGCGCTCTTCCTCCTGGCCGCTGTCCTGGTCAGCGCATTCTTCCTGCCGGTCTGGACGGCCGAAACTATCCCGTATTCTGACTGGCGGCTGCGTATGTGGATGCCCAGCTGGATTTAGTCTCAATACCCATGTGCGCAGGCACAGAAAGAGAGGCCAACGGTGCGCGAATCCGCCACTGACTTACTGGTCCATCTCGCCGCGGAGTCGAACATCACCGACATCCTGGTGGGACTGCATGCGAAGACCCCCAACCATCCCCTGTTCTCATTGAAGAGCGACGGCGGCTGGAAAAATGTGACAGCGGATGACTTCCTCACCGCTGTCAGCGAACTGGCCAAGGGCCTGATCGCCAGCGGCGTGCGTCCCGGCGACAGCGTGGCCGTGATGTCCAAGACCTCCTACGAGTGGACCCTGGTGGACCTGGCCGTGTGGTTTGCCGGCGCCGTCACCGTGCCCATCTACGAAACGTCCTCCCCGTCCCAGGTGGAGTGGATCCTTGAAGACTCCGGGGCCGCCCACGTGTTTGTCGAAGACACCCGCAAGGCCGCGGTTGTCTCGGCTGCCGCGGCGTCCGGCGATCTTGACGTTCAGCTGTGGCTGATGAACGGCGACGACGCCGAGGGTGCCTTCAGCGAACTGATTTCCGCCGGTTCCGCCGTCACTGATGACGAGTTGGAAGCCGCACGCACCACGGCCGGCCTCGAGTCCGTAGCCTCCATGGTCTACACCTCCGGCACCACCGGACGGCCCAAGGGCTGCGAAATCACGCACGGCAATTTTGCCCTGTTTGGCGTCAACATCGTGGAGTTCCTGCCGGAAATGCTCAAGGAGAAGGACGTCAGCACGCTGATGTTCCTGCCCCTGGCGCATGTGCTGGCCCGTGCGGTGCAGGTTGGCTGCCTGGCCGCGGGAGTGCGCGTTGGCCACTCCGGCAGCGCGGCGGACCTGATGGGCGATCTGAAGACGTTCCAGCCCACGTTCCTGCTCGCAGTCCCGCGGATCTTCGAGAAGATCTATGCCGGTGCGCAGCAGTCCGCTGAAGCGGCCGGCAAGGGCAAGCTGTTCGCTGCCGCCGCGGAGACCGCGGTTGCCTACTCCACCGCCGTCGACGCCGCCTCCCGCGGAGGCAGGGGCCCGTCCGTGGCGCTGAAGCTGCGGCACAAGCTCTTCGACAAGATGCTGTATCCGAAGGTCCGCAATGTGTTCGGCGGCAAGCTGACCTATGCCATCAGCGGCGCGTCAGCGCTGAGCCCGCAGCTCTCTCACTTTTTCCGCGGCGCCGGTGTGATGGTGCTGGAGGGTTACGGCCTGACCGAGACCACGGCCCCGGCCACCGTAAACACGGTGCCGCTGTCCCGGGGCGGATCGGTGGGCCTGGCGCTGCCCGGCACCGCCATCCGGATTGCCGACGACGGCGAGGTGCTGATCAGCGGCGCCGGCGTCTTCAAGGGCTATCACAACAACCCCGAGGCCAACGCTGCCGCCTTCACCGGCGAGTGGTTCCACTCCGGAGACATGGGTTCGCTGGACGACGACGGGTTCCTCTCGATCACAGGCCGCAAGAAGGACATCCTGGTAACGGCCGGCGGCAAGAACATCGCGCCCGGACCGCTGGAAGAGAAGATCCGCGAACACCGGCTGGTCTCCCAGGCAATCGTGGTGGGCGAGGGACGTCCGTTTGTGACGGCGCTGCTGACCCTCGATGACGAGACCCTCGCCGCTTGGGCACGGGAGAACGGCTCCGCAGTCACCGCGAAGACGGCCGCGGATGATCCCCAGGTCCGGGCTTCCCTGCAGGAAGCAGTGGACGCGGCTAACGCGTCGGTCTCCCAGGCTGAGCAGATCCGCAAATTCACGGTGCTGCCGCAGGACTTCTCGCTGGAGTCCGGCCACCTGACGGCCACGTTGAAGCTGCGCCGCAACGCGGTGATCGCCGACTACTCCGCCGAGGTGGAGAAGCTCTACGCGAAGTAATGCCCGCACTTCGTGCTTGAGGGACAAACAAAAACTGCACGTCTCCGGCCGGAGACGTGCAGTTTTTGTCTTTGGTCAGGCGTACCGGGTTAGACCGCTTCCAGCGAGTCCAGGTACCGGCGGCGGGCCGCTTCCTGCTTGATGCGGGCGCGCTCCCTGCGGGCCTTGGTGGGCCAGGCACAAATCAGCACCACGATGCAGGTCAGCAGCACCAGGCCGGCAATGGCGATTCCGGCATCCATCCAGAACTGGGCCGGGAAGAGCCGAATCAGGGTGTCGTCCATCCGGAACGTCCAATTGCCGTTGGCAAAGAAAATCGTGTGCACCTGGGTGAAGAAACTCTCCCAGCCCAGGACAGCGGTGACGATCAGCGCGCCCACCAGCACCAGGGTCAGCACCGCACCGGAGAAGAGCGCGCGGCGGATTCCGCCGGGGCTGCGCTTGGCCAGATAAATGCAGGCGAGCAGGCTCAGGAAGGCCATCACCAGCGCGGACACAAAGGCTATGGTCAGCACGGTCTTCACGTCAGCCATGTGGCTGACTTCGCTCTCCAGATACAGCGGCTCGCCCCCGGCTGTGACCAGGTCGCCCAAATAGCGGGAACCGGAGAAGTTGAGCAGGTAGTCCACTGCGTAGGAGCCGTACGTCATGCGGTCATCGGTGGAGAAGCCGTACCCGTCCGAGGGGAACCCCGGGCGGTGATACTCCACCCAGAGGAACACCGGAGTGGCGACGGCCCGGATGGCCGCCGCGAGCAGCATGACCGGGAAGAACACCGCAATCATCACCTGCAGGATGCGCGCCAGGATGGGTTTAGCCGTCCCTGCCCGCTCGCGTTCCTCGGCCCGGCGGCGGGCTTCCTCCTCGGAAATTTCATCATCGGCAGCCGGGTTGGCGCCTTCCTTGCCGGAAAGCGCGCCCGCGGACTTGGCGTCCGCGGACTTCGTGCCGGCGGAGTGTGCGCCGGCAGCGGCCGACGGCGCAGCCTTGGCGGAAGTGTCGATCAGAGCGGTTGCGGGTGCGTCCGCGGAACCGGACCCGGCAGCGCTGGAACCGGTTGCCCCGGACCCGGCAGCACCGGAAACAGCGGCACCGGAAACAGCACCGGCGCCGGCCGCGGCAGCGGGAGGTGACGCATCCGTGGCTGATGTTCCGGTGCCCGGCGCAGCTGCGGCAGCGGTTTCAGCAGGAGTGTTGGCAGCCGAAGGAGTCTCAGCAGCTGCAGTTTTTTGTGCAGCGGCGGACTTCCCTGCCGGCGCTGCGGCCGCGGAGGCGTGAAGGCCGGCCGGCATGTCAGCGTTGATGTCCCCGGCTGCCTTCTGCTCAGCTTCCGAGAGTTCCCCGTAGCCGCTCAGGTCGGGCAGCGTGCTGGCGCGCCGCATCGGCAGGCTGCTTCGCTGGGCCAGGGAGGGATGGCCGCCCGGCACCACGTCAGTGTCGGCACCTGCCGCATTGCCAGTGGCAGCAGTATCTGTCCGAAGGGCTGCGGTTTCGGCGGGTGTTCCCGCAGCGTCAGCGAAGGCTGCATCCCAGTCGTCGTGACCGAGGCCGTCATCGCTGGCGGGGGAATCAGCTGCAGCGCCGGTGTCCGCTGCGGTGCTGCCCGATCCTTCAACCGCGGCAGATGCGGGGAGCTTTTCCTGGGCCCCGGTGCCGGTTGCATGGTCTCCGCTGACGATGGTCTCGCTGGCATCGCTGAGGGCGTCACCGGCGCCGGTTTCGGTCCGGTCCCGCCCGGTCTCGGCGGGGCCTCCGGTCGTCGGTAATTGCTGGGGGGTGTCGTCCTGGCTTGCCACTACTTCCTCTTTCACTTCCCTGGCCTGTCATTCGCGGCCTTTTTGCGGATTCCGGTGGGCTTTCGGGCTCCATCCTCCTTCGACCCTACCGGGCGAGCGCAGCGGGAATCGGCAGCCACCCCGCATCAGCCGCAGAGTTCCCGTAACTGTTATCTTCCCCCGGCACGCTTGACCGCTCATGCGGTCCGCAGGACATCCCCACTGTCGCGCCGTGACAGGTCTCCGCGGTGTCCGGCCCGGTACGCGCGGCTCCCCAGGACCAGGGTATAGGTCCAGTACGCGGCGAAGAGGGCCAGTCCAATGCCCAGCCGCAGCCAGAACGGCAGCGGCGAGGGGGTCACAAACCCCTCCACCAGCCCGGACAGGAACATCACGATCACCAGTCCCAGGGCCACGGTGAACAGCGACCGCCCCTCGGCGGCGACAGCGGCGCCCCGTGTTCGCCGGCCGGGCGCAACCCAGGCCCAGAAGATCCGCAGCCCGGCGGCCACCGCAATGAACACGGCGGTCAATTCCATGAGGCCGTGCGGCAGGATATAGGCGAAGAAGGTGTCCAGCTCGCCGTAAGCGGCCATGGTGCCGCCTGCGATCCCCACGCCCATGGCGTTCTGGTACAGGACGAACGGCCCCCAGATGCCAGTGATCCCGAAGGCAACTGACTGCAGGGCAATCCATGCGTTGTTGGTCCAGACCTGTCCGGCGAAGGACGCGGCGGGGTTCTCGGAGTAGTAGGCAACAAAGTCCTGCTCCACATACCGCTGGATTTCCGCGTCCGAGCCCATGGCAGCGGAGATGACGGCGGGCGTTGATGCGGCCCATGCTCCCACCAGCCAGGCCATGAGGATAAAGGCCGCCCCCACGGCCAGCGTAAGCCAGCGGACCCGGTAGAAGCCGGCCGGGAGCGCGTAAACGAAGAAGTTCACCAGATCCTCGAGGAAGTTCGAGCGTGCGCCCGTGAAACGGGTCCTGGCGCGGGACAGCCGCATGGACAGGGCCGCGGACAGGGCTCCCTCGGGAGCCACGGAGCGGATGGTGGACAGATGGGACGAGGTGCGCCGGTACAGGCGCAGCAGTTCATCGGCTTCCTCCCCGCTGAGCCGGCGGCGCGCGGAGAGTTCATCCAGCCGCTGCCAGTCCGGGGAGTGCACTGCACTGAAGGCATCCATATCCACGGTTACACCCTAACGCTGGGTACAGTGGAGTTCCCACCACGAATTGCCGCCGGGAGGAGCACGCGTGAGTTCCATCGTCACCGGGGAGGCCGTTGTCCTGGAGCTGCGCCCGGCGTCCTTTGCCGCACGGGCCCTCAGTTCCCTGATCGACGTCGTCACCCAGCTTGTGGTGCTTCTTGGGCTGCTGGTGCTTTTCGGACGGACGCTGGGACAAACCGTGGATCCTGCTCTCGGCGCAGCCCTCATCTTGACGACCGTTGTCCTGGTCATGGTGGCAGCGCCCGTGGCGGTGGAGACACTGACCCGGGGCAAGTCGCTGGGGCGCCTGGCCATGGGCCTGCGGATAGTGCGCGACGACGGCGGTGCAGTGCGCTTCCGCCACTGCCTGATCCGCGGCATGGCTGCGATCCTCGAGATCTATCTGTCTGCCGGCTCCGTGGCGTTCATGGTGGCGATGTTCAATGAGCGGTCCAAGCGCCTCGGCGACATCATGGCCGGAACCTATGCCCTGCGGGAACGGATCTCCGCTCCCGCATCCCCGCAGGTTGAGGTCCCGCCGATGCTCGTGGGATGGGTGCGGCTGGCCGACTTGGGCCGGCTTCCGGATGCCCTGTCCCGCCGGGTCTCACGGTTCCTGACCCAAAGTGCCCGGCTGTCGCCGCAGTCGCGCAGCGCGCTGGCCGCGGGGCTGGCCACTGAAGTCTCGGCTTTCGTGTCACCGCAGCCGCCGGCCGGGACCTTCCCCGAGGACTTCCTCCGCGCCGTCATGGCCGAGCGCCGGACCCGGGATTTTGTTTCGCTGACCCGGCAGCGCGAACGCACCGAGCTGATGGGCCAGCGCCTGCACCGGCTTCCGTTCAGCCGTTAACCGGCATCTCGCGCTACTGCTTGGGCTGGCTGACCCACTCCGCCCACGGCAGGTTCCAGTCGCCAAAGCCATCCCACACAAACATCGGTCCATAGCCGGTGTTCAGCACCTGAACGACGTCGCCCGCATCGAAGTTGTCGTAAATGTACTTGGCGCCCTCGGGGCTCATGCCGATGCAGCCGTGGGAAACGTTCGCCACGCCCAGCACCGGCTGGGCCGACGGCAGGGCCTCGTGGATAAACGCGCCGCCGTTGGAAATGCGGGAGGCGTTCTTGGCGGTCACCGGCTCGTAATAGTGCTCGTCCCCGGGCTTCAGCCCCAGCGATTCGGCCTTGAAGGGGATGGTCTGATGCTGGTCCATGATGACGTGGTAGCCAATGGTGGACGGCCAGTCCTGGGTGCCCAGCGTCACCGGGAAGGTCCGGGTCAGCACGCCGTCAATGTAGACGCGCATCATCTTGTCCGCGTTGTCGACAACGGCAAGGCGGGTGTTGTGGGTGGTGAAGCTCGCGGTTTCGTTGAAGTTGCCGATCATTCCGTTGCCGAAGTCGACGCCGAAGAGGGCCATGTCCACGGTGATGGTGCTTTGCGGCGCCCAAAACTCCTCGGCCCGGTACCGGACCTGGGTGTCGCTGATCCAGTAGAACGCCCCCACCTGACCCGACGTGGACGTGATCTTGATGGACGCTTCCACTTCAGCCTTGTTCAGCACCGGCTCGCTGAACCGCAGCTCGATCGGCTGCCCGATGCCCACCGTGGTCCCGGAGGCCGGATACATGACGGCGTTGGCCTCATTCGCCGGAGTGACCGTGGTGAACTTCCGGGTTTCGGTGCTGGTTTCGCCGTTGGCGTCGGCCAGCGTGTACGTCAGTTTGTACGGCGTGTTGAAAGCCAGCGGAGCCGTGGCGGTCCACACGGTATTCCCGGCACTGAGCTCGCCGGGAACCGGCTCGCCGCCGGCCTCGGGCACCAGCTTCGCGTCCTTTACCGTCCCGTCCTGCACCGTGATGACCGGAGCGGTGACAGGGTTCACCTCGACGGCGTCAGCCTCGGGAGTGACCACGGCAAGGGGCTCGGGGACGGCGGGTTTTGATGGCGTGGGCTTCCCGGAGTTTGACGGCGAGACTGAGGACCCCGTGCCTGAGGAGTTGGTGTCCTCAACGGCAAAGGAGCACGACGTGAGCGAAGCTCCGCCGCCCAGAAGGACGCATCCAGCCAGCACGGAGCTGATCATCCAGCTCTTTCGCCTTTTCATACCCTGTGCCATAACTGCTTACCAAAACTTCCCGGTGCTCTCGACAGATGGAGCAACCATGCCCCCCGCGACATTTTACGGCATGCCGGTGCAGGCTCCGGACCTGCGGGCACCGGGACCCAGCAGCGGTGCCCGCGCCTGTCCCGGCCCCTAGTAGCGGTAGTGCTCCGGTTTGAACGGTCCGGCGACGTCAACGCCCAGGTATTCGGCCTGGCTCTTGGTGAGTTCGGTCAGTTCGACGCCGAGGGCCGCCAGGTGCAGGCGGGCCACCTTCTCGTCCAGGACCTTGGGCAGCACGTACACCTGGTTGGCGTAGCCGCCGTCCTCCACCGGTGTGCCGTGCTTGGTGAACAGCTCGATCTGCGCGATGGTCTGGTTCGCGAAGGAGTTGGACATGACAAACGAGGGGTGCCCGGTGGCGTTGCCCAGGTTCAGCAGCCGACCCTCGGACAGCACAATGATGCTGCGCTGTTCCGCAGTTCCCTCGTCGAAGATCCATTCGTGCACCTGGGGCTTGATCTCGACCTTGCGGATTCCCGGAACCTTCGCGAGTCCGGCCATGTCGATTTCGTTGTCGAAATGCCCGACGTTGCCCACGATCGCCTGGTGCTTCATCCGGGCCATGTGCCCGGCCATGATGATGTCCTTGTTGCCCGTGGTGGTGATGAACAGGTCACCCTGTCCGAGCACTGATTCCAGCCTCGCCACCTGGTAGCCGTCCATGGCCGCCTGCAGGGCGCAAATGGGATCGATTTCGGTGACGATCACCCGGGCACCCTGGCCGCGGAGCGCTTCCGCCGCACCCTTGCCGACGTCGCCGTAGCCGCAGACCACTGCCACCTTGCCGCCGATCAGCGTGTCGGTGGCGCGGTTCAGGCCGTCGGGCAGGGAATGCCGGATGCCGTACCTGTTGTCGAACTTTGACTTCGTGACTGAATCATTGACATTGATGGCCGGGAAGAGCAGCGTCCCCTCGGCCGCGAGCTGGTACAGCCGCAGGACACCGGTGGTCGTTTCCTCGGTGACGCCGCGGATACCCTTGGCAATTTCAGTCCATTTGCCCGGGTTTTCCGCCAGGGAGCGGCGCAGCACGTCCAGGATGACGGTGTATTCGTGGGAGTACCCCGCGTCTCCCTCCTCCGGGTTCTCCGGGACGGCGCCGGCAGCCTCAAACTCGACGCCATGGTGCAGCAGCATGGTCGCGTCGCCGCCGTCGTCGAGAATCATGTTCGGGCCGCCGGAGCCTTCAGGCCAGGAAAGGATCTGCTCCGCGGTCCACCAGTACTCCTCGAGGGACTCGTTCTTCCAGGCGAACACCGGGACGCCGGCCGGCTCCGCGGGTGTTCCCTTCCCCACGACGACGGCGGCCGCGGCCTCGTCCTGCGTGGAAAAGATGTTGCAGGAGGCCCAGCGGACCTCGGCGCCAAGGGCCGTGAGGGTTTCGATCAGGACGGCCGTTTGCACGGTCATATGCAGGGATCCGGCGATGCGGGCGCCCTTGAGCGGCTGGCTGGGGCCGTATTCGCGGCGCAGGGCCATCAGGCCGGGCATCTCGTGCTCCGCCAGGCGGATCTGGTGGCGTCCGGCCTCGGCCAGGGACAGGTCTGCAACCTTGAAATCGAAACTCACGGGGCTCCTCAGTTCGAAGTGGCGGAAACGGAGTCGGAAGCGGCTGCTGAAGCCGGGGGCAGCAGAACCGGGATGCCCTCTTCCAGGACGTAGCGCACGCGCCGGCCGCCGGCGTCGGGGGCGGTGGAAACCAGCTCGCCGTTAACTTCTTCCAGGGGTGATCCCGTTACGGGGCAGCGCAGGACCGACATCAGATCGGCTGTGAGTGTGGCCATGGATTGCAGCACTTCCTTGGATACGTGGATGCCGTGCTCGGTAAACGCGGCGCAGGTCCCCAGACTATCCCTTTGGGTACCGGTTTCGCCCGGCTCAGACCTCTTCGCGGAGCACGCGAAGATGCGCGCGCCGGGTGCCGGGAATTTCAGCGGGGGGTTCAAGGGCGTGCTTGCCGGTCCGTTTGGGTGCTTCGACTGCAGGGGCCTCGGCCGCTTCCCGCACGGCATCCACCAGGGCTGACAAATCGTCCCGGCTCGGAGTCCGGGGCTGGCCCGAGAGGTTCAGCCGGACCACTTCCCAGCCCAGCGGAACGGTCAGCCGGGCCGCGTGCGCGCTGCACAAATCGTAACAATGGGGTTCGGCGTAGGTCGCCAGCGGCCCCAGCACGGCGGTGGAGTCGGCATAGACGTATGTCAGGGTGGCGACAGCCGCCTGTCGGCACGCTGATCTTGAGCACAGTCTTAAGGAATCCACGGAGGATCACTTTACCCGGCGCGGACGCCGGTGGCGGGCAGGCACGCCGGTGCGGGACGCACCTGAAAACAGTGCCCGCTCAGCAGCTTCAGAGGTTACAGTTCTTATATGTCCACCGGACCAACTCTCAGGGTGAATCTCGGTCCCGACGACGGCTCCGGCCCGGCGTCGCCCGGAAGCGGGCTGCAGCGCCCGTTTCACCGGCGCCGCCGCAACCGGCACGGGCGCGGGCTGCGCGGGGAACTCATTCCGGCCCATCTTGCGGGCTCACGGTCCCGTTCGGAGCGCTTTGACGCCTGGGTGCTGGAGTCGGCGCAGCGCTTGGAGCGGCTGTGGGGAGAGAACATCCAGACCTACCAGTTTGTGGTTCAGGACATTCCGCCGGGACTCGAGGAGCTGGCTGGATCGGGCGAACACCTTCCCTTCGGTGCCGGCACTCCCGCCGCCGGTCCGCGCCCCGCGGTGATCACCGTGTACCGGCATCCGGTGGAGGCTGCGGCCCGCGGCCTGGTGCCGGTCAGCGAACTGATTCACGACGTCGTGGTGGAACAGCTGGCAACCCTGATGGGGATGGATCCGGAAACCGTTGATCCCACGTACGGCCGCTTCCGGCCGCTGTAGAAGGGCACCGCCCGGTCCGCGAAGCGGCTAGTAACCCAGGCCCACCGGCACGCTCAACCCGCCGATGCTGCCCTTGGGCAGCGGCAGCACCGAAACCCCAGGGCCGTCGTTGGACGTGACCACCTGGGCGCCGTAAACCGCTTCCCCGGTGGTGCTGACCAGCACCGCTGCGAGGTCCGATCCCACGCGGGTGGCGGACACGTTTACCGTTGTGCCGGCCGCCACTGCCACCACCTGCTCTTCCTGCAGCGCGCCGTCGCTGCCAATCCCGGTCAGGCGAACTTCCGCGTCACCGGTCGGAGCGGAAAAACTGAGCACTGAGGTTGCGTTCGGCAGCACGGCCAGGTGTTCGCTGCCCAGCCGCTCCCCCGACGGCGCGACGGCGATGTCAACCGGCGCGTCAACCTCGCTTCCGCGGCTGGAGACAACACCGGCCAGCACCGAAACGTCAGCGGTGACCTCCACTGTGTACGTGCCCTCGGGCAGGTCGGTCAGGGGCAGCTGGCCCACACTGCCCGCGGGAACGGTAAAGACTCCGCCGCCGTCAATGGCCAGCTCGCCCTTGGTGCCGAGCACCCGAACGGACACCACAGCGTTGGTGCTGCCGGGAACGGCCACCTGGAGGGCCGGAGCTGCAAACTCGAATCCACGCTGCGCCGCCACCTTCTTGGTAGCGGCCGGATCCTGGATGCGCACACCGCTGATCACCTGTTGCGGCGAGGCCGCAGCCGTGGGCTGGAGAAGTTCCACCCCGCCGGGTGTGAGGCCGCGCAGAATGCTCTGCTGCACCAGGGCGGTGACCGGCCCGCCGGAGCTGCGCACGTGAACCGCGGCGGCCGGTTCGTTCGCGGCCAGCCCGGCCATCACGAGGGACTTGGTTTCCCCCGGGGGAACCAGCAGCCCCCGGCTGCCGCCGCCTTCAACGCGTCCCTTGGACCCGAAGATTTCCAAGTCGACGGTGGCCGCGCTTTCGGATGAATTGGTCAGCCGCAGCACAGCGGTGGCGCCCACCGTGGTGCGCACACCGGTGATCCACATGTCGTTGCCGGGGGCCTGGCAGTTTGCGGCCGCGAGCCCGGAAAGATCCCCGTCCCCGGCGGCGAAAGTAACAACTCCGTTGGCCGTGGCCTGCTGGGTGCCAGTGGGTTCGGCGCTCAGCACGCTGACATCGGAGACGTCCTGCTGACTGATAACTCCGGCGCTGCGGACACCGGCAAGGGGTGCGGCATCCGACGCCTTATCGGCGATCGTTTTGAGGACAGTGGTGCCGTCAGCCTGGAGCAGCGCGGACCCGGGCACCGGATGGCCGGCCCCGCTGAGCACCGCGGCGCTCAGCGATGTCCGGGCCGACGCCGACACGGGACTGAACTGCGGGTCCGTCCCGGCCACGTCGCCGGACAACAGCCGCAACGGTTCCGGGCACACCGCGGTCAGCGGTCCGGCGGGAACCTCGGCAGCTGCCACGTCCACAGTCCTTCCGGCAGCACCGGGCTCCACTACCTGGGATCCGGCCACCACGGCGGCGGCCGCGGCAAGCACCAGCACCCCGGCAGCAGCTGTTGCTGCCCGCTGCCGGCGCCGCTTCCGGCGGGACCTGGTTTCCGCCCGGCCCGAAGCCGGCGGCAGGTCCGTGGTGGCGTCCGTTTTTTTGCTGCCGGAATCCTTGCGGCTCATCAGCGCATTCCTTCCGTCGCGCCGGATTCTCCGGAGGCGTTCACTCTGTCATTGTGCCTGTCCGCGGCGGCGTTGGAGTCCGCGTTTGTTCCGGTTCCGGCCGGTGACCCTGATCCTGCGGCCTGCCGTGCCGCTACGGGAGCGCCAGACCTGGCAGGTTCGGCCGTGCGGGTGGAGGTGTCTTCCACTGCGGGAGCGGTTGCGGGGATTCCCGCAGCTTCTTCGCGCAGCGGCCCCTGCCTGCCCGGCAGCCGCACGGCGCCGGCGCGGCTCCGTGTCGGCACTGCCAGCAGCACGGTCAGGGCAATCACGAGCACCTGCAGGGCCCCCACCCATGGTTCCCACAGGGTGTCATAACTGATCTCCAGCTCTCCGCCTGCCGCCGGCAGCTCGAAGGCCTGTGCCCAGCCGTCCGCGGTTGCGGTCAGGGGTGCACCGTTAAGGCTTGCGCGCCATCCGGGATCCGAGCGTTCGGCCAGCACCAGCAGCCGTCCTTCTCCGCCGTCGGGGATGGTTGTCTCGACGTTGGTGCGCCCGGAAGGAACCACGGTTTCCGTTGTCCCGTCGGCCGCCACAATCCGTGCCCTGCCGGAATGTTCCTGCAGGCCTTCGGTGCCCTGCGCCTCAGCCTGCCCGGCAACCCGCCACAGCCAGCCGGAGCCTGTCTGTCCCACCGGCGTCAACCCGGGAACCGAGTCCATTTTGCCGGCCAGGAGTTCCGCCGAGGTGTCCGACTGCTGCAGGACAATGTAGGCAACGCCGAGGCGCGCGAGTTCACCGCGCGGGTCCACGCCGGTTCCGGCGGTGATGACGGCAACCGCGCGGCGCAGGTCGGACGCGGCATCGTCATCACCAGCGAGTTCCTCGCCGTTGACCGGTCCGGTGATGGCACGGGCCGCATAGATGGCGGACATGCTGTCCATAGTTGTGCCGCCGTTGCGCATCAGGGCTGCTGTGACGTCGTCGTTCGCATCCGTGCGCAGCAGCAGCGTCCGGGTGCGCTCGTCACTCCCGCCCTTATCCGCTGCGGTGGCGGGAAGCGTGAGCTCGGCCGCCGGTTCAACGAGGAAGCGTGAGCCGATAACGCCGCCGGCACCGTCGGCGGTTGCGGAGCCGGCGGCCAGCGGAATGCTCCACAGTGCAAGGCTCGCCGCGGGGCCGAGGGCCAGGAGCACGCCCAGCAGAACGGCGGCCGGACGAACGGTCCGTCCGGAGATGCCACGTCCGGAGGGAGCCGTTTCGGTGGTGCCGCTGACGGCGGAACGCCGCGTGGTGCCGCGGCGGGCCAGGAGGGCGTCACCGGTGAGCAGGGCGGCACTCAGCTGCAGGAACACGGCGGCCGAAACCAGCGGGCCCGGGAACGGGGTAACGAGCGCGTCTGCGGTGGCGCCGGTCGCGACAAAGGTCGAAAGCCAACTCAGTACCAGGGCCAGGATGCTCAGGACCCACGCAAGGCGGGCCAGGGCGGCCCGGGGGCCGCCGAACAGCGCGGCAGCGGAAAGCGCCACAACGGGAGCTCCAACCAGCAGGGCCAGCACCAGCGGCCAGGGCCCGGCGGGCAGGAACTCTGCCATGGGCAGCGGAGAGGCCAAGTCGAAGGCAGCGGGGAAACCCAGGATTTGCTGCCACAGCGCAGCCGGGTCAAAGGCCAGGGGTACCCCTGGATCGGCGGCCATGGCACGCGGGCGTCCCAGAGTGGAGAGCGCCATGGGCAGCAGTAAAACGGCGGACGGCAGCAGCGACCACCACAGGGTCCTGGCGCGCCGGCGCAGCCGCAGGGACAGCAGCAGCACCGCAGCCGCGGCCAGGACAAACAGCGTGGGCGCCGATGCCGTGAGGACAGCCAGCAGCAGGCCTGCCGCTGCGGCGGCTGCCCAGCTGGGAACCCCGCCGGTGCCCGGGAACAGGACGATTCCGGCAGGGGACGGCTGCCGTTCCCCGGATCGCGCCGCCGCAGCGGCAGGCGCTCCTGCTCCCACGGCACGCAGCGCGGCCAGGAAGAACAGGGGCAGCAGAATATGTGCTGTCAGCGCGCCGAGGCGGCCCTCCCCCAGCGCCACCTGCAGCGCCGGCGCGGCGCCCCAGAACATGGCGGCCCAAAAACGCAGTCCGCGGTGTCTGGTCAGGGCGCCCGAGGCAAACCATGCGCTGAGTCCGGCCAGCGGCATGGCCGTGAGCATCAGGGCTACAACGGCGGTGTTGGTGTTGCCCAGGCCGGCCGTCCCCAGCAGCCACAGGACGTAGTCAAACGGATCTCCGTGGCCCGGGTAGCCGGAGCCAAGCTCAATCCACCAGGATGAAGCGTTGGCCCAGATTTCCCCGAGCCGGCCGGACAGAGGCAGCAGCGCGCCGCCGGCCAGTGCCGGTGCGCCGATAAAGCGGTGCAGGGCGATCAGCGAAGCGGCCAGGAGCAGCAGCAGCGCAGCGACGGCGCCAACACCAACCCACGCACGGGAGGGGGTGGCCAGGGACGCGAAGTCGTCGTTGGAGTCTCCGCTGGGCTCGAGGGAACCGGCATCTGCGCCGGATCCGGGCAGCCGCGTGGTCCCCGCCGGGGTTAGCCCGTACCCGGAGGCGGAGGCATCAAGGGGTTCGGCTTCGAACAGGGAGCGGCGGTGTTCCCGCACCTCCCGGTGACCGGTGCGCAGGGCATGAACGGCGCTGCGCGGACGGACCCGGGTGGCGGCAGCGGCACGGCGGGAACGATACAAATCCACCGGGCGCAGCACGCCGCCGATGCTCGCGGTGAGCGAGGCCAGTGCGTACGCGGGATCCTTGGCCAGCATGCCCAGGAAGAACCGGCCAAATCCGCCCAGGACGGCGCCGGCCATGAGGAACGGCACCTGCCACAGCGGAGCATGTTTGAGCCGCAGGAAAATTTCGGCCCGGCGGGAGGCACGGGCGGAGGCAGCGGTGTTGGGCCTGCTGCCGGCATGGCGTACCTTGGCCGCCGGGACCACGACAACGCGGTGTCCGGCAAGCCGGTTGCGCCAGCACAGGTCAACGTCGTCACCGGTGCCGGGCAGCGCCGGATCAAATCCGCCCAGGGCTTCCCACACGTCCCGGCGCACGAGCATGCCGGCGGAATTCACGGCAAAAATGTCGCTGCGGGCGTCGTACTGGCCCTGGTCCAGTTCATCGGCATCAATCAGCGTTACCCGTTCGGCCCATCTGCTGATGGACACGCCGACGTCGACGAGCAGCCGCGGGTTCTCCCAATCAACCTGCTTGGTGCCGGCGATGGTCACCGAGGGCGCGCGCTCAACGGCGAGCAGCAGTTCCTGCAGCGCCTGCGGCGCGGGGGCGGAGTCATCATGGAGCAGCCACAGCCAGTCCACGGTTTCATCGGAAGGCTCGGATTCGGCCAGCCCGGCCAGGCCCGCCCGGACGGCGGCGCCGAATCCGGTCTTGGGGGGTGCGCTCACCACCGGGCTGCCCGGAGGCAGGGTTTGCCGCAACAGCGCGGCGGAGTTATCCGTGGAGCCGGCGTCTACGCCAACGCACAGGTCAGCCGGCCGGGTTTGTCCGGCCAGGGATGTCAGTGTTTCGGGAAGGTACTGTGCGCCGTTGTGGGCAACAACAACGGCACAAACGCGAACGTGCGAAGGAATTAGACTGCCTGCTTCCGAAGCCGGCGGCGTTCGCGCTCCGAGAGTCCGCCCCAGATGCCGAACCGCTCATCATTTGCGAGGGCGTACTCCAGGCACTGGGAGCGAACGTTGCAGGCGGCGCAGACTTTCTTGGCGTCGCGGGTGGAACCGCCCTTCTCCGGGAAGAAGGCCTCGGGATCCGTCTGGGCGCACAGTGCGTCCGACTGCCAGCCCAGCTCTCCGTCGTCGTAGTCTTCGCTGAACCCGGGCAGGCCGATCCACACGGGCCGGGCGTCCTTCTCCGCAGGGACCGGGAACAAAGCCACGGGCGGATCGAGGAGGAGCTCCTCGTCCTCGGTGTCCGGAGCGAGGGCTTCGTGGGCGGCCAGGAACGCGGTGGCCTGGTCCTCCAGCTCAGCGGCATCCCGGCGGTAGCGTTCCGCAGCCCCGGGGTCAGCCGGATCCACGTACCAGTCCACGGGCACGCCGCGTGAGCCGTAGCTGGCCGATGCCTGCGCGGCGATGGACCGATCGTGCGTGTATTCTGCCTGCCCCATGGAAGACCTCCCGGTGTTTTTGTCCCTGCAGCGGATCTTTGAGCCCTGCCAGGCACAATCAGCCTGCTTGGAATGCATCTTGGTGGTGGATTGCTGGAACAAATCCGATACCTAATTACACGCGTGTAATACGATGCCGTCAAGCTGTTTCGGCATCCTATAGAGTCAAGACGTCAGATCCCGGGCACGCCACGCCCGGATTTCGGCCCGCGTGACCGGCGCGTCGCAGTTGCGCCCCGGGGGTTTTATTTTCCACCGGGGACATATCCGCTGCGTCCCTGCCACCGGCGCCGGCCGCGGCGCCCCTCTACAGGAAAGAGACCCGAGATGTCCGCCAGGATTTCCGTTCCCACCATACTGTCCACTCTGCGCACCCGGCAGGCAACATCCCCCGCCCTGATTTGGTACGGGCCGGGATCGGAGCGGATTGAACTGTCCGGGAAGGTGCTGGATAACTGGGTGG
Source organism: Arthrobacter citreus (assembly GCF_038405225.1). Classification (NCBI taxonomy): domain Bacteria; kingdom Bacillati; phylum Actinomycetota; class Actinomycetes; order Micrococcales; family Micrococcaceae; genus Arthrobacter; species Arthrobacter citreus. The sequence goes on from NZ_CP151657.1 coordinate 2,349,986, forward strand.
CTAAAACGTCAAACCTTCTGGTGGACGAGCTCGACGCCGAGCCAGGCATTCGCCTGCGCCTTGATCTTCCGCCGCACTGGAAAACCCTGGTGTGGGCGCTGGCCGCGTGGCAGACCGGCTGCACCGTGCTGGTGGGTGATGCAGCACTGATGGGTGATGCAGCGCGGGTGGGCGATGCAGCGGAGGACAGCGCGGCGGCACCCGATGTCACAGTGACTGCCTCACAGGAGGTGCTGGACACCGCCGACGGGACCGTGGTTGCCGTGGCTCCGGGAGCCCTGGAACTCCGCTGGGCCGGAAGCCTTCCGGCTGCCGCAGTGGATTACGCTGCCGAAGTGCGCAGTTACGCGGACACCTATGTGGCCGGGGACGAGGCCGGGGATCATTACACGGCACTGCACATCACGGCGGGCCCCAGCCTCACCTACGGGCAGCTGGCGGAAGCCGCCGGCAGCGGAGCGCGGCAGACACTGCTGGTTCCTGCCGCAGCCGGCCTGCCGGCAGTGCTGACGGCGTCGCTGCGCACCTGGGCGGCCGGTGGAACGGTGGTGCTGGCGGTGCCGGAAGTGGAAATAACCCCCCGGCTGCTCGCCGCCGAAAAGATTACTGCCCAGCTGGAGGCGTAGGCTCCGCTTCAAGGCTGGACCGGTTCACCCCGGGAACGGGCGGGGTGGTTTTGACTGCCTCCCCGCTGCCGGATCGCTGGGCAGCCCCCGGCTTTCCAGCCTTTTCGTCCAGGAGTTCGTAGTCTCCCTCGTAGCCCGGCTCGTCATCCAGTTCCTTGTTGAAGACCCAGAACCGGTAGGCAAAGAACCGCAGAATGGTCGCGACGCCGATGCCGACAACCCCGGCAAATCCAAGCCACTTGGCGTCGGTGATGCCCATGGGATACTGCGCAACCCACGTGAACCCGCTGGAAATGACAATGCCCACGCCGTTGATGACGAAGAAGAGCACCACCTCACGGGTGACGTTGGCCTGGCGGCGGCGGCGGAAAGTCCAGAAGCGGTTGGCCAGCCAGGAGAAGAGTGTGGCGGCCAGGGCGCTGATGACTCGAGCCTTGGTGGCGCTGCCTTCCAGCGGCCCGTGGAAAAGAATCCACCACAATCCGTTGTCCACCACAAAGGCGAAAGCCCCAACGGTGCCGAACTTCGCGACTTCCCGCCAAAACAGCGAGGCCAGCCCTCTAATGCGCGCAGACAGTGATGAAAACATGATCCTCCGAGGCCGTTGGTGCGCCGCCGGCCGGAATGCCGAAGCTGGACACAGTACCCGCCGCGCTGGAAAGGCGGACGGTAAGGGCACAATATTACCCCCGGTTGATGGGAGTTGTCTGAGGCCCGGGCCCGGAAGTGGCTCCGGAAAACGGGTTTGCGGCCCCTTTTCGGTAACCTAATGTCGTGAGCTTACCTATAATTGGCGTCGTCGGCGGTGGCCAGCTGGCCCGGATGATGGCCCCCGCAGCAGTGGCCCTCGGTTTTGAACTTCGTGTGCTGGCCGAAGGCCCTGACGTTTCGGCCGTTCCAGCCGTTGCCTCCGCCACCGTCGGGGACTACACCGACCTTGAAACCCTTGCCGCCTTTGCCGGCGGGGTCGACGTCCTGACCTTTGACCATGAACACGTTCCGGGATCGCACCTGCGCTCCCTGACAGCGTCCGGGGTGAATGTGCAGCCGTCCCCCGAGGCGTTGATCCATGCCCAGGACAAGCTCGTCATGCGGGCCGCGGTGGACCGGCTTGGCCTTCCCAACCCGCGGTGGGCGGCAGTGTCGGGAATCACAGAATTGGTTGAGTTTGGCACGTCCGCCGGATGGCCCGTTGTCCTCAAAACCCCGCGCGGCGGTTATGACGGCAAAGGCGTCCGGATCATCAACGACGCCGGGGAAGCGGCCGGCGCGGAGGACTGGTTCACCGGAGAACCGCTGCTGGTCGAGGAGAAGGTTCCGTTCACCCGCGAGCTGTCAGCCCTGGTGGCCCGGACACCCAACGGCAGCGCCGTCCCCTGGCCCGTGGTCCACTCCATCCAGGTGAACGGCGTCTGCGACGAAGTCATTGCCCCGGCGCAGGGACTGGACCCGGAGGTGGCGGCCGCGGCGCAGGATGCGGCCCTGCGGCTGGCCGCTGAACTGGGCGTCACCGGGGTCATGGCCGTGGAGCTCTTTGAAACACCCGGGCGTGGACCGGGCTTCCTGATCAACGAGCTGGCCATGCGCCCGCACAACTCCGGGCACTGGACCATGGACGGCTCCGTCACCGGCCAGTTCGAGCAGCATCTGCGGGCCGTCCTTGACCTTCCCCTGGGCGCCACGGATGTCCTTGGCGGCGTCGTCGTCATGAAGAACTATCTGGGCGGTGCAAACACTGATCTCTTCAGCGGCTATGCTCAGGCACTGGCTGCCGAGCCGGCTGCCAAAATTCACAACTACGGTAAATCGGTCCGGCCGGGCCGGAAAATCGGGCACGTCAACGTGGTGGGCCGCAGCGCAGCGGACCTCCCGGAGGCGCGGCGGAGCGCTGAACACGCCGCTGCCATCCTCCGCGACGGCCGCGATTCCCAGAAGGAGAACTCATGAGCAGCCGCGATACGCCACTGGTAGGACTAGTCATGGGCTCAGACTCTGATTGGCCCGTCATGGACGCGGCCGCGGCGGCCCTGGCCGAATTCAACATCCCGTACGAGGCCGACGTCGTATCCGCTCACCGGATGCCCACCGAAATGATTGAGTACGGTCAGCAGGCACACCGCCGCGGACTGCGGGTGATCATTGCCGGAGCCGGCGGCGCAGCCCACCTGCCGGGCATGCTGGCTGCCGTGACACCGCTTCCGGTGATCGGTGTTCCGGTGCCGCTGAAGTACCTGGACGGCATGGACTCCCTGCTGTCGATCGTGCAGATGCCAGCCGGCGTGCCCGTGGCCACCGTGTCCATAGGCGGAGCACGCAACGCAGGACTGCTCGCCGTGCGGATGCTCGCTTCAGGCACCGACCCGCTGGCCGCCAAACTGCAGCAGCAGCTGATCGAGTTTGCGTCCGGACTGCGCCAGAGCGCGCTGGCAAAGGGCGCGAAGCTGCGCACGTCCGTCACCGTCAGCGACTAGGACCGGCCATGGACCAGAGGACCGAATACAACGACGGCGCGGGCATGCTCACCGATCCGGTGCGCAACCCCCAGTCGGCGTCCCCGGCCGCACGCAACAAACGGGCTTTCATCCTGCTGCTGCTCACACTCGTGCTGCCCGGCTCGGCGCAGGTTGTTGCCGGTAACCGGAAGCTGGGCCGCCGCGCCCTGCAGGTGACTTTCACGGTGTGGGCCCTGGTCCTGGCCGCATTGGTTCTTGCCTTCACCAACCGCATCATGCTGGTGAATATCGTCACCAACGGCTGGGCGTCCTTCATCCTCATGGTGGTCCTGGTGGCCCTGGCCGCCGGCTGGGCCCTGTTGTTCCTGAACACGCTGCGCATCATCCGGCCGCCGCTGCTGGAACGGCGCATGCGGCCCATCGTCGCCGGGCTCCTCACGGTCCTCATGATCGGCACCAGCGGCGGGCTGGCCTACGGTGCGTACATGCTCAACGTCAGCCGCAGCGCCGTCGGCAGCATCTTTTCCTCGGGCCCGTCCTTCGACCCGGTGGACGGCCGGTACAACTTCCTGCTGATGGGCGGCGACGCCGGCGAGGACCGCACGGGCCTGCGCCCGGACAGCATGTCCGTCATCAGCGTTGATGCCAAAACCGGCAAGTCCATCACCTTCAGCCTTCCCCGCAACTTCCAGAACGCCCCCTTCCCGGATGATTCCCCGCTGGCCGCCGTGTACCCGGACGGGTACAACTGCGGAGACGAGTGCATCCTGAACAGCCTGTACCAGACCGTGGTGGAGAACCATCCCGACCTGTATCCGGACTCCAGCGATCCCGGGGCCGAGGCCATGATGGATGCCGCGTCCGGCATCCTGGACCTGGAAGTCCAGGCCTACGTGATCGTGGACATGGAGGGCTTCTCCACCCTGATCGACGCCATGGGCGGCATCACGATCAATGCCGGCGGCTGGGTTCCCATCACCGCCGGCGAAATACCGGGAACCAACCGGCATTACCCGCCGGACGGCTGGATTGCCCCCGGCACCCAGAAAATGGACGGCTACACGGCGCTCTGGTACGCCCGGTCCCGTGAGTTTGTCACCGACTATCACCGGATCGCCCGGCAGCAGTGCGTCCAGCAGGCCATGGTGGCCCAGCTGGATCCGGCGACCCTCCTGACCCGGTTCCAGGCCATCGCTTCGGCCGGTGAGCAGATCGTGAAGACGGACATTCCCCAGCACCAGCTGGGCAGCTTCCTGGACCTCGCCCTGAAAGCCAAGGGTCAGCCCATGGACCGGCTGACCATCGGCCCGCCCGACTTTGGCACGGCCGCGGACAACTTTGTGACCTACCCCGATTTCACCCTGATCCACTCACGGGTGGCGGAGGTGATTTCGGGCCAGGGAGCGGAACCTGAAGCGCCGGCGGAAGCACCTGCGGAAGCGCCGGCTGCTGAACAGCCCGCTCCCGCAGAGGGCGGCGACGCCGGCACCAGCACGGACATCGGCACAGAGGCCGGCCCCGCGGAGCAGCCTGCGGAAGCTGAGCAGCCCGAAATCACCGAGGAATACCTGCAGTATCTGGCCGAAATCCAGGATGACGCCACGCTGGGCGCCCTGCTGAGCAACAACGGCGAGTGCAGCCCCGGATAACCCGGCACTCCGGCATCACCGGACCCGTCCCGACGCCTTCGAAAAGAGAGCCATGTACCTGCTGGACAACACACTGCGGCCCTACGCCTGGGGTTCCTTCACCGCCATGGCTGAACTGTTCGGCAGGGAGCCGTCGGGCCAGCCGGAGGCCGAACTGTGGATCGGCGCCCACCCGGGGGCGCCGTCGTCCCTGGTGCCGCCGGTGCCGGACGCCGAAACGCTGGACCAGTTGATCACTGCCGATCCCCAGCAGATGCTGGGCCGGGAAACCGCCGAAACGTACGGCAATGTCCTTCCGTTCCTGGCCAAGGTCCTGGCCGCGGGCACTCCGTTGTCCCTTCAGGTCCATCCCACCCGCGAGCAGGCGCGGGAAGGGTTTGCCGCGGAAGAGGCAGCGGGGCTGGACCGTGCCGCGCCAAACCGCAACTACCGCGACGACAACCACAAGCCGGAAATGATCTTTGCCCTCACGCCCTTTGAGGCGCTGTGCGGTTTCCGGCAGCCGGATGAGGCCGCGGAGCTTTTCCGGGCCGCCATCCGCGCCATCGAGGCACGCGGCGGTGAAACGCCGGAGCTGCTGTCCTGGGCCGTCAGCGAGCTGTCCAGCGGCCATGAGCCTGCGGACCGGCTGCAGAGCGTCTTCCGCACGCTGATCAGCGACGGCGAGGATGTGCGGGAAGCGGTGCGGGTGGCCGCCGGGGCGCTGGCAGGCTCCGCCCCGGAGGACCTGGAGCCGTTCGCGAAGGAACTGGGCACCGCCGCGGACCTGAACGCCTATTACCCGGAGGACCCGGGAGTTCTGCTGTCCCTGCTGCTGAACCGTGCGTCGCTGCAGCCGGGCGAGGCCGTGTACCTGCCGGCGGGCAACGTCCACGCCTACCTCAGCGGCCTTGGCATTGAGGTCATGGCGTCCTCGGACAACGTGCTGCGCGGCGGCCTGACCCCCAAGCACATCGATGTGGCTGAGCTGCTCAAGACCGTCGATTTCCGGCCCGTTGATGTGCCGCTGCTGTCCCCGGTCCATACGCAGATGGGCCAGGAGCTGTACCGTCCTCCGTTTGGTGAGTTTCAGCTGCAGCGGATCGAGCTGGAGCAGCGGGCCCAGGACACGGCGGAGGGCTACTCCCCCGCCGCGTCCATGTCCGGCTCAGACGTTTCGGTGCTGCAGAACGGGCCCACGATCGTCATTGTGGTCCGCGGAACGGTGGTGCTGGACTCCCCCAAGGGTGACCTGGTGCTCGAAACCGGCCAAAGCGCGTTCATTCCGTCCGCTGAGGCCCCGGTGATTGCCAAGCTATCCGCGCATTCGGCCCAGCACGACGACGGCGCACTCGCCTTTGCGGTGACCGTCGGTTCGGCCGACGCTGAGGGGGCCGGTTCCGCCGAGCCGCTGCCGGCGTTTTAGCGCCCCACTGTCCCTGCAGCGAGTGCTGTCCTGACGGCCCTGCAGGACCCGGCGGACTTCCTTATCGGCGGATCTTCGCCTTCGCGGCAGCAGCCACTCCGCGCAGCTTCCGCAGCCCGTTCTTGGCCAGCGGCAGCGCCGTGGTGAACACCGGGTACAGCGGGGACAGCGGCTTGTCCCAGGTGCCGGCGAGCTGGTCCTCATGCTTCGCCCAGCCCATCTTGAACTTGGACACGCCGTCGTTCAGCAGGCCGTTGAAGTCGTAGCGGATGATGCCGCGTTCCTTCATGGCCTGAATCGCATGCCACTTCAGCGCGTAGTTGGCGCGCAGGTGCTCGCCCTCCTCGGTCATCCCGCCGTACAGCTCAAAGGCGGTGTAGCCGCTGGTGGACAGCCAGAGGAAGGCAACGACGTCGTCTCCGCTGAAGGCCGCGTACACCGGCGAGTCATCGCCCAGGTTGTCGAAGATGTCCAGGTAGTACCCGTCTTCGTGGATGCCGAAGCCGGCGCGCTCCGCGGTCTGCTTGTACACCGCCAGGCACTTGGGAATCTCGTCCCGGCTCACCCGGCGGTACTCCAGCGCCTCGCGGCCGGACTTGCGGATGTACTGGCGGTGCTTTTTGGACATCTCGGCCAGCAGCTCGTCTTCGGTCCGGGACAGGTCCAGGATCAGCGTGCGGCCGATCAGGATGGTGTTGGCGGAGGGGCGGAACCCGGCACCCGGCAGGCCCGCGGCGATCACGCCGCCGGCATCCCAGTCCGGTTCAATGCTCAGGGCCACGGGCGCGTGGGTCTTCTTGACGTAGTCGCTCACGGCGCCCAGAACCTCGAGTTCACGGCCGGGCACGGACTGCGGGCCGCGGGGGATGTAGGCGAGCGCCTTGAACGGGAACGGCAGCCGGCGCAGCAGCACCTGGGCGGCGCCCACCACCTTGCCGCCGTCGTCCTCCACCAGCAGGCGGTCAACGCTCCAGTTGTGCTCGGCCTTGGTTTTGCCCCAGCCCCACAACTGCTGCGGGTGTCCGTTGAAACCGTTGACGGCTTCGTTCCAGCGGGCGGAATCGGAACAGGGTGTAACGCGCAGTGTCATGCTTTCCAGCCTACCGGGGGTTGCCGGGCCGCCGGCCCGCCTGTGGTCCCGGCCACTTGTTAGGCTCAAACCATGACTACTTCAACCTCTGGTACCCGTTCCACGGTCCCCGGCTCCCGGGGATCCGACCTGTCCAGGCAGCTGACAGTCACCCTTTGCTTCATTGTCTGCATTGTCGGCTCCATGATCGGCGTCGGCGTCTTCGGCGGCACCCCCATCGCCCAGGCCGCGGGCGGAGCCCTGAACGCGGACGCCACCTATCTGGCGCCGGCCAGCGGTGCCTTCTCCATCTGGTCCGTCATCTACACCGGACTCGGCGCCTACACCATCTTCCAGTGGCTGCCCTCCCAGCGCACGTCCGAGCGCCAGCGTTCCCTGGGCTGGCTGGTGGCCGCGTCCCTGGTCCTGAATGCCGCTTGGATCCTGAGTGTCCAGGCGGGCTGGGTGGGGATCAGCGTCCTTGTCATCGTCCTCCTGCTCGCCGTACTGGTGGCATGTTTTGTGCGCTACGCCCGGACCCCGGCGGCCAACTGGATCGAGGCCATCGCCGTCGACGGAACCCTGGGCCTGTATCTGGGCTGGGTTTCGGTGGCCACCTGCGCCAATACCGCTGCCGCGCTGACCGACGCCGGCTTCGACGGTTTCGGACTCGCCCCGGAGGTGTGGTCGGTCGCCATCCTGGCCGTTGTTGCCGCACTGGGTGTCGGACTGGCCGCCTACGGCCGCGGACGGCTGGCCCCTGCGGCGGCGCTGGCGTGGGGCCTGTCCTGGATTGCCGTGTCGCGTCTCAACGGCGAACTGCTGTCCAACGGCACCGCAATCGCCGCAGTGGCAGCCGCTGCCGTCGTCGCCCTGGCCGCCGTGGTGTACCGGGTGACCGGGCGCAACCGGCTGCGGGCCGGGTAGCAGTGCCCTCCGCAGACGAACTCCTCGGTGCCGCGTCCGCGCAGGCACTGGCCCGCGCGATCAGCACGGCGGTTCCGGGTTCCCCGCGTCCCGCGCTGCAGGCTGCCGGCAATCGTCTTGATGGCCTGTCCCTGCGGGAACGGGCCGATTTCCTGCGCGATGCGCTGTTGGCCGATCTGCCGGGCAGCTACGCGGATCTCGCACGCGCTCTGCGCGCCGCTGCGGGCTCTGAGGAGTTCACCGGATGGCTGATCTGGCCGGTGACCTCCGCCGTCGCCGTCAAAGCCGTGGAAGCGGACCAGGCGGGAGCAGAGCCAACGGCGTTCGACGACGCCCTGGCCCTGCTGGCCGAACTCACCCCGCGGCTCACCTCCGAATTCGCGGTCCGGGTGCTCCTGCGCCACGACCTGGACCGGGCCCTCTCCATCATTTCAGCATGGACGGACTCCTCCGATGAGCACGTGCGCCGGCTGGCGTCGGAAGGCACCCGCCCGTACCTGCCATGGTCAGTCCGGGTGCCGGGAATCCTGGCCCGTCCCGGCGCAACCGTTTCCCTGCTGGACACCCTGTACCGGGATGAGAGCGACTATGTGCGGCGCTCCGTGGCCAACCACCTCAATGACCTCAGCCGCGACCACCCGGAGCTCGTGGTCAACACGGCCCGCCGGTGGCTGGCAGACCCCGCTCCGCACACGCCCGCACTGATCCGCCACGCCCTGCGCACCCTGATCAAGCGCGGCAACCCGGACGCGCTGAGCCTGCTCGGTTTCGCGCCGGCCGCCGTGGAAATATCCGGACCCCGTCTGGACAGCACCGCGGTCCCCTTCGACGGCAGCGTCCGCTTCACGGCCTCGATCCGAAACACCGGAGACGAACCGGCGCGGCTGGCCGTGGACTACATCGTCCATCACTCCAAGGCCAACGGGTCCCAGACCGCAAAGACGTTCAAGCTCACCACGGCAACCCTTGACCCCGGTCAGTCCATCACGCTGACGCGCGGGCATTCCTTCCGCCCCATCACCACCCGCCGGTACTACCCCGGCCCGCACGCCATCACCCTCCAGGTCAACGGGGTGCCGTCCGAGCGGGCCGACTTTGAGCTCCTGCCGGCATCGGTGCCGGCAGCAGCGACGGAGCCGGTTCCGGCGTCCTAGCAAAAGAGCCCCGGAACCGATCAAACGGTTCCGGGGCTCTTTGCTGATTGCTGTGCTGCCTGACCAGGCGGTGCCTGTTGATCAGGTGCAGCCGCTTGACCAGGCGCAGCAGGCTACTTCAGGCGGGCGTAGGACTCCCACTTGTGCGACTGGTGCTCGCCGTCGACCACGCGGATGGTCCCGGACTTCGAGCGCATCACGATGGACTGCGTCAGCACGCGGTCCTTCTTGTAGCGCACACCGCGGACCAGGTCGCCGTCGGTGATGCCGGTGGCGGCAAAGTAGCAGTTGTCGCTGGTCACCAGATCATTAGTGGTCATGACGCGGTCCAGGTCGTGGCCGGCGTCAATCGCCTTCTGCTTTTCCTCATCGGAGGTGGGCCACAGCCGACCCTGGATGACTCCGCCGAGGGTCTTGATGGCGCAGGCGGTGATGATGCCTTCGGGAGTGCCGCCGATGCCCATCAGGGCGTCAACGTCGGTTCCTTCGCGGGCCGCCGCGATGCCGCCGGCAACGTCGCCGTCCATCAGCATCCGGGTGCGGGCACCGGCGTCGCGGATTTCCTGCACCAGCGGCTTGTGCCGGTCCCGGTCCAGGATCATGACGTTGAGCTGGTTGATTTTCTTGCCCTTGGCCTTGGCGATCAGGTGCAGGTTCTGCTTGACCGGCAGGCGCAGGTCCACCATGTCGGCGGCATCGGGTCCGGTAATCAGCTTTTCCATGTAGAACACGGCGGACGGATCGAACATGGTGCCGCGTTCGGCAACTGCCAGGACGGCCAGTGCATTGTTGATGCCCAGGGCGGTCAGGCGGGTGCCGTCGATCGGGTCCACTGCGACGTCGCAGAGTGCTCCGGTGCCGTCACCGACGTGCTCGCCGTTGTAGAGCATGGGGGCTTCGTCTTTTTCGCCTTCGCCAATGACCACGACGCCGTTGAAGTGGACGGTGGAAATCAGGGAACGCATGGCGTCAACGGCAGCGCCGTCGGCCGCGTTCTTATCGCCAAACCCAACCCAGTGGCCGCCGGCAATGGCTGCCGCCTCGGTCACCCGGACCAGTTCAAGCGCCAAGTTCCGGTCCGGCTCGTCGTCGCCTACTGCCAGGGCGGGGGAAAGTGTGGAGTACTGAGCGCCTTTGGTCACGTCTAACCTCATCTTCGAATGTTTCTTTAAACCGTTGCTCGTCACATAACAATCGGCGGGTCCTTGTTCGATCATAGTCTCCGTGGCCTGCGCCACCACCAATGAAAACCTATTCCGCTTTCGGGCGGGGCGGCCCAACTAGGACTTGAACGGCCGGATAGGGGATCATTGGAGGGTGAGTGAGCACCAGCAGGACCAAGAGACGCCCGTGACCCCCGTACTGACCGGTAAGCAGGCCAAGCGCGCCAACGCAACCGTGATCGGAATGCTGATCGCCACCGGCATCACGCTGCTGCTGGTCCTGGTTCCGGTGCTCCTGAACCCCGCCCCCAAGGCTTCCACCCGGAACGTCAACGTGCAGCAGATTGCCGTACAGGCAGCCGGCGACGCCGGTTACGCCCCGCTCGCGCCCAAGCTGCCGGAGGGCTGGAGCTCCAACTACGCCCGCTGGGAAGCCAACAACAGCAGCGGCGTCCCCCTCTGGGAAGTGGGATACATCACTCCCAACACTGAATTTATTCGTCTTTCAGAAACCAACGCCGGCAATCCGACCTGGATCGCCCAGGTGTCCGGAGATTCCATGGTTGCCGGTGAGCGCACCGCCGGCGGCAAGACCTGGGAGCTGCGCGACTCCGCAGACGGTGACGCCAGCATGGTCCTGGAGCATGACGGCCTCACCGTGGTGCTGACCGGAGAAGCGGACCTGGCCGAGTTCGATGTGCTGGCCGAGGCCGTGGTCCGGGACCTCACCGCGGCGCCGGCCAAGTAACGAAGACCGGCAACAAAATTCCGGGCCGGGTGATCCGGGGTCTAGGCTAAGAAACGTGAATGAACCAGCCGCTTCAGTAATCACCCCGGCCCAGGCCTGGCAGACGCTTAGCGAAGGCAACGCCCGCTTTGTCGCCGGCAAGTCCTCGCATCCAAATCAGGACGCCAACAGGCGCAGCTCCCTGATCCACGAACAGAACCCGTTCGCCGTGATCTTCGGGTGCTCCGACTCCCGCCTGGCCGCCGAGATCATCTTCGATCTCGGCCTCGGCGACGCCTTTGTCATCCGGACCGCCGGCCAGGTGATCGACGACGCCGTCCTCGGATCCCTGGAGTACAGCGTCGCCACCCTCGGCGTTCCGCTGATCGTGGTCCTGGGCCATGACAGCTGCGGCGCAGTGACCGCAGCCAAGCGCACGGTGGATACCGGGGAGATGCCCGGCGGTCACATCCGCAACCTGGTGGAGCGCATTACCCCTTCCGTCCTGGCGGCCCAACGCAACGGGTTCACCGAGGTCAACGACATGGTGGTGGAACACACCAAGCAGACCGCCGAGCAGCTGGTGGAAAGCTCCCAGATCATTGCGGCCGCCGTCGAGGAGGGCCGCACCGCCGTTATCGGCGTTTCCTACCGGCTGGCCGAAGGCGCAGCTGACCTGGTCTCCGGCTACGGCGCCCTGGTCCACCCCGCCGTTCAGCGCACCCGCAGCTAGCGGTTTCCCCGGCAGCGGCGCAGCCGGCTCCGGTCCCCGGCCCGGCACCCTGTGACGGCGCGGTTTCTGCCCCGGCGCTGCGGACACTAGGCTTGGGACCATGACTTCTGACACTCCTGAATACCGCATCGAACATGACACCATGGGCGAGGTCCGCGTCCCGGTGAACGCCCTGTACCGCGCACAGACCCAGCGCGCCGTCGAGAACTTCCCGATCTCCGGCAAGCCGCTGGACAGCGCGCACATCGCGGCACTGGCCCGGATCAAGAAGGCGGCTGCCACTGCCAACGCCGAGTTGGGAGTGCTCGACGCCGAGCGCGCCCGGGCCATCGAGAAGGCCGCCGACATGGTGGCCGGCGGATCCCTGGATGACCAGTTCCCGATCGATGTCTTCCAGACCGGTTCGGGCACGTCCTCGAACATGAACACCAACGAGGTCCTGGCCGAACTGGCCACCCGTGCGCTCAAGGACGCCGGCAGTGACACCACCGTTCACCCGAACGACCACGTCAACGCCTCGCAGTCCTCCAACGACGTCTTCCCGACGTCGGTGCACGTGGCGGCAACATCGGCCCTGATCAACAACCTGATCCCCGCCCTGGACCATCTGGCACTGTCGCTGGAGCGCAAGGCCGTGGAGTTCAAGGACGTCGTCAAGTCCGGCCGCACCCACCTGATGGACGCCACTCCGGTGACCATGGGCCAGGAATTCGGCGGCTACGCCGCGCAGGTCCGCTACGGCATCGAGCGCGTGCAGGCCTCCCTGCCGCGCGTGGCCGAAGTCCCCCTCGGTGGCACCGCCGTCGGCACCGGCATCAACACCCCGGCCGGCTTCCCGCAGCGCGTCATTGAGCTGCTGGCCGCAGACACCGGACTGCCGCTGACCGAAGCCCGCGACCACTTCGAGGCACAGGCCAACCGCGACGCCCTCGTCGAGGTCTCCGGCATGCTGCGCACCATTGCCGTGTCCTTCTCCAAGATCGCCAACGACCTGCGCTGGATGGGCTCGGGCCCCAACACGGGTCTGGGCGAAATCGCCATCCCCGACCTGCAGCCGGGCTCCTCGATCATGCCGGGCAAGGTCAACCCGGTCATCTCCGAAGCCGTGATGCAGGTTGCCGCGCAGGTGGTGGGCAACGACGCCGCCATCGCCTGGGCCGGCACCTTCGGCTACTTCGAGCTCAATGTCGGTATCCCCGTCATTGCGTCGAACCTGCTCGAATCCATCCGCCTGCTGGCCAACTCCTCCGTCATCATGGCGGACAAGATGATCGACGGCATCGAAGCCAACGTGGAGCGCTCCCGCTACTTGGCCGAGGCGTCCCCGTCGATCGTGACTCCGCTGAACAAGTTCATCGGTTACGAGAACGCCGCGAAGATCGCGAAGTTCGCGGTCAAGGAAGGCAAGACCATCCGCCAGGCCGTCGAGGAGCTCGGCTACGTCGAGCGCGGCGAACTGACCGCCGAGCAGCTGGACAAGGCGCTTGACGTCCTGTCCATGACGAAGCCGCCGCAGGCCTAGTCCAGCACCCTTCGGGGCGTCCGGCCATTGGCCGGGCGCCCTTTTGCGTGAATATTTGCACTCATACGCTAAAGGTGTAAATATTCACTGCGTGAGTAATAGTGCACCAATGGAAGCCTGCGGTCTCCGTGAGCGCAAACGGACCGCCACGAAGGTTGCCATCATTACGGCAGCCCGCACCCTGACGGCAGCCCGGGGCGTGAACGGTTTCACGGTCGAGGAACTGTGCGAGAAGGTGGGCATTTCACGGCGCACCTTCTTCAACTATTTCCCGGCCAAGGAGGATGCCATCCTCGGCTCCCCCGCGGATGAGATTCCCGCGGACCTGGCTGAGGCGTTTATTGCCGGCGGCGCGGTTTCCGCCCCCGGGTCCCTGTCGCCGTCGCTGCTGGCTGACTTCGTCGATTTCGCCGTCGCGCTGATGGACCGGATGGCCATCTCCCGCGGGGAGATGACAGCGCTGAAGAAGGCCGTGGCCGCTGAGCCGCGCCTGCTGCAGAAGGTGATGCACGGTTCCGGCGAGGCCGAGAAGGCCATGGCCGCGCTCCTGTCAGCCCGTGAGGGCATCCCCACCGATGATCCCAGGATCCGGGCCGCACTCGCGGTGTTCGCCTGCCTTAGCGAACGCGCCGGACCGGCTTTTTTCGAGCCCGGCAACACCCGTTCCTACCGTTCCATCCTTTCCGGCTCCGTGACCGCCATGCAGGAGTTATTCGCCGCGGCGGATCCCCTTGCGGGCGAACCCCCTTCCGCGGTTCCTTCCACCCAAACCCCTTCCACATCTCCCGCCTCTCCCAAGGACAATCCATGACAGCCACCGCCGCGCGTGCTTCCGAGCCGCTGCTGCTGACCCAGAAACGCATCTGGATCATTTTCTCCGCCCTGATCGCAGGCATGCTGCTCGCCAGCCTGGACCAGACCATCGTGTCCACCGCCATGCCCACCATCGTGGGCGAGCTGGGCGGTGTCGAGCACCAGACCTGGATCACCACCGCCTACCTGCTGGCCACCACGATCGTGATGCCGATCTACGGCAAGTTTGGCGACGTGCTGGGCCGCCGGAACCTGTTCCTGTTTGCCATTGCCTTGTTCACCGCAGCGTCCGTCGGCTGCGCCTTTGCCACCGATTTCTGGGGCTTCGTCATCTTCCGCGCCATCCAGGGCCTGGGCGGCGGCGGCCTGATGATCCTCTCGCAGGCCATCATCGCGGACATCGTGCCGGCCAACCAGCGCGGCAAGTACCTTGGCCCGCTGGGCGGCATCTTCGGCCTGTCCGCGGTTGCCGGGCCGCTGCTGGGCGGGTTCTTTGTGGACCACATGACCTGGCAGTGGGCGTTCTACATCAACATTCCGATCGGCATCATCGCGTTCGTCATCGCTTTCTTCACCCTGACCCTGCCCAGCAAGAAGGCCACCAAGCGCATCGACATCGGCGGCGTCGTACTGCTGTCCATCGCCACCACCTGCCTGATCTTCTTCACCGACTTCGGCGGCCGTGACGACCACGGCTGGACCGACCCGATGACCCTGCTCTTCGGCGCCGGCATGCTGGTGTCCGCAGTCCTCTTTGTCATGGTGGAGAACCGGGTGGCGGACCCGATCATCCCAATGAGCCTGTTCAAGAACCCCATTTTCGTCAACAGCACCGCCATTGGCTTCACCCTGGGCATGGGCATGTTTGCGGCGCTGGCCTTCGTGCCGACGTTCCTGCAGATGTCCACCGGCACTTCGGCCGCCGTGTCCGGCCTGCTGATGCTGCCGATGATGGTGGGCATGATGGGCACCTCGATTTACTCCGGCCTGGCCATTACGAAGACCGGCACCTACAAGAAGTACCCGATCATCGGCGCATCGCTGGTCATCCTCGCCATGCTGTGGATGACTTCGCTCTCCGCTGACACTCCGGTTTGGGTCATCTGCGCGCAGCTGTTCGTCTTCGGCGCCGGTCTCGGCTACATCATGCAGGTGGTGGTCCTGGTGGTGCAGAACTCCGTGCCCGTGGACCAGATTGGTACGGCCACCTCGTCCAACAACTACTTCCGCGAAGTGGGCGCAGCCCTGGGCGTGGCCATCTTTGGCGCCATGTTCACTTCCCGGCTGTCCGAGAACCTGATGGATGTCTTCACCAAGGCAGGCTTCGACCCCTCCGCAGCGGGTGAAGCCACTGCCACCATCCAGCCGTCCGTGATGGATTCGCTGCCCGAGCCCGTGCGTGACGGAATTGTCACGGCCTACGCCGATTCGCTGGCGCCGGTGTTCTGGTACCTGATTCCGTTCCTCGTCATTGCCCTGGTGCTGGCCCTGTTCCTGAAGCAGATCCCGCTCTCGGACGTGGCCGGCATGGTCGCCCGCGGTGAAGCCGTGGGCGGTCCCGACGCCGACCGGCTGGAGGCCGAGCGGTTGGCGGCCGGCAAGGGTTCCGCGGCAGCCGGCACGGCAGCCACGGGCGCCGCAACGACAGGCACTGACACCGACACCATCACAGACACCGACACAGCGGCGGCGTCCGGGGACGCAGGCAGCACGTCGACGCCGCGCGGCACCGACGGCAGCTAAGCGTCTGTCCTAACAAAGGCATCAGGCCCCGTCTTCCTTCCGGAGGACGGGGCCTGGTGCGTTCAGCGTTCGAAGTGAGGGACGCCGTCGGCTTCCAGCGCGAGCTTCAGCAGCAGCGTGTGCCGTTCGCTGAGCGGCGGAAGCCGGTCCAGGGAAAACCAGCCGACGTCGGTGGACTCGTCGTCGTTGACACGCGCCTGGCCGCCCAGGTACCGGCAGCGGAAGCCCACATTGAGGAAGCTGCACTGATCCCCGTTGGGAAACGTGATGGGACCGTGCGAACCGACATGGATCAGGTGCTCGATTTCGGCCGTGATGCCCGTCTCCTCCTCGATCTCCCGCAGGGTTCCGGCCGCAGGCTCCTCCCCCGGGTCCAGCATCCCCGTGATCAGGGTCCACCGGCCGTTGTCGGTGCGGCGCACCAGCAGCACCTGGTCATCCTCATTAAGGACAACACCGGTGATGCCCGGGAGCCACAGCAGTTCGTGGCCGATCTTTTCGCGCAGGGACAGGACAAAATCGGGGGTGGGCATGCTTCTACTGTAGGCCAGGTAGTGCCATCGCCAGGGCGGCGCCGCCGAGCATGAAGGGGCCGAAGGCGATGGCCGTTTTGCCGGTGCCGCGCCGCGACAGAATCAGCCACAGTCCCCATGATCCGCCCAGCAGGAACGCGGCAAACGTCCCGGCAAGAACATAGGGCCAGCCGGTAAAACCGAGATACAGTCCCAGCACGCCGGCCAGTTTGACGTCGCCAAATCCCAGGCCGGAAGGGTTGCCAAAGCGCAGCAGGAAGTAGGCACTCCACAGCACCACGCAGGACAGCGCCATGGCCGTGATCCGTGCGGGATCACCCGCGGCAAGGGCTGATGCGCCCAAAAGCACCGCTGAAACCGGATAGGCCGGCAGCACGATCCGGTTCGGCAGCCGGTGCGTCGCCGCGTCCACCACCGTGAGCCGCACTGCCAGCACCAGGAAGTACGCAGCGGCCGCGGACAGCACCCAGAAGGCCGGCCCGCCCAGCAGCCGGTACTCCCCCAGGATCCCCACCATGGGAACACCGTACGCCATAGCCGCCGCGGGCTCCCGCCTTCAACACCGCCTGTGGAGAACCCGCGCCGCCTGTGGGCTGCCTAGCCCACGCCGATGGCTGCTGAAACCTCCTGGATGAACTGTTCCCCTGCCTGCTCAGGAGTAATCTGCTCGAAGAGGACCCCGGAATTTACCCGCTCCAGGATCTGGAGCGTGTTGGTGGATCCGACGGGGCCGATAATCAGGGGCCGGTTGGCGTACTCGCCCATCCGTCCCACAAATTGGCTCTCGACCTGCTGCTGCTCCGTGAGGGTGGGCTGGATGGCTTCCAGCACGTCGGGGTTGGACGGTATGCCACGGTCCGTTCCGATGACTTTGGCGGCCTCGGGGTCGTTGATCAGGAAGTCGATGAGCGCCGCGGCTTCCTTGGGGTGCTCGGACTTGGAGTAGATGGAGTAGATCTGGGAGGCCTGCAGCCACACGCCGGGCTGCTTGTGAGACTCACCCGGCGGTCGGATCAGCTGCAGCGGATCCCCCGACGCGCTCTGGTAGGCGGCGTACTGGTTGCTCCAGGCGAATTCCATGGCCGACAGTCCGCGCCCCATCAGGCTCTGCTCCGGACCCGCCTGCCCATCCAGCTCAGAGGTGAGGGCGGCCTCAGGTGCTGCTCCGGATTCCCGGAGACCGGCGGTCATTTCCCACCAGTCGGCCAGGGTTTCCGGTTCTATGTTCATGCCGCCGTCCTCGGAGTAGACGGATTCCCCGTGCTGCCAGGCGTAGAGGTCCAGGGCCTCCATCGAGGTTGGATCCGCCGTTCCGTAGACGCCGTCCGGAGAGTTGGCTGAAATGGCCTCCGCGGTTTCGGCGAAGTCCTCCCAGGTCCAGGTATCCTCGTCCGGCAGCGGAACCCCTGCCTCTTCGAACACGCGCGGGTTGATCAGCAGGGCGTAGGTGTTGTTGCCGGTGGGCACGCCGTACTGGACATCACTGAAGTTACCGTTGTCCAGGGCTGATTCCGGCAGCTTGCTGAGGTCCAAGTCCCCGCTAACCTCGCTCAGGTCCAGCAGCGCACCGCGGTCGCCGTATTCGCGCGGGTAGGCACCGCCAAGCGTGATGACGTCGGGAGCATCTCCGCCGGCCACCGTAGTTGCCAGCCGGTCAAAGTAGCCGTTGAAGTCCGCAAACTCCGGCTTCACCGTGATGTTGGGATTCGCTTCCTCGAATTTGTCGATCGCCTGCTGGGTAATTTCCGCCCGGTCGGAATTACCCCACCAGGAAAAGCGCAGCTCCACCGGTCCGTCGGCGGCGTCGGAGCCTGTTTCGGATGAGCCGCATCCGGAGGCTGTCGCTGCCAGCAGGGCTGCTGCCGCTGCTGCCACCGCAAAGCGCAGCGGTTTGCGGCGGGCGGAACGGGAAGAACTGGATCTCTCAAAACGGGTCACGGCATCTCCTCATTGAAACGTCTCATTACGGGTGCACAAAGC
The DNA here is from genome assembly GCF_038405225.1 of Arthrobacter citreus. NCBI lineage: Bacteria > Bacillati > Actinomycetota > Actinomycetes > Micrococcales > Micrococcaceae > Arthrobacter > Arthrobacter citreus. Next base: position 2,368,483 of record NZ_CP151657.1, read on the forward strand.
ATCACCTGCAATTGTTGGTCGTGTCAACATATTTCCGGATACGACACCGCCCAGCCGGTTCTCAGCCGGTCCTCAGCCGATCTGTCCATCCTCCAGCAGCTCGGTCACCAGAGCCGCAATGGGCGAGCGCTCGGAGCGGGTCAGCGTGATGTGTCCAAACAGCGGATGTCCCTTCAGCGTCTCCACCACGGCCGCCACGCCGTCGTGGCGCCCCACACGCAGGTTGTCGCGCTGCGCGACGTCGTGGGTGAGGACCACCCGCGAGTTCTGGCCGATCCGGGACAGCACCGTCAGCAGCACATTCTTTTCCAGGGACTGCGCCTCATCCACGATCACGAACGAATCATGCAGGGACCGGCCCCGGATGTGTGTCAGCGGCAGGACCTCCAACATGCCGCGGTCCAGGACCTCCTCCAGCACCTCCTTGGACACGAGTGCTTCAAGCGTGTCAAAGACAGCCTGGCCCCACGGGCCCATCTTTTCCGCCTCGGTTCCGGGCAGGTATCCAAGCTCCTGGCCGCCCACGGCGTAGAGCGGGCGAAAGACCACCACCTTGCGGTGCTCCCGGCGCTCCAGCACCGCCTCGAGCCCCGCGCAGAGCGCCAGCGCGGATTTTCCCGTACCCGCCCGTCCGCCCAGCGACACAATGCCGACATCGGCATCCATGAGCAGGTCGATGGCCAGCCGCTGCTCGGCGGAGCGTCCATGCAGGCCAAACACGTCGCGGTCCCCGCGCACCAGGCGCACCTGTTTGTCCGTCCCCACCCGGCCGAGCGCCGATCCGCGGCTGGAGAGCAGGACGACGCCGGTGTTCACCGGCTGCTCCGCGGCCGAGGGGATGAACACCGGGCGGTGCTCGTACAGCGCGTCGACGTCGGCTTCAGCCACATCCAGTTCGACGACGCCGGTCCAGCCGCTGTCGCGGACAAGGTCGCTGCGGTATTCGTCGGCCTTCAGCCCCACCGCCGATGCCTTGACCCGCATCGGCAGGTCCTTGGAGACAAGGGTGATGTTCCGCCCCTCGTCGGCCAGGCTCCGGGCCACGGCAAGGATCCGGCTGTCATTGTCGGTTCCGCGGATACCCGCCGGAAGGACGTCCACCGATATGTGGTTCAGTTCCACGCGCAGGGTGCCGCCGGAGTCGCCCAGCGGAATGGGTGCGCTCAGCCCGCCGTGTTCAATCCGCAGGTCATCAAGCAGACGCAGGGCGGCCCGGGCAAAGTAGCCCAGTTCCGGATCGTGCCGTTTTTTCTCGAGTTCGGTAATGACCACCAGCGGGACGATCACTTCGTGTTCGGCAAACCGCAGAATCGCTTTGGGATCCGAGAGCAGGACTGAAGTGTCCAGCACGTAGGCCTCGGGGCTGCTGTCAGAGCCCGGCGCTTCGGCGGCCGCACCGGTGTGGGCAGAGGTTCGCGGGGATGAAGGTAGGGCCACGGGAAACTCCAGTCAGGGGCGGTGCCCCGGTTAGCTGGTCGGGGAGGTCCACAGACCGGGGAAAGCGGGAAACGAGCCTTCCTGCACTGAATCTGTGCACATCCGGCCTCCGGTTCCGTCAGCGGGTCGCTGATCAATAGCACCAAGGTACGCCGGGGCGGCCCCGTGCCGCAGCATGACACGGGCGGGTTTTTTTGCGTTCACTGCGAGTTCGCCTGCGGTTCAGGCGGTTGCCTGCGGTTCAGGCGGATTGTCTGCGGTTCAGGCGATGGCTCAGGAGCCGAAGCGGCGCTGCCGGCTGGCGTAGTCCCGGAGGGCGCGCAGGAAATCCACGCGGCGGAAGTCGGGCCACAGCGCTTCGCAGAAATAGAACTCGCTGTACGCGCTTTGCCACATCAGGAAGCCGGACAGCCGCTGCTCCCCGGAGGTCCTGATCACCAGCTCCGGATCCGGTTGTCCGCGGGTGTACAGATACTCCGAGATCTGCGTGTCGCACAAATCTTCGGTGATCTCGTCTATGGTCTTGCCGTGGGCGGCAGCGTCGTTCAGGAGTTCCTTGACGGCGTCGACGATTTCCCGCCGCCCACCGTAGCCGATCGCCACATTCACGTGCAGGCCGCTGGCATCCTTGGTGGTGTCTCCGAGGTTTTTGAGCTTTTCGGCCAGGTCTGCCGGCAGGATATCCAGGGCGCCAACGGCGTTGACCCGCAGGTTCCCCTTCTCCCCCAGACGGTCCAAGGTGTTGCCGATGATGTCCAGCAGCGGATCAAGCTCGTCCGCATCGCGGTTCAGGTTATCCGTCGACAGCATGTACAGCGTGACCCGCCGCACGCCCAGTTCCTGGCACCAGCCCAGGAATTCGAGGATCTTGTCCGCGCCGGCCTGATGCCCGTCACTGGTTGGCGCGCCGGCAAGTTTTGCCCAGCGGCGGTTGCCGTCCACCATGACGCCGATGTGCCCGGGGATGCGGTCGCGGGCCAGGCTGCGGCGCAGCTTGCGCTCGTAGTAGGCATACACAACGCCCGGAAACCTCATGCGGAGCCGCACCTGCCTTGTCCTCTGTGCTGGGAGAAAACGTCTCCGCGGTGGTGGGAGGCGCACTAAAAAGTGTATTCCCAAAAAGCCGGGCGCACTTCCGGCCGGTCGGCGCGGTGCGACAAACCTTGAGCGCCCAGTTGGACGTGCGTCACTTTCCCCTGCATGGGGAAGTGATGTGGGCCTCGGGAACCCCTGGAATGAGTGACGCAACCTATAGTTACCGAGCAGTAACTTACCGACTCGTAGGTTAGGCTTTTGTCTATGACATCTTCATCGTCGTCCGCTCCGCCCGAGCGGGATCCCAGCTCCCGCAGCACTCCCGGCCCCGTGGAATCCGCCGTCGAGCAGGTAGCCGACATCCTGGATATCAAACCGAAACTGCGGGGTTGGCTGCACGCCGGTGCCACACCGTTTGCGCTGGCCGCCGGGATTGTCCTGGTTGTCCTGGCCCCCACCACCGGCACCCGGATTGCGTCGGCGATCTACGCTGCCACCGGCGTGCTGCTGTTCGGAGTATCGGCGGTCTACCACCGGGGCAACTGGTCGCCCAAGGTCAAAACCATCCTCAAACGCCTGGATCACACCAACATCATGCTGGTGATCGCCGGCTCCTACACGCCGCTGGCCTGGTCCCTGCTTCCGCCGGAAAAAGCCAAGGTCCTGCTGTGGTTCATCTGGGGCGGCGCGGTTGCCGGAGTCCTGTTCCGCCTGCTGTGGCTGCATGCGCCGCGCTGGCTTTACACGCCCGTCTACATTGCCCTGGGGCTTGCCGCACTGATCTACATTCCGGATTTTTTCGCCATCAACGCGACGGCGGCAGTACTGGTCTGCGTTGGCGGCGCCATGTATATCACCGGGGCCGTCTGTTACGCGATGAAAAAGCCGAACCCGTCCCTGGACTGGTTCGGCTTCCACGAAATTTTCCATGCCTTCACGCTGGCCGGCTTCGCATGCCATTACGTTGCCATCCTGATGGCTGTGCTTTCGGTCGGCGCGTCCTAGGGCCGTTCCCAGGACCGTCAGCCCTCCCTGAGCAGCTCGGTCAGTTCCGCCGGCGTGCTGACCGGCCGGCGGCACACCATGCCCCGGCATAAATAGGCCACCGCAGGTTCGGTGCCGGGGCCGCGGCCTTCCAGCAGCGGAACACGGGTCCGGCCGGACGCCCCGGACTGCGCGTCCCCGGTGCCGTTTGCCGCCACCTGCGATGCGACCACCAGGCCCGGCCCGCCGGCGTCGCGCGCCGCACGGAGCAGTTCCTCCACCGCGGCGGCGTCAGTGCCCGTGACAGCGAGTTCCCGCGGTCCGTCCAGCATGAACTGCAGCACCGACATGGACCAGCCTGCGGCCTGCGGCGCACGCGGTGCCACCACCGCCACGTGGGCAAGCAGCGATTCCGCCAGGGCGCGGTGGCGCAGGGACCCTGAATACGCCGCATACGTCAGTAGGACGCCGGCAAAGAGCGCGGCGCCGCTGGGTGTGGGCCCGTCCAGGGGATCAGCGGCGGCCTGCGCGCCCTGGGCGTTGGCGAGCTGGTTCGGGCGGATGGCGGTGTCCAGCAGGACATCCCCCGTCAGGAAGCGGTCTCCGGCCTGCAGCACCAGTGACTCGGCCGCGGTGTACCACTGCTCGTCGCCGGTGGCGGCATAAAGGGCAAACAATCCTTCCGCCGCGGCGGCATAGTCCTCCAGCAGGCCCTCGATGCCCTGCCCGCGCCCGCCGTGGGAGACGCGCAGCAGCGTTGGCCCAGCCCGGTGCACCCGCAGCAGATAGGCGGCGGCGTCCACGGCTGCCCGCCGCACCCGTTCCGCCGCCGTTGTCTCGCCCGCATCGGCCAGCACGACGGCGGCGCGGGCCAGCGCTGCCACGGCCAGTCCGTTCCAGCCGGCCACCACCTTGTCATCGCGTTCCGGCTGCGGACGCCGGTTCCGGGCGGCCAGCAGTGCGGGCCGGGAGCGCAGCCACAGCTCCTCCTCGTCCGGGCTCAGGCGGCGGCCAAAGTGCAGCGTGCTGCCGATGTTCCCGTCGGGGCCCGGCTTTCCGCCGTGGGCGGCCATATTTCCGGCATCCAGATCCAGCAGGCCGGCCACGGCGTCGGCAGTTTCGGACCCCAGTACCTCCGCCAGCTCCCCCTCGGTCCAGACGTAGGTGCCGCCTTCCACCCGGTGTCCGTCCATGACGGTGTCAGCGTCCAGGGATGAGGCAAAACCGCCGCCATCGACCTGCAGCCGGTTGATCATCCAGTCCGCCGTCTCATGGGTGACGCGCAGGGCGAGCCGGCGGTCTTCCGGATCCAGCGCGCTCCGGGCCCACTGGGCATACAACGCCAGCAGCTGCACGTTGTCGTAGAGCATCTTCTCGAAATGCGGGACGGCCCAGCGGCGGTCCACGGTGTATCTGGCGAAGCCGCCCTCCAGCTGGTCGTACAGGGCGCTCCGCGCCATGGCGCCCAGGGTGCGGTCAGCCAGCGATGCGGCGTCGTCTGCCGTGGATGCTCCGCCGGCCGCGTGGGCCAGCAGGAACCGCAGCACGGTGGATGGCGGAAATTTGGGGGCGCCGCCAAATCCGCCGAACTGCTGATCCTCAAGGCCGCCGAGGGCCTCAACCGCCGAGGACAGGGTCCGCGCGTGCCCGTCCGCCGCTTCGGCGCCGTCGGCAGCCGGATTCGCGGGGATGCCGACGCCGAGTGCGCGGACCGGACCCAGCAGCCGGCGGTTTCCCTGCTGCCCCGACGCCAAATGGGCGGCAAGCTGCGCAGCACTCTGTTCAACTTCCTCCGGACGGTCCCGCCATGCAGCGGAGACAGCTTCGAGGACGTCCCGGAATGAGGGCATCCCCTGGACTGGCCGCGGCGGAAAGTAGGTGCCGGCGTAGAACGTCCGGCCGTCGGGCAGGGTGAACACGCTCATCGGCCACCCGCCCTGGCCGGTCATGGCCTGGGTGGCCGCCATGTAGACGGCATCAACGTCGGGGCGTTCCTCGCGGTCGACCTTGATGGAAACGAAGTTCCCGTTCAGGTATTCGGCGGTGGCTTGATCCTCGAAGGATTCATGCGCCATGACATGGCACCAGTGGCACGCTGCGTACCCCACGGAAATGAATACCGGCACGTTTCGCCGCCGCGCCTCGTCAAAGGCCGCATCCCCAAAAGGCCACCAGTCCACCGGGTTGCCGGCATGCTGGCGCAGATAAGCCGAGGCCTCACCGCGCAGCCTGCCGGCCATATCCGTCTCCTAGCCGCGTTCGGCGGAACCGGGCCGCCGCCCGCCGTCGTTGCCGGCTGCCGGCGCCTGGTCCCCGGCCGGAGCGGTGCCGGCCGAAGCGGAGGAACCGGCCTGAATGTCCTCGGTGGCGGGAATGAAAACATCGGTTCCCACTCCGGTCATGGCCTGCTCCCGGTAACGCACGCGCCGGATGCGCTTGACCATGTCGCGGATCAGGAAAATTACCACCAGCACCAGGAAGAGGGTCGCCAGGAAACCCAGCAGGCCGGGGGTCACGTCGGCAATGCTCAAACCGGACTTCAGCTCGCCGTCTTCGGTTCCACCGGGGTTCACGAGCTGGGGCAGGCTGTACACGAAGTTCACTGAGTTTTCTCTCTCTTGGAAGCAGGCGGCTTGAGGCCGTCCCTACCCTCTATCGTATGCCAGCAAACAGGTCGGTTTCCGGCAGTTCCGTCTCCACTTTGGTCAGGATCAGCGAATAGTCTTCCCACGGCCAGACTTTCCGCTGCGTCGGAGCATCAACAGCGAAAAAGAACCCGTCAGGGTCAACCTGGGTCCGGTGGCTTTTCAGGGCGCGGTCCCGGGTCTCGAAGAAGTCTCCGCAGTGGATCTGCGTGGTGGTGGGATGGGTCGGTGCCGGCGGCTGGTGGCCCTCGGTGTCGGCCTCCTGCCACGCGGCGATGCGCTCGGCGTAGGGCGAGTCCACGCCTGCCTCCACCAGTGCATGGTGCAGCGCCTGGAACCGCTCGGGGTTGAACGCGCGGTCATAGTAGAGCTTCATCGGCTCCCATGCTTCGCCGGTCCCCGGGTACCGGTCCGGGTCGCCGGCGGCCGAGAAGGCCTCCACCGCCACCTTGTGAGCCATGATGTGGTCCGGGTGCGGGTAGCCACCGTTTTCGTCATAGCTGATGATCACGTGCGGACGGAACTCGCGCACCAGCTTCACCAGGGGCGCTGCGGCGTGCTCCAGCGGTTCCAGGGCAAAGCAGCCAAACGGCAGGTCAGGAAGCGGATCGCCCTCCGGCAGCCCCGAGTCCATAAAGCCCAGCCAGCGGTGCTGCACGCCCAGTTCGCGCCGGGCGTTGGCCATTTCGTGGCGGCGCAGTCCGGCGAGGTCCCGCTTCGCGGCGGCACTGGATTCCATGGAGGGGTTCAGCACACTGCCGCGCTCTCCTCCGGTGCAGGTCGCCACCATCACGTCCACGCCCTGCGCCGCGTAGTACGCCATCATGGCCGCACCCTTGCTGGCCTCATCGTCGGGGTGTGCGTGCACGGCCAGCAGCCGCAGCGGTGCCTGACGGCTGGAAATATCATTTGACGCGGTCGACACGAGCAACTCCTGAGGGTCGGCGGATTGTGGACGGACAAACTCGGATAAAATAAAGAAGTGAGCACTGAGGAAGGTCCTGTCAAGCAGCCAGCCCCCGAGCAGACGCCGGATAGTTTTCCGTCCGCAACAAGATTAGCCAATCGATACGGCACCCCCAAGCCGGGCCTCTCCCGCAGGAGCAAGATCATCATGGGCGGCACCGCGGTGCTGCTCGGATGCGCCGGAGCGGCTTGGATAGCCATGCCCTCCCCCAGCGGCGAAGTGACGTTCAAGGACGTGGGTTTCAGCATCACCGACGCCGGACATGCGGTGGTCGATTTTCAGGTGACCAAGGATACAGACGCGACGGTCACCTGCGCGGTCCAGGCCCTGAACGACTCCTACGCGGTGGTCGGCTGGAAACAGGTCACTGTCGGCCCGGCGGAGCAAGCCACCACCGGCCAGCGGATTACGCTGCGCACCGATTCCCTGGGCGTTACCGGCGGAGTCAACGCCTGCTGGATTGCCGACGAAAGCTGAGCCGGAACCGGGAACGCTGCTCCGGCTGGGCCGGTGCAGGTTGCCGGGCGGATTTCAAGCCGGCTGGGGTTCTTGGGTAAACCGGCTTTGAGAACTAGTATGGAGCCTACGTTATGCCCCGCCCAGGTGATCAGCACTGCAAGATCAGCACTGCAACCGGTCACCGCCCGGCGGGGTCTTTGCTTGTCAGGCCGTTTCGGCCCGCAGTGCAAATTCAGCCTGCCGGACCAGATTCTTGGTTCGGTCGTCATTAAAAGGAGAGACCCGTGTCCACCAACAGCGCACCTGCCGCTTGGCTCACTCAGGAGTCTTACGACCGCCTGAAGGCAGAACTGGATCACCTGTCCGGTCCCGGCCGCACGGAAATCGTGGCCCGCATTGAGCAGGCCCGGTCCGAGGGCGATTTGAAGGAGAACGGCGGGTACCACGCAGCCAAGGAAGAGCAGGGCAAGGCCGAGGCCCGCATCCGCCAGCTGACTCACCTGCTGCGGACCGCCCATGTGGGCGAGGCACCGGCCGACGACGGCGTGGTGGAACCGGGCATGCTCGTCGAAGCCAGGATCGCCGGCGACCCCGAGACCTTCCTGCTGGGCAGCCGTGAGATTGCCGGCGACTCGGACATCAATGTCTACAGCGAGAAGTCACCGCTTGGTGCGGCCATCCAGGGCATGAAGGCCGGCGACACCGCCACCTACAAGGCTCCGAACGGCAAGGACATTTCGGTGGAGATCATCTCCGCCACGCCTTACTCGAGCTGATTTTTCGGCAGCAGCGCCTTCGGGCACTACAGCGGGTCCTCCCAGCGGGAGGACCCGCTTTTGCGTGTGCGGCCGCCCGGCCCCCGCAGCCGCTGCCGGCTGAGCAGCACAGCTGCCAGCACTCCCCCGGCGGCGCCGAACAGGTGCGCCTGCCAGGACACGCCGATGGACACCGGCAGCACGCCCCACAGCAGGGAGCCGTAAACCAGGAACAGGACGCCGCCGAGCAGCAACTGCACGATGTCCCGGTTATAGATTCCACGGGCCATCAGGTACGCGAAGAGCCCAAAAACGACGCCGGAGATGCCCACGGTCAGTCCGCCGCCAAAGAGCCAGACTCCCAGTCCGGACGCCAGCCAGGATGATGCCAGCACCACGAGGTAGCGCCGGACTCCCTCCAGCAGGGTCAGGAAGGAGAACACCACAAGCGGCAGCGTGTTTCCCAGCAGATGGTTGACCCCGGCGTGCAGCAGCGGTCCGAAGAGAATTCCGTCCAGCCCCTCCACCCGCCGGGGAAGGATGCCAAGCTCGCGGAGCACGGCCGGGCCGGCGAACATCGCCAGGAAGTAACACACCCAGATCAGCGCAGCCAGTCCCAGGGAAACGTAGAGGGCGGTCCGGGCCCGCTTGGCAAGCATCGGCCTACCCGTGCAGCACGATCGGCTGGAAGCCCTGGGCACGGAGGTTGTTCAGGACCTGTTCACAGTGTTCATGCCCCTTGGTTTCCATATTGATGGTGATCGCCACGTCTCCCATGCTGATGGAGCCGCCCACGCGGGTGTGGTCCACGCCGGTGACGTTGGCGTCCGACTCAGCGATGATCCGGGAAATGGTGGCCAGCGAACCCGGCCGGTCATCGAGCAGGATCCGCACCACCAAGTAGCGGCCCGCGGCGGCAAGGCCGCGCTGGATCACCTTCAGCATCAGCATCGGGTCGATATTGCCGCCGGAAAGGATGACGGCGGTGTTCCCCGGGTTTTCGATCTTGCCGTCCATGAGCGCTGCCACCCCCACCGCGCCGGCCGGTTCCACCACCATTTTGGAGCGTTCCAGCAGGAAGATCAGGGCCCGCGCCAGCGAGTCTTCGCTGACGGTCACCACGTCATCCACCAGCTCCCTGATGATGGAGAAGGGCAGCTGGCCCGGGCGTCCCACGGCAATGCCATCGGCAATGGTGGAGACCTTGGTCAGCGGAACCAGCGCATCCGCAGCCAGCGACGGCGGGTATGCGGCGGCGTTTTCGGCCTGCACTCCGATGATGCGGACCTCGCGGCCGAGTTCCTTTGCGCGGGCCTTGATGGCCACGGCAACGCCGGCGAGGAGGCCGCCGCCGCCCACGCCCATGAGCACGGTGTCCAGGTTGGGGATCTGGTCCAGCAGCTCCAGCCCAATGGTTCCCTGTCCGGCGACAACGTCAACGTTGTCGAAGGGATGGACAAATACGGCTCCGGTTTCGTCGGAATAGCGCTGGGCTTCCGCCAGGGCCTCATCCACGTTATGGCCGTGCAGCACAACCTCGGCACCGTGCCCCTGCGTGGCGGCCAGCTTGGGCAGCGCCACCCCCAGGGGCATGAAGATCCGCGCCTTGATGCCCAGGCGGGCCGCGGCGACGGCGACGCCCTGGGCATGATTGCCTGCGGACGCGGCAACCACGCCACGGTCCCTCTCGGATGGGGACAGCTTGGCCATGCGGACGTAGGCCCCGCGGACCTTGAAGGAACCGGCGCGCTGCAGGTTTTCGCATTTGAGATACACGTTGGAGCCGGTCAGCCGCCCCAGTGCCCGGGACTGCTCAATGGGGGTATGTGCAATCACGCCGTCCAACAGCTTGGCGGCCGCCTCAATGTCGTCGAGCGTCACAGGCAGTTGGGACAGGTCAGTCACAGTTGTTTCTCGTCTTCTGCGTCGTCTTCCAACGCGTTATCTGCTTCGGTTTGGGGTGCCGCTCCGCTGGCGGCACCGAACACGGGATCCCGGACAAGCGCCGGGTCCCGTTCCCAGCCCCTGGACGCGATATAGCGCACCACTGTGTTCAGGATGGCCAGCAGCGGTACGGAGAACAGCGCGCCGGGGATGCCGGCAGCCAGGGTGCCTCCGGTAACGGCCAGGATCACTGCCAGCGGGTGGAGGGCGACCGCCCGGCCCATGATCAGGGGCTGCAGGATGTGCGATTCCAGCTGCTGGACGAGCAGCACGATCCCCAGCATGATCAGCGCGTTCACCCAGCCGTTCGCGACCAGCGCGAGCAGGACGGCCACGAAACCGGTGACAAAGGCCCCGACCAGCGGAACAAAGGAGCCCAGGAACACCAGGACCGCAAGCGGCAGGGCCAGTGGAACTCCGATGATGGCTGCTCCGGCGCCAATGCCGACGGCGTCAATGAATGCCACGAGCAACTGCACCCGAACGTAGTTCACCATCGAGTCCCAGCCGTGAATGCCGGCCCCGTAGCCTCCCGGGCGTGCGCGGCGCGGCAGCAGCCCGGCGGTGAAGCGCCAGATGCGGCGGCCGTCCAGCAGGAAAAAGACGAGGGCAAAGAGGGTCAGCAGGACGCCGGCGGCAAAGTGCCCGGCGCCGGTGCCCACCGAAAGCGCCCCGGAAACGATATTGGCCGAATTCTGCTGCAGGGCATTGGTGGCTTCCTGCAGGAGGGTGTCCATTTGGGTGGTGGTGATCCGCAGCGGGCCCTCGGCCAGCCAATCCTGGATCTGTCCCACTCCGGAAATCGTCTCATCCCACAGGTCCCGGAATCCCAGGGCCAGTTGCCGGCCCACCAGTGTCAGCGCGGCAACAATCACACCAAGGAACGTCACGATGGTGACGGCCACTGCTAAGCCGCCGGGCACCCTGTTGCGGCGCAGCCAGTTCGAAACCGGTGACAGGAGACCCGCCAGCAGTGCGGCGATCATGAGGGGAATGATGAGCAGGGAAAAGTTCCGCAGAAGCCACACGAGGCCGGCGGCGACCACAAGGACCACTCCCAGCCGCCAGGCCCAGGCCGCGCTGACGCGCAGCGCATACGGCACGTCGTCATTTGCCCTGCTGGAACGTACGGCCGCAGCCTGCACCGCTTTGGGCGCGGCAATGCTGCGTGCGTGAGGTCTCATGGGCTCATCTTTCCACACTCAAGGGCTGTGCTTCCCTCCTTTACGCCGGGGTTGGCGGTCCGTTGTCAGCCGGCCGGGCGGCCGGTCTGCTCCGGTCGGATTCCCCATTCCGCGGCGAAGGCGGCTGCGGGTTCCAACCAGCGCAGGCCCTCGCCCGAGTTCAGCGCATTGGCGGGAGCCGTCATGGGTTCCAGCGCAACCGCAGCGGTGCGGCCGGGAAACTTATCGGTGACGAACACGTGGACGTAACCAAACTCCGGACCACTCCACAGCATCACACCGCTGCCGTCCGGCGCATGCAGACGGTGCCGGAACTCGCCGTCTTCCGGCACCAGGCCGGTGTATGCCGCATCCAGGTCCAGCCCGCCAATCCGGCGGCCGGCCCTGAGGTCCGCGGATCCGGCGGCCGGTTCCCGGCCCACCGGGATAAGACTGTCGTCAACGGTCAGCCGGGTGTCTCCGGTGACGGTCAGCGTCAGGTCCTCCACCGGAACGGAACCGACCCGCAGGAAAGGGTGCGCGCCCAGGGCAAAGGGCGCCCGGGCCTCCCCCACATTGGTGAGGCCCTGCCGAACGCGCAGCCCGCCGTCGTCGTCGAGGCTGTAGGTGACCTCGTGGATCAGGTGGAACGGGTATCCGTGCTGGGGGAAAATCTCCGCCCGCAACGTGATGCTGCTGCCGGGAGGATTGGCGTTGCCGGAGTTATCGGTGTCTGCCGGGAGGTACCCAGTGTTGCGCAGCAGTCCATGGCTGGCGTTGCCCCGTGCCGGCTCGGTGATATCCAGCTGCTGGGTGCGGCCGTCGAGGAGCCATTTTCCGCCGGCCACGCGGTTGGGCCATGGCGCCAGCAGAATGCCGCAGGCCGACGGCGGCAGCTCGGAGTCCGGATAGGTTTCGACGAAGGGCGTGCCTCCCACGGAGTAGCTGCGCAGGGCTCCGGCCAATGCCGCAATGCGTGCCTCCGCGGGACCTGCTTGAGTATCGCGGGTGAGCTGGAATTGGGTGCCGGTGGCGGGCCGCGGTGCGGAGGTGGTGGCTGCAGCGCTCATTGATCCAGCCTACAGCGGCCTACTCCTCGAAGTGAGTGCTCACCCGGTCCGAGACCACGGCCACCACGCCGGCGGCCACATCGCGGACCTTCACGTTGCGGCTGTTGGAGACGCTGCGCAAAATCTCGATCGCGCTCTGCTGGCTGCAGTTGTTCTGCGCCATGATGATTCCGGCCGCCAAATCCACCACGGTGCGTGATTCCAGGGCTGCCTGCAGGTTGTTGGCCCGGTGCGTCTGGGTGTCCAGCCGCAACGCCAGCGCAAGCGGAGCGGCCAGATCCTCGGCGGCGGTTTCGACCGCGCGCACGGCTTCGGGTCCGAAGGCACCCGGACTGCCGGAGTATCCGGTAAGCACGGCAGCAGCCGTGTCCGGTGCCGGCAGCGGCACCGGCACGGCAGCTGCGGCGGCCACTCCACGCCCCAGGGCCGCGTCCGGGTAGCCGCCCCACCGGGTTTCAGTCTCCATGTCCCGCACGACGGCCGGGACACCACTGGCCAGGACAAGCCGGACGGGATCTTCGCCGTCCGGTCCCTGCTGCAGCTCAGCGAGGCCGGAGCTGGTGGCAACGTGCAGCGGCTGCCGGCGCGGGCGCACGATCATCAGCGAAACACCCGACACCTTCCACTGCGACAGCTGCCCGGTTAAGAGGACGGCAACGGATTCCAGGAAGTCGTCCAGGTCCGGATGCTGCAGCAGCAGCTCCTGGGCCCGGAGTGGCAGCAGGAGGGCAGAGGCTGACTTGTCCATTCCCCTCCCCTTCCTGCCGGTGCGGGTTTCTGCCGGTGCGGACCCTAGGCACGCGCGACCAACCCGCCCAGATCCTACGGTCCCGGGCAGGGGATGCACAGGGTAGGCGCCCGAAAGAGAGCGTTAAAGGCACCGTTAAAGCCAAGAGACCGGCAGGCGTCACGCCTGCCGGTCTCTTGGCGGTCCCCCGGTGCGGGGGAACCGAAAAAACCTAGTCGTCCCCGCGCAGAATGGCGAGGATACGGATGATCTCCACGTACAGCCAGACCAGCGTCACGGTCAGGCCGAAGGCAGCGGTCCAGGAGTAGCGCACCGGAGCACCGGACTTGACGCCCTGCTCAATGGAGGTGAAGTCCATGATCAGGGAAAAAGCGGCCAGGCCTACGGCGAACAGACCGATGATGATGCCCAGCGGGATGCCGGCGATTTCCATGCCTCGCACGCCCCAGGGGTCATCCACCGCGCCGAAGAGCATCAGGCCGAGATTGACCAGGGAGAACACGCCATAGCCGATCATCGCGATCATGAAGAAGCGCATGGCCTTGGGCGTCGCGCGGACCTTGCCGCTCTTGAACAGCACCAGGGTCACGGCAAACACGGAGAGCGTGCCCAGCACGGCCTGGAGCCCGATGCCCGGGAACATGTTGTCCAGGACCAGAGTCAGGCCGCCAAGGAACAGACCTTCAAGCCCTGCGTAGGCCAGGATCAGGGCCGGAGCGGGCTCCCGCTTGAACGAGTTCACCAGACCAAGGACGAAACCGCCCAGGGCACCGACGATCATCAGCGGCGCTGCTGCGCCGGGGATCAGGATCATGGGAACAGCTGCGCCAATGAGGACAACCGCCAGGCAGGCCAGCGTCTTCATGATGACGTCGTCGTATGTCATGCGCCCGGTCAGCGCCGGACCCGCCGACGGTGAGGTGTACAGCTCCTGCAACTGCTGGGGGGTCATCGACGTCTGGTCCTGGGTAGCCAGGGAACCCTGGTTGGCCCTGCCGCCTCTGACCTGGGAATTAAAATTCTTGCTGTTAAAGACAGGATTACCGCCGAGTGCCATTAAATGTCCTCCATCTGGGGGGCTGTTTACCTAGAGCCTACCAATGTCAACGGCTGAGCGGTCCGGGAGATTCCCTCCATCCGCCGCGTCCGGTAACAGTTTGGCATAGGAGCCCCACCCTTCCCGCCTTACGCTGGCGCCCCAAGTCGTTACCTGATCGCGACATGCGGCCACAGGGAATCGTCACTGCCTGAAACATTCAGTAGGTAGCATGATCCCCAATCGGTGACATGAGTCACACTTAGATCCGCTAAAGGTCCGAAGTTTTCGGTGCCCGCGGCCTTGGCGTGGAGGTTTTGAAACTTGCTACGAACATCGGCGCTGACCCGGTATTTGGGGATGCTGGCGGTGGTGGCGGCGATGTTTGCTGCGCTGCTGCTCTCCTCGCCTGCCGCTCACGCAACAACAGCAACACCCTCACCATCGGAGAGCGCATCGGACGGGCCCACGGATGGCGCGGAGTTCGCCGACCGCATCAGCGGCGTCGTGCGGAACGAAGGGGCTCCGGTTGAAGGGGTACGCATCACGGCCAGCGGCAACGGCTATGAAGGCGAAACGGAAACCGGTGCCAACGGCTCCTGGGCCATCGGCGTTCCCGAGCAGGGCGCCTACGAAGTGGAACTGGATGAAAGCACGCTGCCCGAGGGCATCGCGCTGGCGGAGGGCCAGCAGAACCCGCGCACCGTGACCTTTGCGGGGACCTCCAACATCACCACGCTGTTCCTGCTGGGCGAAGGCATTGTCCTGCAGCAGGACAGTTTCATCTCCACCCTCACCGAACGTGCAGTGGCAGGCCTGAGCTTCGGCCTGCTGCTGGCGCTCAGCGCCGTCGGGCTCTCCCTGATCTTTGGCACCACGGGGCTGACGAACTTCGCCCACGGCGAGATGGTCACTCTGGGCGCCGTGCTGGCCTTTGCTTTTGCGGCGATGGGGCTGTCCGCCTGGATTGCGCTGCCGCTTGCGGTGCTTGGCGGCGCGGCCTTTGGTTATCTCCAGGACGGCGTGCTGTGGAAACCGCTGCGCCGGCGGGGCACCGGACTGGTGCCGATGATGATCGTGAGCATTGGCCTGGCCGTCGCTGTCCGCTACACCGTCCTCTTCTTCTTCGGCGGGGCCATGCAGCAGCTGCCGGGCTCACAGAGCCCCACCCTGGAGCTGGGGCCCATCTCCATTCCGCGGAACACGCTCATCTCGCTGTTTGTCAGCCTGGCCGTCATCCTGGTGGTGGCCCTGCTGCTGCTGCGCACGCGGATCGGCAAGGCAACCCGTGCGGTGGCGGACAACCCGTCGCTGGCCGCGGCGTCCGGAATCGACGTCGACCGCGTGATCCGCCTGGTGTGGGTCATCGGCGGTGCGCTGGCGGCCATGGGCGGAATCCTGTGGGCCTATTACCGGCCCGGGGTGTCCTTCAACATGGGCCAGCAAATCCTGCTGCTGATCTTCGCCGGCGTGACGCTCGGCGGGCTTGGCACCGTCTTCGGAGCACTGATTGGCTCCGTGATTGTGGGGCTTTTCGTGGAAATATCCACAATCTGGCTGGAGGCGGACCTGAAATACGTGGGCGCCCTGGTCATCATGATTCTTGTCCTCCTCGTCCGGCCGCAGGGAATCCTCGGCCGACGCGAGCGCATAGGTTAGGGGCTTAGCACAGATGGACTTCGTCAATATATTTCTCGGCGCTCTCAACGAGATCATCAGCCCCACCACGGCCGCCTACGCCCTGGCAGCCCTCGGGCTTGCCGTGCACTTCGGCTACACCGGCCTGCTCAACTTCGGCCAGGCCGGCTTCATGGCAGTGGGTGCCTATGGATTCGCCATTCCCATCCTGTCCTTCAACGCCCCGCTGCCCCTGGCCCTGCTGATTGCCCTGGCGGGATCGGCGATCTTCGCCGTGGTCCTGGGCATTCCCACCCTGCGCCTGCGCGCTGATTACCTTGCCATCGTCACCATCGCCGCGGCCGAGATCATCCGGTACATCGTCACCACCACCGGCATGACACCCATTACGGGCTCCGCCAACGGGCTGGCAGCCTTCACCGGCAGCTTCTACGCGCTCAACCCGGTTCCGCCGGGCAGCTACAACATTGGTCCGTTCGGGCTGAACGAGCGCGACGTATGGGTCCGGATCGTTGCCTGGGGGCTGGTGATCATCGCCTGCCTGCTGGTGTGGATGCTGATCCGCAGCCCGTGGGGCCGCGTGGTCAAGGGCATCCGGGAGGACGAAAACGCCGTCCGCGCCCTGGGCAAGAACGTCTACGCCTACAAGATGCAGGCCCTGATCATCGGCGGCGCCCTGGGCTCGCTGGCAGGGATCATCTTCACCCTTCCCCGCGATGCCGTGCAGCCGGCAAACTACGGCACCGAGCTGACCTTCTACCTGTACACCGCCCTGCTTTTGGGCGGCATGTCCACGGTGCTGGGACCGGTTATCGGCGCCATGATCTTCTGGGTCATCCTGTCGGTAACGCAGGGTCTGCTCTACGGGGCGATCGAAAGCGGCTACATCACTTTCATCACCACTTCCCAGGCAGGGCAGGTTCGCTACATCCTTGTTGGTGTGGCACTGATGCTGCTGATGATCTTCAGGCCCCAGGGCATTCTCGGAAACAAGAAGGAGCTGGCGTTCGCATGAGTTCCCAGGAAAACGAACGCCGGAGCGGCAGGCGCGCGGGCGCCCACGCCGCGGACCCGGCGGCAGAGACTGCGCAGCACGACGGCGGGGCCGCGCGGGACGACGGCGCGGTTCGGCCCAGTGCCGAACAGCCCGTCGAGACCGGCAACGAATACATGACCGACACGCGGCCCATCGCCGCTGACGGCGTTGGCCCGGGCTGCCGCAAACGGGACCCGATCCTGGTGGCCCGGAACGTGACCCGCACCTACGGCGGGATCCACGCCGTCGACGTCGACCATGTGGAGGTTCCGCGGAACAAGATCACCGCCCTCATCGGCCCCAACGGAGCCGGCAAGACCACCCTGTTCAACCTCCTGACGGGCTTCGACACTCCCCAGTCCGGGGACTGGCAGTTCGAAGGCCGGGACCTGGCCGGCGTCTCCGCCTACAAGGTGGCGAGGCTGGGGATGGTGCGCACGTTCCAGCTGACCAAGGTCATGGGCAAGCTCACCGTTATCGAGAACATGAGGCTCGGTGCCGCGTCACAGCCCGGCGAGTCCCTGTGGCGTGCCTTCCTGCCGCCCCTGTGGCGCAGCCGGGAACGTGAAATCACCGAACAGGCCGACGTGCTGCTGGCAAAGTTCAAGCTCGACGCCAAGCGCGGGGACTACGCCGCGTCGCTGTCGGGCGGCCAGCGCAAGCTCCTGGAGATGGCCCGCGCCCTGATGGTCCGGCCGAAACTGGTGATGCTGGATGAACCCATGGCCGGCGTGAATCCGGCACTGACCCAGTCCCTGCTGGACCACATCAAGAACCTCAAGGCCGAAGGCATGACCGTCCTGTTCGTGGAGCATGACATGCACATGGTCCGGCACATTGCGGACTGGGTCATTGTCATGGCCGAAGGCAAAGTGGTGGCGGAGGGGCCTCCGGGCGAGGTGATGAAGGACCAGGCCGTCATCGACGCCTACCTTGGCGCCCACCACGACGTGGACCTCGGCGATTCCGAGGGTTTCGAGAAGCTCGAGGCGGAACTGGAACATGATCCGGAGTCGTCGGTGGGCACCGAGCCCGACGGCGTCATCGGGCGACGGATTGATGAACGGAAGGAACAGTCATGACCGCCGAGGCATTCGAGGGCGACTCCGTCGTCAAGGTGACCGATCTGGTGGCCGGCTACATACCCGGGGTGAACATCCTCAACGGCTGCAGCATTGAAGCCCGCCGCGGGGAACTCATTGGAATCATCGGCCCCAACGGCGCCGGGAAGTCCACCCTGCTCAAGGCCATGTTTGGGCTGGTGAAAGTGCATTCCGGGACCGTGGTGGTCCGGGGACAGGACATCACCGGGCTCAAGGCCAACAAGCTGGTCAGCCGCGGGGTCGGTTTCGTTCCACAGAACAACAATGTGTTTGCGTCCCTGACCATCGAGGAAAACCTGCAGATGGGGCTGTACCAGGCGCCCAAGCGGTTCGCGGAACGCTTCGATTTTGTGTCCGAGCTCTTCCCTGAACTGCGCAAGCGCCGGGCGCAGCGGGCCGGCTCGCTGTCCGGCGGCGAACGGCAAATGGTCGCCATGGGCCGTGCCCTAATGATGGAACCGGCAGTGCTGCTGCTGGACGAGCCGTCAGCCGGCCTCTCCCCCGTGAAGCAGGACGAGGCGTTCCTGAGGGTGCACGAGATCAACCGGGCCGGTGTCTCGGTGATCATGGTGGAGCAGAACGCCCGCCGCTGCCTGCAGATCTGCGACCGCGCCTACGTTCTGGACCAGGGCCGCGACGCCTACACCGGCACGGGACGGGACCTGATGAAGGATCCCAAGGTCATCCAGCTGTACCTGGGCACGCTCGCCGACACCGCGTAACGCGGGATCCGCAAGCAGAACTGGCCAAGAGGAAAGCCCCCGCCATCCGGCGGGGGCTTTCCTCTTGGGTGGAGCTGTGGAGCTGTGGTGCTGTCAGCGCCTAGAGCTTGCCCGATTCCGAACGGCTCGGCATCGGCTTGTTGTCGGCGTCGAACTGGTAGATACCAATGAAGGCCTCGGTCGGGTCACCGTTCTCATCGAAGGTGATCGGGCCGGAGTAACCGTCATAGTCGATGTCTCCGCCGCCGCGCAGGATCGTGACGCACCCTGCGTAGTCGAAGCACTTCTCGCCCTCGGCCGAGACACCCTGCAGTTCAGCCGCAACGGCTTTTCCGTCGGTGCTGCCGGCAGCTTCAGCGGCCAGGGCAGTCAGGGTGACGGCGTCGTAGCTTTCACCGGCGTAGGACCAGTCCTTGAGCGCCGGGTCAAGGGCGAGCAGGGACTCCTTGAAGGTGTCCGAGGCGAACGGACCCGGGATGGTTCCCTGGGCCCCCTCGAGCGTTCCCGGGTCAAGGTCCTCGCTGTAGTCGGAGGTGTTGCCGTCCACGAAGAACATCTGCGTGGGGTCAACTCCCTTGGCGGTGAGCAGCGGAACGATGCTGGTGGCCTGCTGGAAGCTGATGACGACAATGGCGTCCGGTTCAGCGGCGACAACGGAGTCCACCTGGCTGCTGAACTGCGATTCACCCTCGTTGAACATTTCTTCAGCGATGACCTGGCCGCCCGCGGATTCGACCGAACCGCGGATGTTGCTGGCCAGCCCCGTGCCGTAGGCATCGTTCAGGACGATCATTCCCACGGTCTGGGCACCGCAGTTCATGATGTAGTTGCCGAGCGTGCGTCCCTGCAGCACATCGGAGGGAGCGGTGCGCCAGTACAGGCCGTTGTCGTCCCAGGTGGTGAAGTCCGGCGAGGTGTTGGCCGGCGAGAACTGAATGACGCCAGCACCGGTGATCTGGCCGATGACGGTCTTGGAGACGCCCGAGGACGCGGCACCGATGATGGCGCTGACATTCTGGCTCAGCAGATCCGTCACCGACTGGGTGGCGATGTCGGTGGTGGTGTCACCGGAGTCGCGGTGGACAATCTCCACCGGCTGTCCCAGCACGCCGCCGGCGGCATTGATGTCCTGGACGGCGAGGTTGGTGCCGGCGATTTCCGGCGGGCCGAGGAACGCCAGCTCACCGGTGGTGGGCAGCAGTGTTCCGACCTTCAGCGGTGCGTCGGTGGTGCCGGTGGAGGCAGGCACTGCCGCCGGGTCACCCCTTTCCCCCGGATCCTTGCCCTTGCCGCCTTCGTTGGGCGGGCAGGAGACTCCTCCTGCCGCAGCAGCGGTTGACGCTGACTCCGTTCCCGTCGACTCCGAAGCGGGAGTGTCATCTCCCCCGCTGCAGCCGGAGGCAAAAAGCGCCAAACCCAGCCCTACTGCCGCGATTTTTGCCACCCGGCTGTAACCGTCTCCCAGGCCCAGGCGACTCGTGGTGCGTAGTGCAGTCATAGATTTTTCTCCCCGATCGAAAGGCGGAGGCCTTTGATGCTGTTACCAGGTGTTCCTGATTAGAAGAAAAGCTAGTTGAATAATGAGTCAAACATAAGGGCCTTGGGTTACGTCCTTGTAACACTCATCACATTCCGGCCCCGGGCCACTTGCACCGGAGGGTTGGCGCGGGTTAGAAGCTCGGTCAGCCGCGCAGCGTGGAAGGGCATTGCGGCCGCTAAACGGGGATGACGTCCCAGTCCGAGGCGCCGTCCCACCGGATGTACAGATCCTTCGGCAGGGATGCTCCACCGCCGTGGTACATGTGAAACTCCACTGCCTCGCCCTCGGCCAGGTCCATCCCGGCGGGCAGGTTCTTGGTGTTAACGCCCCACCCTTGACCCGTCAACCACCACATTCACGAGGTCGTGTCCGCTGACGTTGCGGAGCACATAGGTGTCCTTGGATGGATTCTCGAGTCTCAGGGCATTGCTCATAACCACTCCCGGCACATTGATTCGGCATGGACATCCGGCAGGGACTCCGAATTAAGGCCGCGTCCGCGGCTGACACCGAAGCCGCCCCCGCCCTGTCAATGCTACTGACGGGCAACCGCACGCCGGAACCCCGCAGCGGGGCAGCTCTGGTTTCCGGGGGCGGATTATTGAGCGAAAAGATTACCGCAGGGGCCATCCCGGCGGCTGCACCCGACGAATGGTAAGCATGATCGAGCAAAGCTATCACCAGCAGGCGGAGCATCCCCTGCGGGAGTTCTCGGGCACGTACGGCGGCTTTTACCTCCTGCCCGGGGAAGCATGGGGTGTCTCGGTGGCTGAGGACGGCACACCGCATGCGCGCTGCTGCTCCTGCAGCTGGGAGTATGACGTGGCAACGGAAGAGGAAGCCGTAAAGCTGGTCTACTCACATTTGCGGGTGGCGCATCCGGACGAACCGGGAGTGGTGCATGCTGGAAAAAAGAGTACGGTACCCCAGGTCGGACTCGAACCGACAACACGCAGATTTTAAGTCTGCTGCCTCTGCCATTGGGCTACTGGGGCGAAAGCCAAAGCTTCTGGTAAAGCCTACTGGAAGCCCCGCCGGGGCGGAAAACAAACGACGGCGGCCCCTCCACCGGGAGGAACCGCCGTCGTGCGCGTTCTGCGGGTGCGGGAAGCCTACTTGACGGCTTCCTTCTTCTTGGCCGGCGTGGCGGCCGCTACGAAGCTCGCACGCGGGTTCTTCAGGTTGCGCAGGTCGGTCAGGTCGCGGCCGTAGGTCACGTTCATGAGCCAGCCGGAGATGACGCGGAACTTGCGCTCGAACATCGGCATGGCCAGGCCGTGGTAGCCGCGGTGTGCCAGCCAGGCCGGGAAGCCCTTCATGCCAAAGCCCATGATGTTGGCGACGCCCTTGTACTGGCCCAGGCCTGCAACTGCGCCGAGGCTCTTGTGGTTGTACTCCTCAACGCTGCCCACGCCGTAGCGGGCGGCCAGGATGTTCTTGGCCAGCAGTTTGGCCTGGCGTACGGCGTGCTGTGCGTTCGGAACGCAGAAGCCGCCAACCCCGCCACCGGAGAGGTCAGGAACGGCGGATACGTCGCCGGCGGCCCAGGCGCCCTCGAGGGGGCCGTCGTCGCCGGTGATGCGCAGTTCAGCGTTGGCGCGGACACGGCCGCGGTCGTCAATCGGGAAGTCGGTGGCACGGACCATCGGGTTGGCCTGCACGCCGGCGGTCCAGATGAGGGTGTCGGTGCCGAATTCGCCGGCCGGGGACTTGTCAGCCATGTTGATCAGCTTCAGGACGCCGCCCTCCGCGGAGGCCAGCGAGGTGTTCAGCAGGACCTCGATGCCGCGCTCACGCATGCTCGAGACAACCCACTCGGCCTGGTCCGGCTTGACCTCGGGCATCACGCGGCCCATGGCTTCAATCAGGACAAAGCGGAGGTCTTCGCGCTTGAGCCGGTCGTTCATGCGGACCGCGTCGCGGGCCATGTCCTCGAGCTCGGTCAGGGTTTCGATGCCGGCAAAACCGCCGCCGACGACGACGAAGGTCAGTGCGCGCTCGCGCTCCGGGCCTTCGGGCATCAGGGATGCGGTTTCGATGCGCTCGAGCACCTGGTTGCGGGTGCCGACTGCTTCTTCAATGGACTTCATGCCAATGCCGGCCTCGGCCAGGCCCGGGATCGGGAAGGTGCGCGTGATCGAGCCGGCGGCCAGGACGACGTCCTGGTACGGCAGCTCAAACGGGGCGCTGCCGTCGGCAGGCTCGATGACAGCCGTGTGGGCTGCGTGGTTGATGGAGATGACCTTGCCGGTGATCAGCTCGGTGTTCCTCAGGTGCATGCGGTGGGACACGACGGCGTCGCGCGGCTCAATGGTGCCGGCGGCAACTTCGGGAAGGAAGGGCTGGTACGTCATGTACGGCAGCGGGTCGACAACGGTGACGATCCCGCCTTCGTCCTTAACCTTCTTCTGGAGGTCCTTCGCTACGTAGAGACCTACGTAGCCACCGCCAACCACCAGGACGCGGGGACGGTCTGAAAACTGTGTCGTAGATGCCATGCCCTTATCGTACCTGAGTTTGTGAAAACCTTCACGAGATTTCGGAGTATTTTAGCTGACCCGTTTCAGTGTCCTCGGCCGCAGAAAGCGCCTCGGAGCGGCGGCGCGCCCGCGTCACTGCGATGACACCTGCCGTGGTCACCCCCAGCAGCAGTCCGCCAAACCCCAGGACCAGGGCAGCCGGGAGCGGATCAGACTCCGAGTCCGGAGGCAGCGCCACCGGAACCGTCGGTTCGGGCAGGTCCGGAACGTCCGGCTCAACCGCAACCGGTGCGTCCGACGCAGGCGCCGTTGGTGCGTCCCGGCGATGGATCCGGATCCAGTCGGCGATGTTCCCCAGCGGATTCGCCGATACCGGGGCAACCTCTGCGGTCAGGGCGGCACCGGCGTTGAGAACGCCGTAGCCGTAGATGGTGTCCTGGCCGGGGGCGCCGGCGTCGCTGGCGGTGCTGATGATCCGGTTAATCACTTCGGCTGCGCTGAGGTCGGGGTAGGCGGAGCGGATCAGCGCTGCGGTTCCGGCAACCAGCGGTGCCGCCCCGGATGTACCGCTCCAGTCCGCGTACCGTGCAGGGCCGCCGGGCAGTCCGCCCACCAGGTTTTCCGCCGGCGCGGCAACGCCGATGCTGATTCCCTCCGAGGAGGAATCCTGGCTCGCTTCTCCGTTCCGGTCCAGCCCGGCGACGGTCAGCACGCCGGGAATAGTGGCCGGGGCACCCACCTGAACCATGCCGACAGCGCGGTTTCCGGCGGCCACGACAACCACGACGTCCTGCTGTTCAGCGTAGAGAAACGCGTCATCCCAGCTTTCCGGCCACGAGGTGGAGGTGCTGCCCAGGGACATATTGATGACCTGGGCTCCGTTGTCCACGGCCCACCGGATAGCGGTGGGAATCTGGTCCTCAATGGGGATGCCCCCGGGATTGTCCGGACCAATCCACGCGGAGACGGCCAGCAGCTCGGCTTTCGGGGCCACCCCAATGATTCCGTCGGTGTTGCCGGGAGCGGGTTTTTTCTCCGCCTTTTTACCGTCGTCGCCTTCGCTGTCCTCCGGCTTGTCCTCTTCCGGTTCGGGCGGCGGTGCGTGGCCGCGGCCGGCCAGCAATGTCGCCACCAGGGTTCCGTGTGAGGGGTTGGCGCCCAGTCCCCTGCTGCCGGCGGGATCACCGGCACCGGAAACGTCGGTGCCGCCTGTCACCGCGCCAGTCAGGTCCGGGTGGGTGGGGTCGATGCCGGTGTCGATCACCGCCACCTTCACCCCTTCGCCCTGGCTCACTTTCCAGGCGGCGTCGAAGCCGGAACCGGCAAGCCAGTACTGCTTGTCCCGCCACTCGTCGGCGGAGGCCGGGGCAGCCGGAATCAGGGTGGCCACCGCCAGCAGCGATGCCGCCAGAAGTGTCAGTGCTCCCCTCCGCCGAAGCTGGCCGGGCCACGCCGACGAAGGCATCACCGCGCCGCGCTCAGGGCTATGCCGTCAAGGATGTCGTGTTCGCTGGTGACAGCTGTGGACACGGACCCGTCAGTCAGTTCAGCCACCCGGTCCACGATGGTCTGCCAAATCAGGGCACCTGCGCCAATCACGTCCACCCGTCCCGGATGCATGTACGGCAGGGCGGCACGGGAGTCCCGGTCCATGTGCAGCAGTTCATCCGCTGCCTGGTCGATCCGTGCCACGTCAAGTTCGGTGCCGTGGATGGCTTCGGCCGAGTACTCCGGCAGGTGCAGCGCGTGTGCGGTCACTGTGGTGATGGTTCCCGCCACGCCCACCAGGCGGTGGGCTTCGGCGAGCGGAACGGTGGTCAGGACCTGGGCAATCATGTCCAGGATGTCACCGCGTGCGACGGCGATTTCCGCCTCGGTGGGCGGGTTCGACGTCAGGTGCCGCTCAGTGAACCGGACGCAGCCCATGTCGGTGCTTTTGGCAGCCAACACGCCCTCGGAGGTGCCAAGGACAAACTCGGTGCTGCCGCCGCCAAGATCCACCACGAGCGTCTTGGTGCCGTTGCTTCCGCCCAGGACACTGGTGGCTCCGGCAAAGGACAGCGCAGCTTCTTCGTCGCCAGTGATGACTTCGGGTTCAACCCCGAGCCGCGCCCGGATGCCGTCCACGAACTCGGACCGGTTTTCCGCATCGCGGCTGGCCGATGTGGCCACAAAGCGGACCTGTTCGGCACCGTGCTCGCGGATCAGCGCCGCGTACTCGTCCGCGGCCTCAAAAGTCCGCTCCAGGGCCTCCGGCGCCAGGCGGCCGGTGGCATCCACTCCCTGTCCCAGCCGGTTGACCCGCATCAGGCGCACGACGTCGGTGAGCTTGGGCACGCCGCCGTCGTACGTAACGTCTGCGATCAGCAGGCGAATGGAGTTTGTCCCACAGTCCACTGCGGCAACCCGCTTCGTGGCAGTGTGTTCCTGCGCTTCATTCTGGTCCGGCACGGAATCCCCCTGCTGTTCGGCGTTGGCGGCCTCCACGGCCTCGCGGCGGGCGGCACGCTTGGCGTCCAGTTCCTCCGCGGAGAGGCCCTGGGTCTTCGTGTGCCGGCTCAGGTCGCGGCTGGGCGCCGCGGCTGTGGTGTCCCACGCGCCATCACAATAGCAGCGATCACGGGTCCACCAGGGGGAAATCCGTTCAAGTGCCTCATCGCCGAGCGGGTTGACGCCCGGGCCGGCGGCCAGTGAATGGCCCACCAGCACATGCAGGCATTTCACGCGGGTGGGCATGCCGCCGGCGGAGACACCGTCAATCTCGGGAACGGGACCAACGCCGGTGCGCGCGCCAATGTCGTTCCGGACCTGGAGATACGCTTCGTGGGCCGCCCGGTACCGGGCGGCGAGCTCGGGGTCCTGCTCCAGCCGCTCGGTCATTTCGTTCATGACACCGGCTGCTTCAAGCCGGGACACTGCCGCCGTAATCACAGGGTGCGCCAAGTAATAGGTGGTCGGAAAGGGGATGCCGTTGCTGAGGCGCGGAGCCGTGGTGGCCACCAGCGGGTTGCCGCAGACGCAGCGCGCCCCGATTTCCACGACGTCGCGTGCCGGCCTGCCGAGCTGTCGGCTCAGAGTCTCCAGATCTTCGGAGGTGGGGGTGAGCTGCTCCTGGGTCATGCCGGAGGTTCCTTCCTGGGGGCCTAAACAAGGCCCGGGCTGAGTAATGTCTGCGCTTCTAAGATTACTGTGCGCGGAACGACGCCGGGGCCGGACCTCCGCCGGCACCCTGCCCACCCCGGGACAACGGTGGGTCTACGGTGCCGTGGCGGACCTCTTGACGGAATCCCACAGCGAGTCCACCCACTGCAGGTCCTCGGCTTCCTCCTGCGCCTGCTGCTCGGCGTTCTCCACCCCGTGTTCGCCCTTGACGAGGTAGCGGGTCTCCCCCGGCATGACCAGGAAAATGCGCTCCCGGGCCTGCTGCTTGATGTAGTTGGGGTCTTCCCACCGGTCCAGCTCGGACTCCAGGTTGCGGGATGTTTCCTTCTCAGCGGCAATCTCCGCTTCCAGTGCCGCGATGTCCGAGCGCTGGTGCAGGTACGTGTTCACTGACGGCGCGAGCAGCACCGTAATGACCAGGGTCACCATCGCCAGGACCAGGAGCCGGCCGGAGAACGCCTTCGCGGGGACCGGACGCAGGTCATCCGCAGCGTCGACGGCTGTTGCGCCGGCAACAGTTCCGAAGGTCTGGGCAGCGGCCCGGCGCCGGAACCTGCCGGCCGCGGCACTGCTGTCGCCGTCCTTGGTGTTCGCGCCCTTGGTGTTTTCAGCCTTGGTGTTCCCGGCCTTGCGTCCGGCGGGAGCCTTGGCGGCTGCCTTCGCTTTAGGCGCTGCCTTCGTTTTCGGTGCTGTGTTCGCTTTTGGTGCCGCCTTTGCCTTTGGTGCTGCGGTCACCTTCGGTGTTTGCGGTGCCGCAGTTGCTGACGGCTTGCCCCTGGCCGGAGCGCTCCGGGATCCGTCCACGGACTTTGTGACGCTGATGGTGTCCGGATCCACCGGGAGATTCTGCCGCCGCACCGGTTTTGTCCCGCCGGAGCCGGAGGCAGCCGCACCTGCGGCGGTGTCCCCCGCTGAACCGGCCTTGGGGACTTTCGGGCGTCGGGTGGGCATGGAACTCCTTGGTATGGCTCAACAAAGCAGCTAAACGAAACACTGGTTAAACAGGGCCGGCGGGCACCCCCGTTAACGAGGGTACCCACCGGCAGCATGCTTACTCTGCCGTGAAACGCGGGAACGCGCTGCGTCCTGCGTAACGAGCGGCGTCGTCGAGCTCTTCTTCGATGCGCAGCAGCTGGTTGTACTTGGCTACACGCTCGGAGCGGGCCGGTGCGCCGGTCTTGATCTGGCCGGCGTTGGTGGCAACGCAGATGTCGGCAATGGTGGTGTCCTCGGTTTCGCCGGAGCGGTGCGAGGTGATGGTGGTGTACCCGGCACGCTGGGCCATGGTGATGGCGTCCAGGGTTTCGGAGAGGGTGCCGATCTGGTTGACCTTGACCAGCAGGGAGTTGGCGGCGTTGCGCTTGATGCCGGTCTCGAGGCGGGTGGGGTTAGTGACGAACAGGTCATCGCCCACAATCTGCACCTTGTCGCCGATGGACGCGGTCAGGGTCTTCCAGCCGTCCCAGTCCTCTTCGTCCAGCGGGTCCTCGATGGACACGAGCGGGTAATCCCGGACGAGTTCCTCGTAGTACGCGGACATTTCCTCTGCCGAGCGGCTGGTCCCTTCGAAGAGGTACGAGCCGTCCTTGAAGAATTCGGAGGCTGCAACGTCCAGGGCCAGGGCGATGTCGGTGCCCGGGGTGTAGCCGGCGCGCGTGATCGCTTCGAGGATCAGGTCCAGTGCGGCGCGGTTGGACGGCAGGTTGGGGGCAAAGCCGCCTTCGTCGCCGAGGCCGGTGGACAGGCCCTTTTCCTTCAGGACGGACTTGAGGTTGTGGTAGACCTCAACGCCCCAGCGCAGGCCCTCGGAGTAAGTCTGGGCACCCAGGGGAACAATCATGAATTCCTGGATGTCGACGTCGGAGTCAGCGTGCGATCCACCGTTGAGGATGTTCATCAGCGGCACGGGCAGGATGTGTGCGTTGGGGCCGCCCAGGTAGCGGTACAGCGGCAGCGCTGAGGATTCGGCGGCGGCACGTGCCACGGCGAGGGACACGCCCAGCATGGCGTTGGCGCCCAGGTTGGACTTGTTGTCGGTGCCGTCCAGGTCAATCATCGTCTGGTCGATGGCCCGCTGGTCAGCGGCGTCGAAGCCCAGCAGTGCCGGCTGGATCTGCTCGATGACGGCTTCAACGGCCTGCAGCACGCCCTTGCCCTGGTAACGGGTCTTTTCGCCGTCGCGGCGTTCGTTGGCCTCGAAGGCACCGGTCGAGGCGCCCGAGGGGACCGCGGCGCGGCCAAACGTGTCATCATCAAGCAGAACTTCCACCTCAATGGTGGGGTTTCCGCGGGAATCCAGGATTTCGCGGGCGTGAATGGCATCAATGATTGCCATGAGAATGCTCCTGTTCGTTGGAACGCTAGGGGAATCTACAGCTGGGGCTATGAAACGGGCCACGCTGTCTGGTTCCAGCCTAGTTGAAACCGCCGCGGTAGTAAGGACCTGCACCGCCATATTGGTGGATTGGAGCGCCCAGGCGGGTGTCCGGCAGGCCTAGGAGCGGTTGGTGAACCGTCCGACGGCGGCACGGAGCGCCGCTTCGGCATCCAGTCCCTGGGCCTGCGCCCGGCGCACGACGTCGAACAGGTGATCCCCCAATTCGGCCTCGCCGTTCCAGGGCGCCGGGTGCGGGCCGTTCGGCTCCCCGGGGAGCACCGGTACCCCGGCGCGCCGGGCCCGGTCCTGCACCTTAGCGGCCAGCAGGAGGGCTGGAAGCCCGGCGGGAATGCCGTCAAAAGGAGACGTCCGCTCCGGCTTTTCCCGCTGCTTAATGCTGTCCCAGGCACGCTCAATTTCGGCCGGGTCATCGGTTGTTGTTGACCGCAGCGTGCCGTCGGGGGCAAACACATGGGGGTTGCGGCGGATCATCTTGGCTGTGAGCGACTCCACTACGTCACCGATGCCAAAATGGCCCGCTTCCTCCTGAAGGCGGGCGTGCAGCAGGACCTGGAACAGCACGTCGCCCAGCTCCCCCGCCAGTTCCTGCGCGTGTTCGGCTCCAGTGTGGCCGGCTTCCACGGCCTCCACCACCTCATAGGACTCTTCAATGAGGTATTCGAGCAGTGACTGATGGGCCAGGGCAGCGGTCCAGGGACAACGCTCCCGGAGGGTGGCGATGACCCCGGCCAGGCGGGCAAACCGCTGGCCGAGGTCATCGCCGGACGTGCCGGAAACTGGATCAGCCACGGGCCTGGTTGAAGCCCTCGGTGACGTATGCGGCCAGCGCATCGCGCTCTTCCAGCGGAAGGAAAGCAGCATCAACCGCGTTCATGGTGAGTTCGAGGATGTCGTCGAGGTCATATCCGAACGTTTCCGCCAGCAGTTCGAACTCGCCGGTGAGCGTGACTGAACTCATCAAGCGGTTGTCGGTATTCACAGTGACCTGGAATCCGGTCTGGTACAGCAGGTCGATCGGGTGCGATTCGATATCCTCGCCGAAGGACGCCACGGCGCCGGTCTGCAGGTTCGAGGACGGGCAGATCTCCAGCGGAATGCCCCGGTCCCGGACCCAGCCGGCCACCTGTCCAATGCTCACCATGCCCACTGCGGTGTCATCCGCGGCGTCGGTGACCGGGCTGTCCTCGGCGTCGAACTCCACCTCAATGTCTTCGGCGATGCGCACTCCATGGCCCAGCCGCAGGGCCCGGCCGTGCACCAGGGCATCACGGATGCTGTCCACGCCAGCGGCTTCGCCGGCGTGGACCGTCACGGGGAACTGATTCTCCGCCAGATAGGTGAAGACGTCTGCAAGCCGTGCCGGCGAAAAACCGTCCTCGGCACCGGCGATGTCGAAGCCGACGGCCCCGTTGTTGCGGTGCCGTACGGCGAGCTCAGCAATTTCCATGCCCCGGTCCGCGTGGCGCATGGCGGTAATGAGCTGACCAACCTGGATCAGGCGGCCGCTTGCTTCCGCCGCATCCACGCCTGCATCCAATCCGGCCTGAACCGCTTCCACGGCTTCGTCCAGGCTCAGTCCGCCCTGGAGGTGCTGTTCGGGCGCCCAGCGGATCTCGGCGTACACCACGCCGTCGTCCGCCAGGTCCTCCACGAACTCGCGGGCCACGCGGGCCAGGTTTTCACGGCTCTGCATCACGGCAATGGTGTGGTCAAAAGTTTCGAGGTAGCGCGGAAGGGAACCGGAGTTCGCGGATTCGCGGAACCACTCGGCGAGGGCGACCGGATCGGTGGAGGGCAGCTTGTGCCCCGCAGCCTCCGCGAGTTCGATGATGGTGGCCGGCCGCAGGCCGCCGT
This sequence comes from Arthrobacter citreus, assembly GCF_038405225.1. Taxonomy (NCBI): domain Bacteria; kingdom Bacillati; phylum Actinomycetota; class Actinomycetes; order Micrococcales; family Micrococcaceae; genus Arthrobacter; species Arthrobacter citreus. Next base: position 2,398,659 of record NZ_CP151657.1, read on the forward strand.
CGAGGTGGTCATGCAGCGAAACCTTGGGCAGGCTGCGGATGTCGAGGTGCAGGGCAGAGGCAGGAAGCAGAATAGGCTCAGTCACTCTGCCAACTGTACGTGAGCTGCGGCACTGCTGCCCGTGTGCGGCTCAGGGTGTTTCGGCGGGCTTGCCGGCACCGGCGGCTTCGGCGGCGGGCACGGGATGCTCCCCCTGGCCGGGCTCAGCGGGCTTGGGTGTCTTCAGCGGCGTGGGGCCGCGGAGTTTGGTGATAATCCGGTCCAGGACGAGCCCCAGGATCATCGCGATGGCGATGGCGACCACTACGCCCAGCAGGTGGTTGTCCTTGAACCAGGCCCCGGCCAGGGCGCCGATGGCTACGCTGTAGCCGGCCCAAACGACGGCGGACAGGGTGGTGAGGCTGACAAAGACCCGGCGGGGAAAGCCTGTGGCGCCGGCGGTGAGGTTCACGACCACGCGCCCGATCGGAATGAAGCGGGCAATCAGGATCAGGGACACGGCACGCTTATCCAGTTCCTTGCGCGCCCAGACGAATCCGCGCTGCATCCGCGGTCCCCGCATCCAGCGGTACCGTTCGGTGCCGATCTTCCGGCCCATCAGGTAGGCGAGGTTGTCACCCAGGAACGCGCCGCAGGCCGCTGCGGCAGCCACCAGCCACAGGTTGGGACCGGCCCCGGTAGCCACCAGGGCCGCCATGCCCACCACGAGGGACTCGCTGGGGACCGGCGGAAAAAAGCCGTCGATCAGGCAGAACGCAAACAAGGCCGCGTAAACCCACGGTGCATCGGCGGAGGTCAGAATGAAGTTGTTGATACTGTCCACTGCGGCGCTCAGCACGTCCAGTCGGCTCCCTTGGATTGGTCTCTGGTATCTACAACGATGCCACCAACGTTATGGTGCCCGCCAACCACACCGCCCCCGGACGTCTTCGGAACGGCGGGGGCGGCGCGGTTGGCGGGCTTTGGTGGCGGCGGGACCTACCCGATGCGGTCGATGATCAGCTTCTGCGCGGGCCGGGACCCTTCAGGGGCAATAACGACGGCGTGTTCCAGGGCCGCGCGGGCACGGTCAAACTTCTCCGGCGTATCCGTGAGCAGCGTCATCAGCGGCTGTCCGGAGCGGACCACGGCACCCGGCTTGGCATGCATGCGGACGCCGGCTCCGGCCTGCACCTGGTCTTCCTTGCGGGCGCGTCCTGCTCCCAGCCGCCATGCGGCCACTCCCACGGACAGGGCGTCCAGTTCCACCAGCACACCGTCTGCCGGGGCGTAGATGGTCTCGGATTCCCGTGCCTGCGGCAGCGAAGCGTCCGGGTCTCCGCCCTGGGCCGAGATCATGCGCCGCCAGACGTCCATGGCCCGGCCGTCCCGCAGGGCGGCCGCCGGGTCTGCGTCACGGATTCCGGCCGCGGCCAGCATTTCCTCCGCCAGCCGGACCGTCAGTTCCACGACGTCGGCCGGTCCGCCGCCGGCGAGGACCTCCACCGATTCCTCCACCTCAATGGCGTTGCCGGCGGTCAGGCCCAACGGCGTGGACATGTTGGTCAGCAGCGCGACGGTGTTGACGCCGGCGTCCTGGCCCAGGGCCACCATGGTTTCGGCCAGCTCGCGGGCGTTGGCTTCATCCTTCATGAACGCGCCGGAGCCCACCTTCACGTCCAGCACCAGCGAGCCGGTGCCTTCGGCGATTTTCTTGCTCATGATGGAGGACGCAATCAGCGGAATGGCCTCCACGGTTCCGGTGACGTCGCGCAGGGTGTACAGCTTCTTATCCGCCGGGGCCAGGCCGGTGCCGGCAGCGCAGATGACGGCGCCGACGTCGGCCAGCTGGGCCATGATTTCCTCGTTGGACAGGTTGGCCCGCCATCCCGGAATCGCCTCGAGCTTGTCCAGGGTGCCGCCGGTGTGGCCGAGACCGCGGCCGGAAAGCTGCGGAACGGCAACACCGAACACGGCGACCAGCGGCGCCAGCGGCAGGGTGATCTTGTCCCCCACACCTCCGGTGGAGTGCTTGTCGGTGGTGGGTTTCCCCAGCGGGGAGAAGTCCATGCGGACTCCCGAGTTGATCATGGCCGTGGTCCAGCGGGAGATTTCCTGCCGGCTCATGCCGTTGAGCAGGATCGCCATGTTCAGCGCGGCCATCTGCTCCTCGGCGATGGCTCCGCGGGTGTACGCGTCGATGGTCCAGTCGATCTGCTCCGGCGACAGGGTGCCCCGGTCCCGCTTGATGCCGATGATGTCCACGGCGTCGAACTGTTCACTGCGCCGTGTTTGTCCATTGCTCATGTTTACTGCCCTTCCAGGTGCTGCGGTCCAAAGGCATCGGGCAGGACTTCGTCCATGGTCCGGATGCCGCTTACGGTCATCAGCTGCATTCCGGGTGCCCGGAATTCGTACAGCAACTGCCGGCAGCGCCCGCACGGCATCAGGATTTCCCCGGCACCATCCACACATACGAAGGCTGCCAGGAGGCCGCCGCCGGTCATGTGCAGCGAGCTCACCAGCGCGCACTCGGCGCACAGCGTCAGCCCGTAGGAGGCGTTCTCGACGTTGCAGCCGGAAATGATCCGGCCGTCATCGGTCAGCGCGGCCGCCCCCACCGGATACTTCGAATACGGAACGTAGGCGTGCGACAGTGCGGCGCGGGCGTGCTCCAGGAGCACGTCCCAGTTCACTGCCGGGGTTTGTGTGGTCATGTGCGCTTATCCCTTGATATACGGCACGCCGCTGGCAGCCGGGGCGCGGGACTTGCCCACCACACCGGCAACGGCGAAGATCGTCACGACGTACGGCAGCATCGACAGGAACTGGCTCGGCACCGGAGTGCCCAGCAGGCCCAGGACGTACTGCAGGTTGGTGGCGAAGCCGAACAGCAGAGCTGCTGCCGCCGCGCCGAGGGGGTTCCAGCGGCCCAGGATGAGGGCTGCCAGGGCAATGTACCCCTGGCCGCCGGTCATGTCCTGACCGAAGCTGGAGACTGACACCAGGGTGAAGAACGAACCGCCGATGCCTGCCACCGCGCCGGCCAGCAGCACGTTGGTGAAACGGGTGCGGTTGACGTTGACGCCGAGGGTATCCGCAGCCTTCGGGTGTTCGCCGACGGCGCGGGTACGCAGTCCCCAGCGGGTGCGGAACAGGCCAAAGTAAACCGCTGCCACGGCGAAGTACATCAGGTAGCCGATCAGGGACTGGTCAAAGAGGATCGGACCAATGATCGGGATGTCCGCGAGGAAGGGGATCCTGATGTTGGGCAGCCGGGGCGCCGTGTTCAGTCGTTCGGCGTTGTTGCTGAGGACCGTGGAGAACAGGAATCCAGTGAGGCCGGAAACCAGGACGTTCAGCACCACGCCTACGATCACCTGGTTCACGATGTACTTGATGCTGAACACCGCGAGCACCAGCGAGACGAGCACACCGGCGACGGCGGCGGCGAGCAGGCCGATAAAGGCGTTGCCCGAGAGGGAACCGGCCACAGCGGCGGCGAAGGCACCGAAAAGCAGCTGGCCCTCGATGGCAATGTTGACCACGCCGGAGCGCTCGCACAACACGCCGGACAGTGAACCGAAAACCAGCGGAACGGCCAGCGTGATGCTGCCGGCCAGCAGGCCGTAGAGGGCCACGTTCGGGGTGCCGGCGCTGCCGACGGCCCAGGCGAGGAAGCCGGCAACAAAAACGACGCCGAAGATAACCGGCAGCCAGATTGGCAGCCGGCGGCCCGAGCGGACCAGGACAAAGGCCCAGGCGGCAGCCAGGATCAGCACGATGGCGCCGGCCCAGCCGAACGCCCTGGCTGGGAAGACAAGGTCCGGCAGCGTGATGGCCGCGGCCGGGTCGGTCAGGCGGAACGTGACCTCCGTGCCGGGTGAGAGGATGGCGAAGAAAACCAGCCCCAGAAGGGCCAGGATACCCAGCAGGATCGGTGTCTTCCAGCTGCGCACGAGAGTCTCCGGCGCGGGGTTCAGCGCGGGGGCTGTGGTGGTTGCGGTGCTCATGCTGCTCCTCCGGCGGCTTCGGCGCTCTTGCGGGTGGTGCGGAAGGCACCGGGCGGCGGGATCCTGAACAGGGAACGGACCAGCGGCGGCGCGGCGATGAACAGGACAATCAGGGACTGGACCACCAGGACAATGTCAATGCTGGTCCCGGTGTTGGTCTGCATGGCCACGCCTCCGGCGCGGAAGGCGCCGAAGAGCAGGCCGGCGGCGAAGGTTCCCCACGGCGTCGAGCGGCCCAGCAGGGCGACCGTGATGGCGTCGAACCCGAAGCTTGCGGCGACGTCGGCGGTCAGCACCCTTTCGGTGCCGGACACTTGGGACACACCAGCCAGCCCGGACAGGGCACCTGCAATCAGCATGACCACCACGTAACCCTTGGTGGTGCTGATGCCGGCGTTGCGGGCCGCATCGGGGTTGGCGCCGACGGCACGCAGCTCGAATCCGATGGTGGAGCGGTTCAGCAGCCACCAGACAAAAACGGTTGCTCCAATGGCCAGGACGAAGCCCCAGTGCAGGCGGAAGCTCTCCCCCAAAAGCTTGGGGAACATGGCGCTGTCGCTCAGCTGGGGGCTGATGGGATTGTTTGACCCCTCGCGCTGGAAGCCGGGGGTGGTGAGCAGGAAGGCCACGAGCTGGATGGCAACATAATTGAGCATGATGGTCACGATGACCTCATGGGCACCGGTGCGGGCTTTCAACAGCCCGGCGATACCGCCCCAAATGGCTCCGCCGAGCAGGCCGGCAACGATCACCAGCAGCAGGTGCAGGGCCATCGGCAGCTGCCAGGTGAAGCCGACCCATGCGGCCAGCGCCGCACCAATGATGATCTGGCCCTGGGCGCCGATGTTGAACAGACCGGCGCGGAACGCCAGAGCGACACCGAGGCCGGCACAGATCAGCGGAGTGGCGGTGGTCAGAGTCTGGGTCAGGGGGTACACGGCCCGGGTGAAGCTCTCGGCTTCCAGATTGACAATCGATCCCTGGAAGAGCGAGTAGTACGCTCCGGCTGCTGCGTCCCAGGCGGCGGCAAGGAAGTCGCCCGGGCGGTTGAAGAGGTAACCGGCGGCGGTTGTGGTGTCCTCGTCGGTCAGGGCGATCAGTACGCCACCGACCACCAGGGCCATCAGGACAGCCAGCACGGAGACCAGACCGTTTCCGGTGACGATGCGTTCCAACACCCCGGGTGAGGCGTCCGGGGTGGGCGTTACCGTGGTGCCGACGGCCGCGGCGGGCGGAGGCAGCTGCCCGCCGGCGGTTTCGGCGGCAGCTTCCAGGCGAAGCTCATCGGCTTCCGATGTCGCGCGGTCTGGTGTCTGCCCACCTGTGGTGGACTTTTCCGGGCTCAAAGGGCCCCTCCCTCGGTTTGGGTGTCTTCGGGCGCGGCTTCATGGGCCAGCGCCTCTTCGGCGGTCATGCCGGCCATCATCAGGCCCAGCACATTCCGCGGGGTTCCGCCGGGCACAATGCCCATCAGGCGGCCGCTGTACAGCACTGCGATGCGGTCACCGAGTTCCAGGACCTCGTCCAGTTCGGTGGACACAATCATGACCGGCGTTCCGGCGTCCCGTTCGGCAATGATCCGGCGGTGCAGGAACTCGATGGATCCGACGTCGACGCCGCGGGTGGGCTGGCTGGCGATAAACAGGGCGAGCGGACGGGACAGCTCCCGCGCCATGACCACCTTCTGCTGGTTGCCTCCGGAGAGGGTGCCGGCCAGGGCTGCCGCGGACTGGGTGCGGACATCGAACTCGGCAATTTTCGTGTCGGCGTTCGCCGCCACGACGGCGGGCTGCATCGACAGCCCCCGGGCAAAGGGCCGCTCGTTGTACTGATTCAGAACGAGGTTCTCGGCAACCGAGAACGTTCCGACCAATCCATCCACGGAGCGGTCCTCGGGAACGAAGCCGACGCCTGCGTCAATGATGCTGCTGGTCTTCATGCCCACCAGTTCCCGGCCGTCCAGCCTGATGGAACCCGTGACGTGTTCCTGCAGCCCCATGATGGCTTCGGTAAGCTCCGTCTGGCCGTTGCCCTGGACTCCGGCGACGGCCAGTATTTCACCCTTGGCTATTCCGAAGCTGAGTCCGTTGACCACGGGCTGCCCGCTGCCGGACACCACGGTCAGGTTCTTCACTTGGAAGGTTTCCTCGCCGGGAGCGGCGGGTTCCCTGCCCAGGCTCAGGCTGACGGAACGGCCCACCATCATGGCGGCCAGTTCCGTGGTGCTGGCGGAGGGTTCGGCGGAACCAACCACTTTGCCGCGGCGGATCACGGTGATCACGTCGGAAACGGCTTTGACCTCGCGCAGCTTGTGCGAGATAAAAACCACGCCCTTGCCGTCATTGGTCAACTGGCGCATGATCGCCAGCAGCTCATCGGTCTCACGCGGGGTGAGGACGGCTGTTGGCTCGTCGAGGATCAGGACCTCGGCGTCCCGGATCAGCGCCTTGATGATTTCCACGCGCTGCTGGACGCCCACCGGCAGATCGCCGACCACAGCGTCGGGATCCACGTCGAAGCCGTACTGTTCGGAAATGGCGCGGATGCGGGCGCGGGTGGTCTGCAGGTCCAGCGCCCCAGCCAGGCGGGTGGACTCATTGCCCAGGGCAACGTTCTCCGCGACGGTGAACACGGGCACCAGCATGAAGTGCTGGTGCACCATTCCAATACCCGCCGCCATGGCGTCGGAGGGGCCGTTGAAGATTACGGGCTTGTCGTCGAGGAGGATCTGCCCCTCGGTGGGTTCATAGAGTCCGTAGAGAACGTTCATGAGCGTCGATTTTCCGGCGCCGTTTTCACCCAACAGGCTGTGTACCTGTCCGGGCTCGACCACGAGGTCGATGTGGTCGTTGGCCACCAGCGAACCGAATCGCTTGGTGATGCCCTTGAGTTCGAGTTTCACAAAACCCCAACCAATCTGTTCGAAAGTGCCGTGTGGGAGGAAAAGCCGCTACGCACAGACAAACCGCCATGTCCCGCAGCGAGGCTGCGGGACATGGCGGTTGCCTGCGGGCAGTCCGGGCCTGCTACTGCTGCGGGCTGGACTTTGCGTCGACCGTGATTTCACCGGAGATGATCTTGGCCTTGAGGTCGTCGATGGCTGACTTGACCTCATCCGGGACGCTGCCCTCCTGGTCGTGGAACGGAGCCAGGTCCACTCCACCGTTCTCCAGGGTGCCAACGTACGGCTCGGAGCTGAAGTTGTCATCAGCGGTTTCGGTGACAACTTCCTCAACGGCCTCGCCCATGAGCTTCATGACGGAGGTCAGGATGTACTCCTGGCCGATGCCGGCAGTCTCGTAGCCGTCCGAGTCAACCCATACTGCCTTGACGTCCTTGCCGCCGTCATTGGCTTCCACAACGGCTTCCATGGTGCCCAGGCCCACCGGTCCGGCGACCGGCATGATGATGTCCGCGCCTTCGTTGATGAAGTTCTGGGTCAGCGTCTTACCGGCAGCACGGTTGTCGAAGCTGTCCACGAAGGAATCGCTGCCGAGGAGCTTGACGTCGGTGCCGTTCTCCTCGTTGTAGTACTTGATGCCGTCGGCAAAGCCCTCCATGAAGATCGTCACGGTGGGGATGTTCATGCCGCCGTAGGTCGCTACGGTGCCGGTCTCAGTGGACCCCGCTGCGACATATCCGGCCAGGAACGCGGCCTGGGCCGTGTCATAGATGATCGGCTTGACGTTCTCGAGCTCGATGGCGTTGTCATCGACGATGGCGAACTTGGTATCCGGGTTCGCTTCGGCGGCATCCTTGGTGGCGTCGGACAGCAGGAAGCCGACGGTTACCGTCAGGTCGCAGCCCGCGTCCACGGTGCTGTTCACGTTGTTGGTGTAGTCGGATGCGTCCTTGGACTCGACTTCACGGGTCTCGATGCCCAGCTTGTCCTTGGCCGCCATGAGGCCCTCGTACGTGGACTGGTTGAACGAGCGGTCATCCCAGCCACCGGCGTCGGAGACGATGCAGCCGGTGAAGTCGCTGTTTGCCGCAGCCTCGGAGCCGCCGTCGTTCTCCTCGGGTGCGGCGCCGCAGCCCGAAAGCAGGAGCGCCGAGACGCCGAGCATGGCGGCGGAAACGCCTGCGTTGCGCTTGAAGCTGCGCGGGAAGTTCTTCAATGTTCCTCCAGGAATGAAATGGGTGCCACGCGTGGATGCTTCGGTCGAGCGCTCAGTGGTGAGCGTTCCGGCGTCGCGTGGTGCAGCGTTCCGTCCGTCGTTGGACCGCGGCATGCCTATCCTATGGGTAACGGCGGTCACTGTGAGCCACATAACCCCTGACAAGGGACATTGTTTACATGTTGTTATTATTTGCAAGCAAATGACGCAGATTGTCTCGTCATGACGTGCTGTGACAGAGGCGCTGAGCTAGTGGCGCAGGCCCCGGACGGCACGCAGGGCAGCGGCCGCCATGACGCTCACACCACAGCTGATGGACAGTTCGTCCGGGTTGTAGTCGCCGCGGTGCAGATCGTAGGTCTCGCCGCCGGGGGTGCGCGTGCCCAGCCGCATCAGGGCGCCGGGAACAGCCTGCGTCATCCAGGCGAAGTCCTCGCCTCCCATGGACTGCGGGGCCAATACTATGGAGTCCTCCCCCAGCTCGGCGCGGGCCGCGGCTTCGATCAGGCTGGTTTCAGCGTCAGTGTTGATGACCGGCGGCACTCCCCTGGTGTGCTCCAGGGTGACGTCCACGCCGAAGGGAGCGGCAGTCTGGCGCACGACGTCGTCCAGCAGCTCGCCCGCCGCGTACCAGGCTTCGGCATCCAGGCAGCGCATGGTGCCGGACATGAATCCATGGCCGGGAATGGCGTTGGGCGCCGAGCCCGCGTGCATCTGCCCCCAAACCACCGACACGCCGCTGCGCACGTCGATCCGCCGGGAAAGCACCGCCGGGACGCTCACGGCGATCTCCGCGAGGGCAAAGACCAGGTCCTCGGTGAGGTGCGGCCGGGAGGTATGTCCACCCCTGCCGGAAAGTTCGATCCGGATGGTGTCCGACGCCGAGGTAATGGCACCGATCCGGGTTCCCACGTTGCCGGCGTCAATCCGCGGATCACAGTGCAGCGCCACGATCCGGGGCAGCCCCTCCAGCACGCCCTGCCGGATGACCCCCAGCGCACCGCCGGGCATGACCTCCTCAGCGGGCTGGAAAATGATCCGGACGCGGCCGCCGAGGTTTCCTGCGGCGTCCAGCTTGGCGAGGACCTGAGCCACCCCCACCATGACGGTGGTGTGGATGTCATGGCCGCAGGCATGGGTAATACCTGTGTTTTCGGAGGCGTAGGGAAGGTTCGTTTCCTCCAGCACAGGCAGGGCGTCAATGTCAGCGCGCAGGCCAATCCTCAGCGGCCCCTCGCCAATATCCACGTAGGCCCCGGTGCCTTCCAGCCGGACCGGCTGCAGCCCGGCGGCTCCGAGGGTTTCGACGATCCTGTCGGTGGTGCGGAATTCCTTCGTGGACAGCTCCGGGTGCCGGTGAAGGTCCCGCCGGAACGCGATCAGCTCACCCAGGAGCGGAGCGACGCTTCCGCGCATCGACGGTACCGGGGAGCTGTTCAGTGGGATAGTAGGCACAACTTCAAGGTTAGCCACTGAGGCTGCTGTTACGGGAACCGTGTGACGCAGTTAAGGGAAACAGCGGTTAAAGAACGTCAGTGTCGCCGCTGGCCTTCAAATGCTCCACGGCCTTCTTGACCTCCTGGGCATGCTCCTTGGTGGTCACCAGCAGTGCGTCCAGGGTGTCCACGATGACGACATCCTCGATGCCGATCAGCGCAATGACACGCTTGGTATCCGACACCACAATCCCGGAGGCGTTTTCGGAATAGACCCGGGCGCCTTCGCCCATGACGGTGAGGTCGCTGTTCTCCGCCGCGGGATTCAGGCGCCCAATGGCGGCAAAGTCGCCAACATCGTCCCAGTTGAAGATGCCGGGAATCATGGCAACGTCCCCGGCCGCGGCCGCCGGCTCAGCCACCGCGTAGTCAATGGCGATCTTGGGCAGCGTGGGCCAGACCCGGCGCACCACTTCCCGGCGGGCCGGAGTGTCCCAGGCATCCGCGATTTCCATCAGGCCCGTGTGCAGTTCCGGCTCATTCGCCTTCAGGTGCTTGAGCATCAGCTCCACCGGCGCGACAAACATTCCGGCGTTCCAGCTGTAGCGGCCGTTCGCCAGGTAGGTGCGGGCCACTCCTTCGGAGGGCTTCTCCACAAATTCGACGACGGCGTGCGCGCTGGGGGCACCGGCGATATCCAGTTTGTCCCCGGCCCGGATGTATCCGAAACCCGTGGCGGCGTGCGTGGGATGGATGCCGATGGTGACGATATATCCCTGGGCGGCCGTGTGGATGGCTTCACGCACCGCATCCTGGAAGACATCGACAGGCGCGATGACCTGGTCTGCGGCGAAGGAACCCATGATGATGGTCGGATCCCGCTTGTAGAGGATGGCTGCCGCCAGGCCGATGGCCGCGGCGGAGTCCTTCGGCTCGAGTTCCAGGACCAGGTTTTCACTGGTGATTTCCGGGAGCTGCTTCCGCACGGCCTGCCGGTGAAGGGCTCCGGTGACCACCATGACGCGGTCACCGCTGAGCGGGCGCAGCCGGTCATACGTGGCCCGGATGAGCGTGGAGCCGGAGCCCGTCAGGTCATGCAGGAACTTGGGAGCGGCCGCCCGGGACAGCGGCCAGAGCCGTGTTCCCACGCCGCCGGCCGGGATCACACCGTAAAAACGGTCGAAGTCCCCGGAGGAGGACTCGGCGGAAAGCTCTGGGGAAGGATTGGGTTCTACCGGTTCTGTACTCATCAGAGCCAAGATTAGCCGACAGTTCGGGGAACCCGGCTGAGGCAGGCCAGCCATCCCCTGCGGGGTGTAACGAGCGTCACATGATAGGGCCACCTAAATTGAAAGCGCCAGGCGGGGCACCTAGATTATGCTTGAGCTTATATTGCTGTCGCACCGGCGTCATCACTGCGTGGAAGACACGCCAGCGCCGCTGCGCCGCAGGGAGGAAATTCAGTGTCGAAGTTACCAGCAGGCACTCTTTACCGCGGCCGCGAAGGCCAGTGGTCCTGGGTTGCACACCGCATTACCGGCGTGGTGATTTTCTTCTTCCTTTTGGTCCACGTGTTGGATACCTCACTGGTGCGAGTATCACCGGAGGCCTACAACGTCGTGATCGGCGCATACAAGAACCCCATCATGGGCCTCGGCGAGCTCGGCCTCGTCGCCGCCATCGTGTTCCACGCCTTTAACGGCGTGCGTGTGATCCTGATCGATTTCTGGAAGAAGGGCCCCAAGTACCAGCGCCAGATGCTGTGGAGCGTTGTCGGGCTTTGGGTTATCACCATGATCGGCTTCTCCATTCGCCACCTTCCCATCGTTTTCGGGGGTCACTAAGCTATGAGCACCACAACAAACGACGCTGTCTCCGTCGAAGCTCCCCGCTCCGGCCGCATTGCCCCCAAGTACGCCCGCACGCCGGGCGGCAAGGGCAACTTCGAGATGCTGGCATGGCTGTTCATGCGCATCTCCGGGGCCATCCTGATCGTCCTGATTTTCACCCACCTCTTCGTCAACCTGATGGTGGGCGACGGCATCCACGCCGTGGACTTCGGTTTCGTCGCCGGCAAGTGGGCCAGCCCGCTGTGGCAGGTCTGGGACCTGGTCATGCTGTGGCTTGCCATGCTGCACGGCACCAACGGCGTCCGCGTCATCATCAATGACTACGCGGACAAGAACACCACCCGGATGACGCTCAAGAGCATTCTCTACATTGCTTCGCTCGTGATTATCGTGCTCGGCACCCTGGTGATCTTCACCTTTGATCCCTGCCCCGCCGGAGCTCCCGCAGAGCTTCTCGCGGATTTCTGCAAGGCGTAACCGCAGCGTCCGATCCCCTGAAGGGGCGCGGGCAACCACGAACGTTTTCCAAGTTTCAACAGAAAGAGCATCTGGTATGCAGGTCCATAAGTACGACGTCGTAATTGTCGGCGCCGGCGGCGCCGGTATGCGTGCCGCCATTGAATCCGGCCAGCGCGCACGTACGGCGGTACTGACCAAGCTGTACCCCACCCGCTCGCACACTGGTGCGGCTCAGGGCGGCATGTGCGCAGCACTGGCCAACGTCGAAGAAGACAACTGGGAATGGCACACCTTTGACACCGTCAAGGGCGGTGACTACCTGGTGGACCAGGACGCAGCGGAGGTCATGGCCAAAGAGGCCATCGACGCCGTGCTGGACCTGGAAAAGATGGGCCTGCCGTTCAACCGCACGCCCGAAGGCCGCATCGATCAGCGCCGCTTTGGCGGCCACACCCGCGACCACGGCAAGGCACCGGTCCGCCGTGCATGCTACGCAGCTGACCGCACCGGCCACATGATCCTGCAGACGCTGTACCAAAACTGCGTCAAGCACAATGTGGAGTTCTACAACGAGTACTACGTGCTCGACCTGCTGACCGTCACCGACAGCTTCGGCCAGAAGCGCGTTGCCGGCGTCGTGTCCTACGACCTCGCCAGCGGCGAGCTGCACGTCTTCCAGGCCAAGTCAGTGGTGTTCGCCTCCGGCGGCGCCGGCAAGGTCTTCAAGACCACGTCGAACGCGCACACCCTGACCGGTGACGGCATGGGCATCGCGTTCCGCCGCGGCATCCCCCTGGAAGACATGGAGTTCTTCCAGTTCCATCCGACAGGCCTCGCCGGTCTGGGCATCCTGCTTTCCGAAGCAGCCCGCGGAGAGGGCGCGATCCTGCGCAACTCCGAGGGTGAGCGCTTCATGGAGCGTTACGCCCCCACCATCAAGGACCTGGCGCCGCGTGACATCGTGGCCCGTTCCATGGCCAACGAAGTCCGTGAAGGCCGCGGCTGCGGCCCGAACAAGGACTACGTCCTCCTGGACCTCACGCACCTGGAACCGGCGCACATTGATGCCAAGCTCCCGGACATCACCGAGTTCGCCCGCACCTACCTGGGTGTGGAGCCGTACACGGAGCCGGTGCCGGTCTTCCCGACCGCGCACTACGCCATGGGCGGCATCCCGACCAACATCAAGGCCGAAGTCCTGCAGGACAATGACACGGTCATCCCCGGCCTGTACGCAGCCGGTGAGGTTGCCTGCGTTTCCGTGCACGGTTCCAACCGTCTGGGCACCAACTCGCTGCTGGACATCAATGTCTTCGGCAAGCGCGCCGGCATCTATGCCGCCGAGTACGCGCTGACCGCTGACTTCGTGGATCTGCCGGAGAACCCGGAATCCGCCACCATCGAGTTGCTGGACCTGGTCCGCAATTCCGAGGGCACCGAGCGGGTTGCGGAGATCCGCCGGGACCTGCAGAACACCATGGATGCCAACATGCAGGTGTTCCGCAGCGCGGACACCCTCAACCAGGTGCTGACCGACATTGCATCGCTCGAGGAGCGGTACAAGAAGATCAGCGTCCAGGACAAGGGCAAGCGCTTCAACCTGGACCTGCTGGAAGCCGTGGAACTGGGCTTCCTGCTGGAACTGGCCAAGGTGATGACCGTGGCAGCGCTGCACCGCGAAGAATCACGCGGCGGGCACTTCCGCGAGGACTTCCCCGAGCGCGACGACGAGAATTTCATGAAGCATTCAATGGCGTACAAGGTTGACGAAGCCGCCAACGCCGAGCACACCGCGGGCATTCGACTGGACACCAAGCCGGTCATCTTCACGCGCTACGAGCCGATGGTGAGGAAGTACTAATGACAACGGAAATTGCGGAGCCGGCCTCCAAGATTGATCTGCCGGAATCTGTGGGCGGGGAAATTCCCTCGTTCGAAATCACGCTCAAGGTCCGCCGTTATAACCCCGAAGTATCCGACGAAGGATACTGGGACGAGTGGAAGCTGACCATGTACGGCACGGACCGTGTGCTGGACGCACTGCACAAGGTCAAGTGGGAGCATGACGGTTCCGTCTCCTTCCGCCGCTCCTGCGCCCACGGCGTCTGCGGTTCCGATGCCATGCGCATCAACGGCCGCAACCGCCTGGCCTGCAAGACGCTGCTGAAGGACTTGGACACGTCCAAGCCCATCCTCGTGGAACCCATCAAGGGCCTGCCGGTGGAGAAAGACCTCATTGTGGACATGGAGCCGTTCTTCCAGTCCTTCCGCGAGGTTATGCCGTTCCTGGTCAGCAAGGGCCACGAGCCCACGAAGGAGCGCCTGCAGTCCCCCGAGGACCGTGAGCGCTTCGACGACACCACCAAGTGCATCCTCTGCGCCGCGTGCACGTCCTCCTGCCCGGTGTTCTGGACCGACGGACAGTACTTCGGTCCGGCTGCCATTGTGAATGCGCACCGCTTCATCTTCGACTCGCGTGACGACGCCGGAGACATGCGGTTGGAAATCCTGAACGACAAGGAAGGCGTGTGGCGCTGCCGCACCACCTTCAACTGCTCGGAAGCATGCCCGCGCGGCATCCAGGTGACCAAGGCCATTGCCGAGGTCAAGCAGGCCATCCTGAGCCGCTCGATCTAGCACCGCCCGGCCTCACAGGGCCCAAAAGGCGGCGTCCGCAGTCCACCAGGGCTGCGGACGCCGCCTTTCCCGTGCCACCACTCCTGTGCCGCCCCTCTTGCGGGCGGCGCCCCCGTCCCTAAGGTATGTCCATGCCCACGTTTGAATCCGTTTCCTTTCCCGGCGTCAACAACACGACGCTCGCCGGCACCATCGACGTGCCCGACGGCGAAGTCCGGGGCTGGGCGGTGTTTTGCCACGGCTTCACGCTGGGCAAGAACAGTGCTGCCGCCTCACGGATCTCCAAGGCCCTGGCCGGGCACGGCATCGGCGTCCTGCGCTATGACGCGGCCGGCCTTGGCGGATCCAGCGGCGCGTGGGAAGACGGTACGTTCAGCACCAAGGTGGCGGATATTTCCAGTGCCGTGAGTTTCCTGCGCGGACAGGGACGCGCCCCGTCCCTGCTGATCGGGCATTCCCTCGGCGGCGCCGCCGTCCTGGCAGCGGCGCCGAAAATTCCGGAGCTGGACGCCGTGGTGACAATTGCCGCCCCGTTCCGCCCGTCCCATGTACTCCACCTGTTCGAGGAGGAAATGGACACCATCCGGCAACGGGGGTCTGCTCAGGTGGATCTGGGCGGGGGAAGCCTGCAGATCCGGGAAGAGCTTCTGGATGATTTGTCCGCGCATGACTTGTCCGGGTGCATCGCCGGCCTGCACCTGCCCCTGCTGGTGATGCACTCCCCCACCGACAACACCGTGGGCATTGATAACGCCAGCGAGATTTTCTCCGTGGCAAGGCACCCGAGGAACTTCATATCGCTCGAGGGCAGTGACCACCTAATGGTGGACCGGGCCCAGACCAGCCGGGCCGCGGACATCATCGCCGCCTGGGCAGCCGTTTATCTGTCACCCTCGGACAACGGGGCTCCCGGGCAGGACTAATCCGCCGTTTCCGGTTACCCCCGAAGGACGACTTCCTCACGGGGCTTCCACAGCCCGGTGGCGTCATGTTCAAACAGGCCAATGGTGTTCACGGTGAAGCGGGCCTCGTAATGGCGCAGGGTGTGCATGGCATTGTCCATGCCCGCTTCGCTGACGTCGTGGGCCACCGTGACATGCGGATGGTAGGGAAACGGCAGGTCCCGGGCCAGCGGACCGCTCTGCATTTCCTTGTGCAGGGCCGTGCACTCGTCATAGCCTTCGTCGAGCTGCAGGTACACCACCGGCGATACGGGACGGAACGTCGCGGTGCCGCGCAGCGAGACATCAAAGGGTGCGTGGCTGGCCGCCACCCGGCGCACATGCTTGGCCGTGGCCTCCCAGTCATCAGTCTCCGTGGTGGTCACGAGCGTGATGTGCGCCGGAATAACGGCTGCCATGGGATCGCCAAAGGAGGCCCTGGCGCGGCGCAGTTCCGTGGCCATCGGCTCGGGCACCCCGATAACAATCCCCACACAGGTGCAATCGGGCGCACTGGTGCCGCCGTCGACGCCCGCGGCGGCATCTGCAAGGATCATCGGATTCCAGGAACTCATCGGTCAGACCGTGGTGGAACCCATGGGTAGGAAGCCCACTTTGCTGTACACATCGGCAAGTGTAGCCGATGCGCTTTCGCGGGCCTTGGAGGCACCCACGGCAAGAAGACGGTCAAGCTCCGCCGGGTCCTCGAGCAGGTACAGTGCGCGCTCCCGGATTGGACGGACGTGCTCGGTGACTGCCTCGGCCAGATCAACCTTAAGATGGCCGTACATTTTCCCTTCGTATTCCTTCACCAGGGTGTCAATGCTCCGTCCGGAAACCAGGGAGAAAATGGACAGCAGGTTGGAAACGCCGGGCTTTGAGCCGCGGTCAAACCGGATCTCGGCACCGTCGTCGGTGACCGCGGACTTGATGCGCTTGGCGATCACCTTGTCCGGGTCCAGCAGGTTGATCAGCCCGGCGGGAGATGCCGCGGACTTGGACATCTTCGCCGTCGGGTTCTGCAGGTCGTAGATCTTTGCGGCTTCCTTCTGCACAAACACCTCGGGAACCGTGAAGGTATCGCCGTAGCGGGAATTGAACCGCTTGGCGAGGTCCCGGCTGAGTTCCACGTGCTGGCGCTGGTCCTCGCCCACGGGGACGCCGTGGGGGTTGTACAGCAGGATGTCGGCAACTTGGAGGATCGGGTAGGTGAACAGGCCAACGGACGCCGAGTCGGCCCCGAATCGCTGCTGCTTGTCCTTGAACTGGGTCATCCGGGATGCTTCACCGAATCCCGTCATGCAGTTCAGGACCCAGGCGAGCTGGGCATGCTCGGGGACCTGTGACTGCACGAAGAGCGTGGCCTTGTCCACGTCCACACCGCCGGCGATGTACTGCGCGGCGGTAACGCGGGTGCGCTGGCGCAGGTCTGCGGGGTCCTGGGGCACAGTGATGGCGTGCAGGTCCGGGATGAAGAAGTATGCGTCGTACTCCTCCTGGAGCCGGACCCAGTTCACCAGCGCGCCGAGGTAGTTGCCCAGGTGCAGGGAATCTGCGGAGGGCTGCATTCCCGAAAGGATGCGCTGGCGCCCGGAGGCTGTGGATGTGCTCATGTGTTTATCCTCAGAACTGGTAGTCGACCACTACGGGGGCGTGGTCCGAGAAACGGCTGTCGTAGGTGGCGGCCCGGTCAACGACGGCGGACACGGCACGTTCTGCCAGTCCGGGGGTGGCCAGCTGGTAGTCAATGCGCCAGCCGCTGTCGTTATCAAAGGCCTGTCCGCGCCAGGACCACCAGGTGTACGGGCCGGGAACGTCACCGGCCAGCTTGCGGGCCACGTCGGTGTAGCCGATCTCCTCGCCGAAGAACCGGTCGAAGTAGGCACGTTCCTCCGGAAGGAAACCTGCACGCTTGACGTTGCCCTTCCAGTTTTTGATGTCCAGGGGTGTGTGTCCAACGTTCAGGTCCCCCACCACCAGCACGAAGTCGCTCTGCTGCTTCAGCGCCGGCAGGCGTTCGGTCATGACGTCCAGGAAGCGGTACTTGTCCACCTGCTTGGGGGTGTCAACCTCACCGGAATGAACGTAGGCGCTGACCACGGTCAGCAGCTTCTCGGCACCGTCAACCGGAACCTTGAAGTCGGCCTCCACCCAGCGTCCGGACAGGGCAAAGTACTCATCACCAATGTGTTCGCGGGTTGCTGCCGGGGCTGTCCGTGAGGCAATCGCCACACCGGCCCGGCCCTTTGCTTCGGCTTCGGCATGCAGGATGTGCCAGTCGTCACCAAGAAGTTCCCGGACCAGTGCGTCGGGGGCGCGGACCTCCTGCAGGCAGAGGATGTCCACATCCCGCTCAGCCAGCCAGTCGGCCATGCCGCGCTTGTAGGCGGCGCGGATACCGTTCACATTCACCGTTGCAATGCGCAGTGCTTTTGCGGGACGGGCGGATTCTTCTGCTGATGCCAAACTCACGCGAATAACCATACTCCTCAGTAGCATGCGGTTCATCTTTGACCGCGGGCCGCAGCCCGGCCGGGCAGGCGGTTGTGGGGAAAGCGGTCGGACCTCTTAGTCCACCAGGGTGCCCTCGACCGGGCCGCTGTCGTCCTTCTTGATCATGGAGCGCGCGTTGTGCGAGGTGATTTCGATCGTTTCCAGCGCCCGGCTGACCTGGTCCTCATCCTTGCCGAGGTTCTCCCGGATGACCCGGGACTGCACCTGGATGATTTTGAAGCTGTGGTCCAGTTTCTGGTCCCGGATAGTGGTGGACTCGTCAATCACCTGCACCGGGGGGTTTCCTCCCGCGGCACGGGTCAAAGTGTCCTGTGCTTCAGCCAGTTTTGCTCCGGCCTTGCGGGCGGCACCGCGCACGCTGAACACCACAAAGGTGAACAGGCACAGCCACCCCAGGGAGATGATGACAACCAGCCATCCGACGACGTCGTTCTCATTTGCCGCAAACACCACGGCCACCAGGAACACGAGCAGCATGAGGGTCATGCCGAAGGTTGCCATTTTTTGGCTTACTCCACGGCGGGCTTTGGACGAGGACTGCGGCATCTTGCCGTTCGGGAGCGACTGCATGGCTTCATTGTCTCAAACTCTCAGCCCCGTCCGCTAAACCGTCCACCCGGGGCGAAATCGAGGCGTTGCGTTCACCACGCCACGAGGCAGAACGGGTGACCGGCGGGGTCCAGGAAAACCCTGAAGGTTTCGGTGCCGCTGTCCATGCTGGTGGCGCCGCGGGCAAGCACCTGAGCCTCGGCCAGGTCAAGGTCGGCCACCTTCACGTCCAAGTGCAGCTGCTGCGGTATCTCCTGGCCGGGCCATTGCGGCGGCGTGTAGCCGGAAACCTTTTGGAAGGCGAGCGCGGGCCGGTCCGGGGCGTCGCCGATGGTGATCCAGGACCCGTCGTCGTCGTGCTCCAGCCGGATCATGCCCAGCAGGTCCTCGTAAAAGGACGCCAGCGAATCCGGGTTGGGGCAGTCAAAGACCGTGGCATGCCAGGATCCGATCATCAGCGTTCTCCTTCAGTGGATGGGGGGCTCAGGGGCGGCGGAGTTCACTGCAGCCGCAGCTTACTGCGTGGTGTAGGCCCCGTCCACGGCGTACTGTGCCCCGGTCACGAAGGCAGCCCGGTCGGAGAGCAGGAACAGGACAACCTGCGCCACCTCATCCGCGGTGCCGAGCCGTCCCGCGGGATGCATTCCCACCAGTGATGCATAGGCCTCCTCCGGGAGGGCCTCGAGCAGCGGGGTGTCGATGTAGCCCGGATGCACCGAGTTGATGCGGATGCCCTGGTTGGCGTAACCCAGGGCGGCGGCGCGCGTCATTCCGGTCACCCCGTGTTTGGCTGCCACGTAGGGAACCGCGGTAGCGGACCCGACCAGGCCAAGGATGGATGACATGTTGACGATCGACCCGCCGCCGGCCTTCTGCATTTCGGGGATTTGGTAATACATCCCGTAGAACACCGAGTTCAGGTTCACGTCGATGACCCGCCGGTAGCCCTCCAGATCGATTTCCGTCACCAGGCCCAGAGGCCCGCTGATGCCGGCGTTGTTGAAGGCCAGGTGCAGGCCGCCGAATTCGCTGACGGCGGTGCCCACGGCGCCTTTGACGTCATCGGCGCTGCCCACGTCTCCGACTGACGGCACTGCCGTTCCCCCGGCCTCCGATATGGAGTTGACCACCGCCTGCGCGGCTTCCAGGTCCAGGTCGTTGACGACGACGTTGGCGCCTTCAGCGGCCAGCGCGATCGCCGTGGCTTTGCCGATTCCCGACCCGGCGCCCGTCACGAGGGCCGTTTTTCCCGCAAACTGGTCAGCCATAATTACTCCTCCGGTTTTTCGTCCGGGCATCGCCGGGCGTCATGGGTTTGGCTTGTGTCCCATGATCCGGTCCGCCCTCCGGTTTCGGAAGATCCGGAGCCGCGTGCAGCCGCTTCGCCCGCTAACTGGCCGGCACCGGCGGCCGGTGGAAGACTGGCCGGATGCAGATTCGCATCAGTAACGGAGACATCACCGCCAGCACCGCCGACGCCATAGTGAACGCGGCCAATTCCTCGCTGCTGGGCGGCGGAGGCGTGGACGGAGCCATCCACCGCGCAGCGGGACCCCGGCTGCTCGCAGCATGCCGGGAACTGCGCGCGGGAGACTGGGCAGGCGGCCTGCCTGTTGGGGAGGCGGTGGCCACTCCCGGCTTCGACCTTCCGGCCCGGTGGGTCATCCACACCGTTGGCCCCAACGCCCGGGCCGGGGAAACCGACCCGGAGCTGTTGGCATCCTGTTTTCGCCGGTCCCTGGATGTTGCCGAAGAGCTCGGCGCCGAGACGGTGGCCTTCCCCGCCGTCAGCGCCGGGGTTTACGGCTGGAACCCGGCAACCGTGGCCGAGGTGGCCCTGCGGACGGTACTGGACTATCCGGCCCGTGCCGTGAAGTCCGTGGAGTTCGTGCTGTTTGGCGAACCCGCCGAGCATGTTTTCCGCAGGGCGTGGCAGGAACTGGCTGCTACTTCAAAAACAGGGACCGAAGACGACCCGTCGTGACCACCAGGCCCAAACCAATCATGACCACGAAGTACAGCAGGTGTCCGGCGGTTGCCCAGGTCAGCATGCCAACGCTGAGCTGCCGCATCATTTCCACTCCGTGCCAGAGCGGCATGGCCTGGATCACCCATTGGAGGCCCTGGGGGTACACGCTCAGCGGATAGAACGTTGCGGAGAACAGGAACATGGGCAGCATGACAAAGTTCACCCAGTCCAGCTGCTGAAAGGTCTTCATGTAACTGGTGATGGCCATGCCGAAGGAGGCAAACCCGAAGGCCACCACCACGGCCGCGGGAATCATGAGCAGCGCCCAGGGAGAGGTCACCAGCCCCATGGCAGCCATGACAGCCGTAAAGCCCGTTGCGTACATGGCACCGCGCAGCAGGGCGAGAAGGATTTCCCCGAGGGCGACGTCGAGCGGCCCCAGGGACGTGGCCAGCATGCCTTCATAGAGCTTGGCGTAGTTGAGCTTGAAGAAGACGTTCATGGTGGAGTCGTACACCGCTCCGTTCATTGCTGAAACGGCCAGCAGTGCCGGGGCAATGTAGTTGGCGTACCCGATTTCCTCACCGCCCGGGCCGGCAACGGTACCAATCAGGGAACCCAGGCCAATACCCATGGCCACCAGGTACAGCACCGGTTCCACGAACCCGCTGATCATGATGGACCAGTTGCTGCCCCAGGTGGCCTTCAGCCCGCGGGCGAAGACGGAGCGGATGTTTCGGGCATAGAGGGACCCCAGGAAACGGCCCTCCGGGTCCAGCTGGGCGGGCGCCAGGCGCGGCGGCGCCGTCGTGTTGTCCGTGGTCATTTTCCCAGCCTCCGGGTGAAGTTCCGGCGTGCCAGCACCCAGCCGACAAAGCCGAGGACCAGCAAATAGCCCACATGGACAGCGGTGAGTGCCGGTGGCTCGGCGTAGCCGTAGCTGAGGATCCGTCCAAGCTCGGTGGAGTGCCACAGCGGAGAAATCCAGCCGATCCAGCGGATGGCCCCGGGCAGGGATTCCAGCGGAAAGAAGGTGCCGGAGAACAGGAACAGCGGCATCACGATGAACCGCTGCACCATCGCGAACTGCCCCTTGTCTTCCACCAATGACGCACTGAAAGCCATGAGCGACAGCCCGAAGGCCACACCGCCGAGAATCGCGGTGAAAATCATCAGCCACGCTGTGGCGGGCTGTTCCACTGCGCCGAAGAGCAGCAGGAACAGGAAGTACGTGCCGGTGGTGATGAGCAGCCGGACCGAGAAACCGATCAGGTGCCCGTCCACCAGCTGGTTGCTGGAAAGCGGCGACGCGTTGGGACCGTAATAGGTGCGGTGCCATTTGAAGCCGCCCATGACCGTGTAGGTGTTTTCTTCGCTGGCCACCATGATGGCTGCGGTGGCCAACAGGGCAGGTGCCACGAAGACGAGGTAGGAGACCGTGGTCCCGTCGCCGGCGTCGAACGCCGCGTCACCGGTGTCCACCAGCGACGCCAGGCCCACGCCCATGCCGAAGAGGTACACCAGAGGGGTCCCCACCGCGGTCATGAGCACGGTCCACCCGTAGCCGCGCATCCGCCGGATCCACATTTCGGCGTAGTAGAAGGCGCCGAAGCGCCTCGCCCGGGACGCTGTTTGCTCCGGTGTCAGCGGAGAACGCAGCCCCAGCACAGCATGCTGGCCTGCACCTGCTTCCCCCACCGGCTTGCCTGAAAGCTGCCGCTCAGTCAATGAGGCTCCTGCCGGTCAGCCGAAGGAACACGTCTTCGAGGGATGAGCGGCGCACCAGCGAGGTGATGGGACGCAGTCCGCGGGAGCTGACCGCCTCCAGGGCGGCCTCGCCGTCGTCGGCATAGATCAGGACGCGGTCCGGGAGGGTTTCGATCCGGCTCCCGATTCCTTCCAGTTCGCCGGCCACCGTTGTATTGCGCTCAGAACCGAAGCGCAGTTCCAGTACCTCCCTCGTGGAATGCTCACGGATCAGGGCAGCGGGTGATCCTTCCGCCATGATCTTTCCCTTGTCCACCACCACCAGTCGGTCGCACAGCTGCTCCGCTTCGTCCATGTAGTGGGTGGTCAGGATCAGCGTGACGCCGGCTTCCTTGAGCCGGAACAGCCGGTCCCAGAGGATATGGCGCGCCTGCGGGTCCAGTCCCGTAGTGGGTTCATCCAGCAGCAGGATCTTGGGGTCGTTAATGAGCGACCGGGCGATGGTCAGCCGCCGCTTCATACCGCCGGAGAGCGAATCCACCCGGGCCCTGGCCTTGTCCGTCAGCTGGGCGAATTCCAGCAGCTCATCAGCCTTCGGTCCCAGATAGCTCTTGGGCAGGCCGAAGTACCGGCCGTAGGCCAGGAGGTTGTCGCGCACGCGCAGGTCTTCATCCAGGTTGTCCTGCTGCGGCACCACCCCCAGGTGGGCACGCACCTCGGGCCCGTACCGGTCCGGGTCCAGGCCCATGATGGTGAGGTCCCCGGAGGTGCGCGATGACACGCCGCCGATCATTTTCATGGTGGTGGATTTGCCGGCGCCGTTGGGGCCGAGGAGCCCAAAGGACTCCCCTGCCGGGACGTCGAAGCTGATGCCGTCAACGGCGTGGAAATCGCCGTAGGTCTTGCGGAGGTTCCGGGCCGAAATGACGGTGGAGGAGGCGGTCTTGGGGACAGTCGGGGCTGATGTGATCTGCGGCACTCGAACAGCCTAGTGCACCAGCCCCGACCTGAGGAACAGTTAGGCGAGGATGCCCGCTGCGCGCTCGGCTGCCTCCACAACGTTGGACAGCAGCATGGCCCGGGTCATGGGACCCACTCCGCCGGGGTTCGGCGAAATCCAGGATGCGACGTCGGCCGCTGCCTTCTCCACATCGCCGGTGAGGGTGGTCTTGCCGGTCTCGGGATCGGTGACCCGGGTGACCCCCACATCCAGGACAATCGCGCCGGGCTTGAGGTCCTCGGCCCGAATCATTTCGGGGAATCCGGCGGCAGCCACCACCACATCGGCTTCCTGCAGGTGCGTGTAGAGGTCCACGGTCCCGGTGTGCGCCAGGGTGACGGTCGCGTTGATCGGGCGCCGGGTCAGCAGCAGGCCCAGCGGCCGGCCCACGGTGACGCCGCGGCCCACCACCAGCACCTTTTTGCCGTTGAGCGATATGCCGTTGCGCACCAGCAGCTGCACGATTCCGTGCGGAGTGCAGGGCAGGGGCGCCGTCATGGGTTCGCTGACGTTCAGCACCAGGCGTCCAAGGTTCACCGGGTGCAGGCCGTCGGCGTCCTTCTCCGGAGCGATCCGCTCGAGGATGGCGTTGGTGTCGATGTGCGCCGGCAGCGGAAGCTGGACAATGTAGCCGGTGGTGGCCGGATCCGCGTTCAGCTCATCGATGACCTGTTCCAGGCCTTCCTGGCTGATGTCTTCCGGCAGGTCGCGGCGGATGGAGTTGATGCCCACCTGCGCGCAGTCCTTGTGCTTGCCGCCAACGTAGGAATGCGAGGCGGGGTCGTCGCCCACCAGGACGGTTCCCAGCCCCGGGGTGATGCCGTGTTCGTCCTTCAGGACGGCAACGCGCTGCGCCAGTTCATCCTTGATGTCCTTTGCTGCCTTGCGTCCGTCCAGGATCTGCGCAGCCACGGGAGTACCGAAGTCGGTCCTCTCCTTCTTCTCCCAGGCCAGATTCACGCCGCTTTCCTCGGAGCTTTCCGGGGTGTCGGTGTTATCCGTTGTGATGGAGCCTTCCATGTTGCTTCCCTTTTCCATGCTCGTTACCACTCTTCCTGTCCCGGGTACAGCGGGAAATTCTCAGCAAGCGCGGTGACCCGCGCCCGCAGTGCGTCGACGTCGGGGGATGGTTTCAGGGCGGCCGCAATAATTTCGGCCACCTCGGTGAACTCCGGGGCACCGAAACCGCGGGTGGCCAGGGCGGGGGTGCCGATGCGCAGCCCGGAGGTGACCATCGGCGGGCGGGGGTCGAACGGAACCGAATTGCGGTTCACGGTGATTCCCACGGAGTGCAGCAGATCCTCGGCCTGCTTGCCGTCCAGGGCCGAGTGGCGCAGGTCCACCAGGATCAGGTGCACATCGGTTCCGCCGGTCAGGACGGAAACGCCGTGCTCCGCCACATCGGGTGCGGTGAGCCGGTCGGCAATGATCCGGGCGCCTTCCAGGACCCGTTCCTGCCGTTCCCGGAACTCTTCGGATCCGGCGATCTTGAAGGCCACGGCCTTGGCGGCAATGACGTGCATCAGCGGTCCGCCCTGCTGGCCCGGGAAAACGCTGGAGTTCAGCTTCCTGCCGTACTGTTCCTTGGCCAGGATGATGCCTGAGCGGGGGCCGGCCAGAGTCTTGTGGACCGTGGACGTGACGACGTCGGAGGCGGGAACCGGGTTGGGGTGCAGTCCGGCGGCCACGAGACCGGCGAAGTGGGCCATATCGGTCCACAGGTACGCGCCAACCTCATCGGCAATGGAACGGAATGCGTCGAAGTCCAGGTGGCGGGGGTAAGCGGACCAGCCGGCCACAATAACCTGCGGGCGTTCCGCAAGCGCCTGCTCCCGGACCTTGTCCATGTCCACCCGGTGCGTCTGCTCGTCCACGCCGTAGGCGGCAACTTCGTAGAGCTTGCCGGAGAAGTTCAGCTTCATGCCGTGGGTCAGATGCCCGCCGTGGGCCAGGTTCAGGCCCATCAGCTTTTCGCCCGGGGTGATCATGGCGGCGAGCGCAGCTGCGTTGGCCGAGGCTCCCGAGTGCGGCTGGACGTTCGCGAACTCGGCTCCGAACAGGGCCTTTACCCGGTCGATGGCCAGGTTCTCGGCAACATCAACATGTTCGCAGCCGCCGTAATAGCGCCGGCCGGGATAACCCTCGGCGTATTTGTTGGTCAGGACGGATCCCTGGACCTCAAGGACCGACCTCGGGGCGAAATTCTCCGAAGCGATCATTTCCAGGGTGTTGCGCTGGCGTGCCAGCTCATCATTCAGGACGGCGGCAATTTCCGGGTCGACGTCGGATAGCTTCGCGTCGGTCACGGGTTGGGTGGACAGTCTCACGAGGATCTCCTGGGAAAGGGGTTCTATGGGTCAGGCTACCTGCCGGCACTCCCGCGCTCTGGAAACAACAAAGCATCCGGGCATGGCAGACAGACGGTGGCTTGACCTCCGGCCCAGGCGTGCGATCCGTGGTCTGTGATGCTTGGCCGCTCCCTGGTGGTGGCCCACCTAACGCCAGTTGCGACATTTTTATCGTAGCGGATCACATCGGCCGGACACCCAAATGCGTCGAAACCGGACTCATGGAATAGGCGGCGGGGGCGAGCGGGTTGAACCAGGCAGCAGACCATGATGAAGGATGGGCATCTTGATAAAGGACGGGCAAGTGGCGCAGGACCAAACGGTGGACGTTGCGGTCATTGGCGCCGGCCAAGCAGGGTTGAGCGCCGCGTATTACCTGCAGCGCCGCGGACTCGCAGCCGGAACCGGGTTCGTGGTGCTGGACGCCAACGAAGGACCCGGCGGTGCTTGGCGGCACCGCTGGGATTCGCTGACCCTGGGGTCCGCCCACGGCATTCATGACCTGCCAAATCTGGCCCTGGGCACCCCTGATCCCCGGGAGCCGGCGTCGTCAGTTGTCAGCCGCTACTACGGAAGCTACGAGGCTGAGTTTGGATTGCAGGTGCAGCGTCCGGTCCGGGTGCTGAAGGTCAGCGGGAACGACGCCGAAAACGACGACGGCGGCGGCCTGCTGCGGATCGATACGGACCGCGGGTCCTGGCGGGCGCGGGCCGTTATCAACGCGACCGGAACGTGGGACAAACCCTACTGGCCCAGCTATCCGGGCCAGGAAACCTTCCGCGGGCTCCAGCTGCACACCCATGATTTTCGCAGCGCCGGGGACTTCACCGGCCGCCGCGTGCTCGTGGTCGGCGGCGGAACATCGGCAGTCCAGTTCCTGCTGCAGCTCAACGACGCCGGCGCGCAGACAGTGTGGTCCACCCGCCGCCCGCCCGAGTTCACCCGGACACCCTTCGACACGGAATGGGGCAGGGACGTCGAGCAGCGGGTCAGCGGGCGCACCCGCGCCGGGCTTCCACCGCTCAGCGTTGTGGCGGCCACCAAGCTGCCGCTGACGCCCCAGTATGAGGCGGGGATCGACGCCGGCGTCCTTATCTCCCGCGGCCCGATTACCCGGATCACTGCGGACGGGGCCGTTTTTGCCGACGGCAGCGCCGCCGGGGCCGACGTCATTCTCTGGGCCACGGGCTTCCGTGCGGCGCTGAACCATCTGGCTCCCCTGCATCTGCGCGAGCCCGGAGGCGGTATCCGCATGAACGGTCCGCAGGTGGAGAAGCTGCCGCAGCTGTTCCTGGTGGGCTACGGCGAGTCGGCGTCGACGCTTGGCGCCACAAGGGCGGGGCGGGCGGCAGCCCTGGCAGCATTGGACCTGCTAGGTCCGGCTGCTACTCCACGTCCTCCCAGGAGAACTCCGTCCGAATCCCCTGTTCCCAGTCGCGGCGCAGCACTGCGTACGTAACCGACGCAATCCTGGTGCCGTCGTCAAGCAGCCAGTCCTCCCGGTAATGGGCTTCCTTGAGGAACCCGGACCGGAGAAACGTTTTACGCATCGCCACATTGTCCTCGCGGGTCCTGCCCGCAAACCGGTGCGCCTGAGGCTGGCTGTCGAAAACCAGCCCGGTCAAGGCCTGGAGAACCGGGACCCCTACCCCCTGTCCCCGGGCTTCCTCCACCAACCGCAGGTCAAAGGTGGGGCACTGGCTCTGCAGCCGTTCCACTATGGCCAGTCCCAGCCGGTGGTTGTCCCCGTACACCCAATAGGTGCGGACGTCGTCGGCTTCGAACCTGCCGTCCATAATGAGCTGACGCACCAGTTCCTCCGACGGAGCGGTGATCCGGTGGTACGGAAAGCTGTTGGTGGTCAGGAACTTGACCAGCTCTTCGACATCCTTATCGGAGAGCGGCATGAAAGTTACGTCCATTTCCTTAGCCTAAGGGAGTGCCGCACGGACGGGTAACCTTGAAGGGTGACCGACATTCCCGCTTCCCCGGCAGCCTCAGCCGCACCCTCCAAAGCTCCCGCCTACACCCTGACCCTGTCCTGCCCGGACCAGGCAGGAATAGTGCATGCCGTATCCGGCGGCCTTGTTGCGGCGCGGGGAAACATCACCGAATCCCAGCAGTACGGCAGCCCGGAAACGGGAACGTTCTTCATGCGGGTCGATTTCACGGCTCCCGGTTCCCACGCCGAGGTGCGGGAAACCCTGGCTCCGGTAGCGCAGGCGTTTGGCATGGAGTGGCAGCTGCACGCCGCCGGAGCGCCGGTGCGAACGCTGATCATGGCTTCGAAGTCCGGACACTGCCTGAACGACCTCCTTTTCCGGCAGCGCGCCGGGACACTGCCCATCGAGATCCCGGCCATCGTTTCAAACCACCAGGACCTCGCCGGGCTTGCCGCCTTCTACGGCGTCCCGTTCCACCACATCCCCGTTCTGCCCGGCGGCAAGGAGGCCGCTGAAGCCCAGCTGCGCGGACTGATGCAGGATCTGGATATTGAGCTGGTGGTGCTGGCCCGCTACATGCAGATCCTCAGCAACCAGCTGTGCCGGGATCTCTCCGGCCGCGCCATCAACATCCATCATTCCTTCCTGCCCTCGTTCAAGGGCGCCAAGCCATACCATCAGGCACATGCCCGCGGCGTGAAGCTCATCGGCGCCACTGCGCACTACGTGACGTCGGATCTGGACGAGGGACCCATCATTGAGCAGGAAGTCATCCGGGTGGACCACGCCCGCTCAGCGTCACAGCTGGTAGCGCTCGGCAGCGACGTCGAAGGCCGGACGCTCTCGAAGGCCGTGCAGTGGCACGCCGAGCACCGCGTCCTGCTGGACGGAAAGCGGACCATCGTTTTCAACTGAGGTGAGCACCCTTCTCCGGGGTGCGCGGTTGCCGTGCGGCGCAACCGGCGAAGGCCTCACCGCCGTGTGCGGGGTGTCCGGCTAGGCTGGCCCCATGGCTTACGTTATTTCGCTCCGGGGCCGGACCCCGGACATCGACTCTTCAGTTTTCCTCGCTCCCACAGCGTCACTTATCGGTGATGTTTTGATGGCGCCGGGATCCAGTGCCTTCTACGGCGTCTGTGTCCGCGGGGACTCCAATTCTATCCGCGTTGGTGCCGGCAGCAACCTGCAGGACAACGTGGTGCTCCATGCTGATCCCGGGTTCCCGACCACTGTGGGTGAGCGTGTCAGCATCGGCCACAATGCGGTGGTCCATGGCTGCACCATCGAAGACGACTGCCTCATCGGAATGAGCGCCACGGTCATGAACGGTGCAGTCGTGGGTACCGGCTCCCTGGTCGCGGCCGGCGCCGTGGTGCTGGAAGGGACCGTTATTCCGCCCCGGTCCCTGGTGGCCGGCGTTCCCGCTAAGGTCCGGCGCCAGCTCACCGACGAGGAATTTGCCGGAGTGCAGGCCAATGCCGCCAATTACCTCGTGACCGCCGCCGCTCACCGTGATGCGCTGGAAGTTGAGCCGGAGGCCAGCAGCCAATAGCGGGTGTGCGGGCCCGGGGTTGGGTTCGAATGTTGACGGCTGCCGCGGGCCGGGGTTTAGCTGTAGCAACCCAACTGTGCGTGTTTCTCAGAGAAGAGGACCATGAACGCCCCGCACATTCCCGTCCCGCCGTGTGCAGTCCCGGGGGCACCCAGCCCGGTTCGGAAAACCGGACGAACACTCCGCTGGGGCGTGGTCTCAACGGGCAACATTGCAGCCAAAGTCACCGAGGACATCGCGCGGCTGGAGGATGCGGTCCTGCAGTGCGTGAGCTCCCGCCATGAATCCTCTGCCGTCGAGTTTGCCGACCGGTTTGGAGTCGCGCGCGCCTGCTTCGACAACCCCCGGGCCACCGGATATGCGCAATTGGTTGAGGATCCCGAAGTGGACGTTGTCTACGTCGCGGCTCCCCAGCCGCAGCACTATGAAATATCCAGGGCGGCTCTGCTGGCCGGTAAAAACGTGCTCTGTGAAAAGTCGCTCACCACCAACGCCCGGGAAGCGGAGGACCTCATAGGAATTGCGTCCACCCGGGGGCTCTTCCTGATGGAGGGGGTATGGACACGGTTCCTGCCCTGTGTTAATCGGGTCTGGGAAATCCTCGCCAGCGGTGAACTGGGCGACGTTCAATGGGTGCAGGCGGACCTGGGGTTCCCATCCGGTCCCGGGCCTGAAGGCCGGGCTTCGGATCCAGAGACAGATCCTGAGACAGGTGCCGGAGCGCTGCTGGACCTTACGGTGTACCCGCTGACGCTGGCCGTGGGAGCCCTCGGATTCCCGGAAAGTGTGTCGGCTGTCGGCGCCATCACCGGGACGGGTGTCGACCGGCAGAATGCCCTGCTTCTAACCTATCCCTCCGGTGCCTCGGCGCAGCTGATGTCATCGCTTGTCTCCCTCGGCACCCGCACAGCCACCATTTCCGGAGCGAAGGGATGGCTGCGGACCGGGGCGCCGCTTCACAATCCGGTGGAGCTCACCGTTGCCCCCTTCCATGGCGACCAGCGGGTGGAGCGGTTTCCGCAGGTGGGCAACGGCTATACGTATGAGCTGCGCGAAACCACCCGCTGCATCCAATCAGGGCTCCCCGAGTCCCCCACCATGAGCTGGGACCATTCCCTGCAAACCATGCGGCTTTTTGATGACGCCCGCACCCAAATGGGAGTGCATTACCCGAACGACGGCGTTACCGTCCGTCCACCCGTCCGTCGTTGAATCGCCGTCGCTGAATCGCCGTCGTTGAATCGCCGTCGCTGAATCACCGTCGCCGAACCGCCTGACCGTTCTCAGGACAGCGCGGAGAAAGCGGCCCTGCACAAGCAGGACCGCTTTCGTCAACCGATACCAAGGCCGGCGGGCCGGTCTGGGCTGCCCTCAGGCGTTGCGGACGTTGTCCTGGGCGTCGGTGGCTTTGCTCTTCACATCGCCTGCAGCACCCTGGCCCTCCTGCTTGACGTTCTGGGCAGCCTCAGTAGCCGTCGCCTTGACGTTCTCCATGGCTTCCTGTGCTGGCTCCTTGAGGCCCTGCGCCATTTCCTTCGCCGTGTCGGTGACCTGGGTCGTCAGGGGCTCCGCCGCTGTCTTGATGTTGTCCGCCGCCACGCGTTCCTTCTCGCTGGCGGGAATCAGTGAAGCCGCCAAAAGCCCGGCGCCAAAGGCAATGAGCCCGGCGGCAATCGGGTTGCCCTGCGCCTTCGCGGTAAGCTTCTGCGGCGCCTCGCCCACTGCCGAACCGGCGCGCGAAACGCCGTCGGACGCTGAACCGGTGCCGGACTGAACCTTGTCCGTCATGGAATCTGCAGCTCCCATCACTCTGTCCTTGACGCCGGAGACAGCGTCCTTCATCTTGTCGGTCTGCCGCTGAACAATGTGGGATGGGGTGACCTTGTCAGCCACCGCGTCCACATTGCTTCCAAGCCGGCGGCGGGTTTCTTCAATGTCTGCCCGTATCGCATCGGGATTTTCGCTCATCGTGGGTCCTCATTCGGTTTAAGGGTTCCGGGGATTTCCTGCAGGGTCTCGGATGTCTGGGGCATTCCCTTGATCTTCCGCATTTCAGTACGTCCGCGCATCGCGAGCACGGCGGCAATAATTGCCCAGATGACGGCCACGACGAGCCCCGACCAGCCCAAGCCGATCAGGTTCCCGAGAGCCTGCCAGAGCGCGATGGAGAGAAACAGGAGGACAAAGTATCCGCCCACTGCGGCGCCGGCGAACATGCCGGCTCCTTTACTTGCACGGGTGGCTGACTGTTTCAGCTCAACCTTCGCCAGTTCCACTTCCTGACGCATCAAAGTGGACATATCCTGCGTCACCTGCCCGAGCAGATCTCCCAGGGATGTGCTCTCAGCCTTTGTGGGGGGCGGTTCAGGGATTTCTGTGCTCATCAGTGCCGACCACCGCTAAAAGGATCACTGGCGCGCGTCCCCGATGCCGGCAGCTGGTCATCCGATACCGGCGGGCGTCCTGCAGGGTGGGTGGGCTCCGTGGCGAACGGATCATCTGCCACTCCCCCCGTATTGACGGTTCCGGTCCCGGCATACGTGGGCTGGACCGGAGGCTCGGGCGGATAAATCGTTTCCGGCGTTGTCATTGTTCCGCTGCCCGCTGTGTTCCGGGGACCGGGCGTGGACTGGCTTTCGGGCAAGCCGGCGCTGAGCCCCTTGTTGAGCCTCCCGGCCAGGAATCCGGCACCTGCAGCAATGGCAAGGAACGCGACAGGCCGCTGCCGGGCAAAGGACTTGACTTCGTCGACCAGGGAGCCGGGATTCCGGTTGTCGAGCCAGGAGGCAACGGAGGATGAACGTTCGGCTGCCTGCCGGACCAAGTCCGAGGCGACACCGGGCTGATCGGAATTATCAGCCATGGAATGCAGCTCGCCCGCTACGGAGCGAAGACCCTCAGCAACCTTCTGCTGCTGGACACCAGCCTGATTGGTGAGGTCGCTCCGCGCCTGGTCAAAGAGGTCCCTGGCGTTGGCCGTCACTTCTGAGGCAACCCCGGCGGCCTCGGTCTTAGCGGTTTCCGCCACGTGCTGGGCGCTTCCTGCGGCGTCCTGTGCGAGACCGGCAGCCTGTTCCTTAGCTGCACCCGCTTTGGCGGACTTGGCATCGGATGAATTTTCCTGGGCCGGGGTTGCGGCATGACTTCCGTCTCTGGGCCACTCGTTTTCCGTCATCGTCACTCTCTCTCATGAATCGTTGCGGATGGAGAATCAGAATCCTTGCCGATGAAGATCAGCTAGACGAACATACTTGATAATAAGCACACTTAGTACCTGTTAGTAAAGCTGAAGTAAGCACACTTAGGATTTTTTTGTAACCCTTGATCCACCCAGCCGGCAACGGCCCGGCCGGACCCGCCCGGCACCCTTGTGGAGCCCCGGGAGCACGTGATTGGCTGGCGGCCAGACCGCCGCCCCCGGGCGTCGGTTTTTGCTCAATCCAATCCGCAGTTCGATCCGATCCAAGCTGTATCCGATCCAAAGCAAGAGGAGATTCCAGTGGCAGGAAATTTGTTTGCCCGGTCCGTGCACGACCTCACCGCGGCCGCGTGGTTCGGAGGTTCACTGATGGGGGCCATCGGGCTCAACGGCGCGGCGGCCGAGGCCAAAGACCCGGCGGAGCGCACCCGGCTCTCCAGCCTGGGATGGAAGAAATGGGCCCCGGTTCAATCAGCCGCGATCATCTCGCATTTCGTCGCCGGACTGGCGCTCATCGGAGACAACAAAGGCCGAGTGGCGAAGCAGGAAGGGGTGGGGTCGGCAACCATCTACAAAACCTGCGTTACCGTGGTTGGCGCACTGGTGACCCTTTATGCCGGCATCGTCGGGCGCAAAGTGGAAAAGTACTCCGAGGAGGGTGCCGTGGGAGCGACGGAACCGTACCCGGCCGCTTCCAAGGAACTGCAATCAGCGCAGCGCCAGCTGAAGCTGCTGCAGTGGTCAATCCCGCTTTTCTCCGGCGCCGTGATCGTCATGGGTGCCCAGCACGGTGAAATGCAGCGGGCCAGCAACGTCCTCCAGGGCCTGCTGCGGTCCTAGATCCGCCGGTTCCCGGCCGGTTGGACCTCCCGCCTCCCGGCCGGGGCTGCGCACCGGGCCTTCCGGTCACGGCGGGCGTCTTTTTTCGTACCGCGCCCGTCTTTTTCGGGTTTCACCACCCCGCACGCTATACATCCTTCGGCGCCCATGGTTATCTTCAGACGATGGGCGCCGAAGTGAACAGCAAAACGTACAGCCGCGAGCAGCGAACGCGTTACCGTCAGCGGCTGCTGGAGAACCTTGACCGGTTTGCCGGTTATCTTTCCACCGCCACGTTTGCCGATACGTGCAGCATCGGCCTTGAACTTGAGCTGAACCTGACGAATCAGGATTTCGCTCCCGCGCTCAGGAACGCGGCCGTCCTCGAGGAGATCGCGGATCCGGCTTTCCAAACCGAAATCGGCGCCTTCAACATTGAGATGAACCATCCGGCCCTTTCCATCAAGGGCTCGGGCCTGAGGGACCTCGAAGACTCCCTCCGATACCAGCTGAACCGTGCCGACACACGCGCTGCCGACGTGAAAACCGAGATCCTCATGGTGGGAATCCTGCCGACACTTCAGCCCGCCGTGCTTGAGGACAAG
This sequence comes from Arthrobacter citreus, assembly GCF_038405225.1. Classification (NCBI taxonomy): domain Bacteria; kingdom Bacillati; phylum Actinomycetota; class Actinomycetes; order Micrococcales; family Micrococcaceae; genus Arthrobacter; species Arthrobacter citreus. The sequence continues at coordinate 2,432,297 of NZ_CP151657.1, forward strand.
GAATGGTTGAGCGCGGGCAAGCGCTACGCCGCGTTGAACACTTCCGTCCTCCAGGCACGCGGCGAAGACGTGCACGTGGATTTGCGGGGCGCTGAACCCTTGTCCTTTTACGCCAAGAACATCGCCCCGGAGGCAGCCTGCACCTCGGTGCAGCTTCACCTTGAGGTGAGCCCGGAGGACTTTGCCCCGGCCTGGAATGCGGCCCAGATCATTGCCGCGCCACAGGTTGCCCTGGCCGCCAACTCCCCCGTCTTCCTGGAACACGTCCTGTGGCATGAAACCCGCATTGAGCTCTTCAAGCAGGCCATTGACACCCGTCCGCCCGAGATGAGGAACCAGGGTGTGCGGCCACGGGTCTGGTTCGGCGAACGGTGGATTACATCAATCTTCGATTTGTTCGAGGAAAACGTCCGCTACTTCCCCGCCCTCCTGCCGGAACTCTCACGCAGCAGCGGAGGATCCACGGCAGCCGGGGCTCCCCTGCTCCCGGAACTGCGCCTGCACAACGGGACGGTGTACCGGTGGAACCGCCCGATCTATGATCCCGGGGATCACACCCCCAACCTGCGTCTGGAGAACCGGATCCTTCCGGCCGGCCCCACAGTGCTGGACGTTGTTGCCAACGCCGCTTTCTTTTACGGACTGGTGCATCATTTGCGCACCGCCGATCGTCCCCTGTGGAGCCGGCTGGCATTCAAGAGCGCCGCGGACAACTTCCTTGCCTGCGCCCGTTCAGGGCTGGAAGCCACCGTGTACTGGCCGGGCATCGGTGAAACCCCTGTCGCCGAGCTGATCATCCGCCACCTGATTCCGCAGGCTGCCGAAGGGCTCCGTGAGCTGGGCGTGGACGACCATCTGATTGGGCGGTATCTGGATGTGGTCCGGGAAAGGGCCCGCACGGAACAAAACGGGGCCTCCTGGCAGATCGCCTATCTGCGGCGGCTTGAGGGCGAGGGGATGGAACGCAGGCCGGCCCTGGCGGAAATGACCCGCAGATACTGGGAAAACATGCACACCAATGCCCCGGTGCACGAGTGGCCGGTTGACTGAACGGCGCGCGAAAAAAATCTTGCTGTTCTGGGCGGTGAAACCGCTATGGGTTCTGGCACTCGTACATGCCGAGTGCTAATCTGAATTCATTCTTGAGCCGATGTGACTCAAGTTATCGACCCTTCAGAAGTTCCGAATATCGATTCGCCTGCCGTGCAGGTGGGCGTTAGGAGTTGATGACAGATGGCCATGAAGTTTGATCCATTCCGCGAGCTCGACCGGATGGCAGGAGCCCTGCTGGATCCGCGGCAGCGGCTGCGGTTGATGCCCATTGACCTCTACCGAGAGGGCGACCACTACATCCTGAATGCCGATCTGCCCGGCATTGATCCGGGTTCCGTCGATGTGGATGTGGACGGGCAACTGCTGACCATCCGGGCAGAACGCACCATCCAGGCCTCTGACAGCGTTACCTGGCTGACCCGGGAACGTGAATCCGGGTCATTCCTGCGCCAGCTGAACCTTGGGCAGGGGATCAACATTGAAGGCATCTCCGCCAAGTACGAGAACGGCGTCCTCAGCGTTCTGATTCCGGTCAGCGAAAGGGCGAAGCCCCGCAAGATCGAGGTGTCGTCCTCCTACAAGGATTCGAACACCATCAGCGGCCAGTCCAGTTCGGAATCGGTGACCTCGTCAGCTTCCAGCGGATCGGGTTCCTCCGGTTCGGGGTCGGGTTCCGGTTCTGACTCCTGGTCATCCGGCTCCGGGTCATCCGGGTCAGGATCCGGTCCCTCCGGATCAGGTTCCTCCGGCGATCAGGGTTCCGGCATCTAAAGACATCGGAAACGCACCGAAGCAGTAACGAACCCCGTACCAAACGACGGCGGCGCCCCACCCGTGAAGGTGAGGCGCCGCCGTCGTCGTGCGCTGAAGCGTCCGGACTTTAGCCCAGACGGGTCTTCAGGTTGGCATCCAGCTCAGCGAGGAATTCCTCGGTGGTCAGGTATGCCTGGTCCGGGCCGACCAGGGCCGCGAGGTCCTTGGTCATCTTGCCGGATTCGACCGTCTTGATGACAACGTCTTCAAGGGTCTGGGCGAAGTTGGTGACCTCGGGGGTGTTGTCCAGCTTGCCGCGGTGCATCAGGCCACGGGTCCACGCGAAGATCGAAGCGATCGGGTTCGTGGAGGTGGGCTTGCCCTGCTGGTGCTGGCGGTAGTGGCGCGTGACCGTACCGTGAGCGGCTTCGGCCTCAACGGTCTGGCCGTCCGGGGTCATCAGCACGGAGGTCATCAGACCCAGCGAGCCGAAGCCCTGTGCCACGGTGTCGGACTGGACGTCGCCGTCGTAGTTCTTGCAGGCCCAAACGTAGCCGCCCTCCCACTTCATGGCGGAGGCAACCATGTCATCGATCAGGCGGTGCTCGTAGGTGAGGCCGGCTGCTTCGAACTGGTCCTTGAACTCGGCGTCGAAGACTTCCTGGAACAGGTCCTTGAACTGGCCGTCGTAGGCCTTCAGGATCGTGTTCTTGGTGGAGAGGTACACCGGGTAGTTCCGCTGCAGGCCGTAGGCGAAGGATGCCCGGGCGAAGTCGCGGATCGAGTCGTTGAAGTTGTACATACCCATGGCCACGCCGCCGTCGTCACCGTACGTGACAACCTGGGTCTTGATTTCTTCCCCGCCGTCCTTGGGGGTGTACGTCAGCGTCAGGGTGCCGGCGCCCGGAACCTTGAAGTTGGTGGCCTTGTACTGGTCGCCGTGTGCGTGGCGGCCAATGATGATCGGCTTGTTCCAGCCCGGGACCAGGCGCGGGATGTTGGAAATGATGATCGGTTCGCGGAAGACGACGCCGCCGAGGATGTTGCGGATGGTCCCGTTCGGGGAAACCCACATCTTCTTCAGGCCGAATTCTTCAACGCGTGCCTCGTCCGGAGTGATGGTGGCGCACTTGACGCCCACGCCGTGTTCCTTGATGGCATTGGCAGCGTCGATGGTGACCTGGTCATCAGTGGCGTCACGGTTCTGGATGGAGAGGTCGTAGTACTTCAGGTCTACGTCCAGGTACGGGTTGATCAGGCGGTCCTTGATGAACTGCCAGATGATGCGGGTCATCTCGTCGCCGTCGAGTTCTACAACAGAACCCACAACCTTGATTTTCTCAGCCACACGATCTCCTTGTGTGTTGGTGGGCACCGGAGCATGACTTGTGGCATGACGGAGCCCGTCTTTTTGGTCTGTATTTGTGTCCAACTATGCCACAGCCCACTCGGGCCGCCCTAAACCCCGGGACCGCAGATTACTCTTGCGGTCCCGGATGTCGAGGGCGGACGGGCGGCGTTCCTAGTGGAAGAAGTGCCGGGCGCCAGTGAAGTACATGGTCACGCCCGCAGCATTTGCCGCTTCGATGACTTCAGCGTCGCGGATGGACCCGCCGGGCTGGACGACGGCGCGGATGCCGGCGTCAAGGAGGATCTGCAGGCCGTCAGCGAACGGGAAGAACGCATCCGATGCAGCGACGGAACCGCGGGCGCGTTCGTCTTCCGGCCCGCCGAGGGTGTTGGCCCGTTCGACGGCGAGGCGACAGGAATCCACCCGGTTGACCTGTCCCATGCCTACGCCAACGGAGGCGCCGTTATGCGCCAACAGGATCGCATTGGATTTGGCGGCGCGTACCGCGGTCCAGGCGAAGGCCAGGTCGGCCAGGGTCGCGTCGTCGGCAGCATCGCCGGACACCAGCGTCCAGTTCTCGGGGCTGTCTCCCTCGGCCTGCATTTTGTCCGTTTTTTGGATCAGCATGCCTCCGGAGACCTGCCGGAACTCGGCCACGTTGCGGCCGTAGCCTTCCGGCAGCGTCAGCAAGCGGATGTTCTTCTTAGCTGCAAGGATTTCCACTGCTTCGGGCTCGAATTCCGGAGCGATGACAACTTCGGTGAAGATGTCCTTGACGGTTGCTGCCATCCCGGCGGTCACTATCCGGTTGGCTGCGATGACGCCGCCGAAAGCGGATACCGGATCGCAGGCGTGGGCCTTGGCATGGGCATCCGCGATGGGGTCGGCCGCGTCCGGGGAAGCAACCGCGACACCGCAGGGATTTGCATGCTTGACGACGGCGACCGCCGGCTCGTCGAAGTCGAACGCTGCGCGCAGTGCGGCGTCGGCATCCACGTAGTTGTTGTAGGACATGGCCTTGCCGTGCAGCTGATCCGCTTGGGCGACGCCGGGCATGGCGCTCTTGTCCACATAGAGGGCAGCGTCCTGGTGCGGGTTTTCGCCGTAACGCAGCACTTCCGAACGTTCCAGCGCCAGACCTGTGTAGGCGGGCCAGCTGGTGCCCTCGGCGGTGCCTCCTCCGAATTGTTCGGCAGTCCAAGCTGCAACTGCTGTGTCATAGGCTGCGGTGGAGGCAAAAGCTTCGGCGGCAAGGCGACGCCGCTGGTTGAGGTCGAAACCGCCTTCCGCGGCGGCTGTCACAACCTCCGCGTACTTGTCCGGGTCCACCACGACGGCGACCGAGGGGTGGTTCTTTGCCGCGGCACGGACCATCGAGGGTCCGCCAATGTCGATCTGCTCGACAACCTCGTCCTGGCTTGCCCCGGACTTCACGGTCTGCACGAACGGGTAGAGGTTCACGACCACCAGGTCGAAAGGCTCTATTTCCATTTCTTCCAGCTGGGTCACATGGTCCTCGCGGCGGCGGTCAGCCAGGATTCCGGCGTGGATCCGCGGGTGCAGTGTCTTGACCCGGCCATCGAGGCATTCCGCGAATCCGGTGACGTCAGCAACCTCAGTGACTTCAACCCCCGCTGCAGCAATCTGCTTGGCGGTGGAACCCGTGGATACGATGCTCACTCCGGCGGCGGCGAGACCCCGCGCGAGTTCCGTCAGTCCCGTCTTGTCATAGACAGAGATCAGGGCCCGGCGGATAGGAACACGGTTCAGCGGCTGTGAGCTCACGCAATTCTCCAAAAGTGGGGGGTGTCGGTGGCTACAGTTTAGGTCACAGCGCCTTGCGGGGCAGAGTGTGAAGCGCGGCTGGATGACGTGCTGCTTTGTGTGTATGGCTTCTCTGTGTGTGGCTTCTTTGTGCGTGTGGCTTCGGGCCATTGGGTCGGGGAGTCTTTCTCTTTTGAGCTGTTAGGTCCCGCGCCGTTAATCATGTCCCGGTGCCGCTCCGTCTGGGAGCCTTGCAGCCGTTGACGGGAGGCATGGCGCAGAGGACCGGTATAAGTGACCGGAGGGGGTTGTTGTTAGCACCGAATGCCGGCCAGAGCCCCCGCCTCGATCAGGTCCAGCGGATGTCCTGGTTGCCCCGGTTACCCGTGATTCCCAGCCGGGTGCTTCCTTGGCCTGGTTGCAGGCTTGGCAGAGTCCCTGAATGTTCTCGGCAGTGGTGGTGCCGCCTGCGTGGACGGGTGTGATGTGGTCGTAGTGCCGGATCGGTGCCCCGCACCACGGTGTGCGGCAAACCTGATCGCGGGCTGCGATGAGCCGGGCCAGACCGTGGGGCACCAGCCGGGCGCGCGAGTCCATGGCCGTGAGTTGCCCACTGGTCGGGGCGATGTAGAGCCGGCGGAGCCATACTTCGATTTGCGGATCCGGACGCGTGGGTGGTGTGCCCCAGCCCGTGCCCGTGCCGGTTTGAGTGTGTCTGCCCGGGCTCCATGGTGGCGGGTTACCGGGTCTGCTACCCGGGCCTCCCCTACTGTCAGGCCTATCGAACCCGTCCAGTCCATCGGGTCCCGGTTCTGGTTTTGGTTCCGTTGGATCTGGTCCCCGGATGAGGTCTCTGGCCCACTGGGCCGGGACGATTCCGTAGCCGGTAAGCACTGCCGGTTCCGCTCCGTCGGGAACAAACGATGTGCTCTGCCCTCCGGTTGCCGGTTCCGCGGAAGCCAGGGGTCCTGGTTTTGTATCGGGTCTAACCTCGGGCGGGGTTCTATCTGCACCGCCGGGGTCGATGCCGGCTTCGGTCCAGGGGCGGCTGTGGCCCGCGCTCCTGCTGCCGCTCCCGGCACCGGCCCCGGTTGTGCAGTCCCCACCCCGGCCGGACCGTGCTTTTTCAGCGCCGGGGCCAGCCCCGGCGCTGGTGGTTGTCGTGTCGGTGGGCAGGATGCCGTGCAGCAGGGTCTGATCCGTCATGATCAGCTGCACCTCGATCCGCACATCCTCAGCCCGGGCCTGCCCGGTGGCCCGTTCCACGAGCGTGTCCGCCATGATCTGGCCCTTAGTGCGTGGATCCCCGGCCCCGCGCAGGCGGTCCGCTTCCCGGGTCAATGCTGCATACACACCCACGCCTTGGGCCACCGGCAGCAGGGCTGTCAGATAGGTCATGGTGTCCGGTGCCGGACGGCAGGACACAAAACGTTCCGACACGGCGTGGGCGGCACGGTTGACCACGGAGTGCGGATCCAGGCCATAGGACAGGGACTTGATCCTGGCGATTAGTTTCCGGTCACCGAGGCCTTCGAGCTCGGCCAGGTTCCCGGCGACCTGCCGGTCCACTTCCTGCCGATCGGCCAGGGACAGGCACGCGGTCTCGCGGACCAGCAGGGTGGCCCGCCACTCACTGATCACTCCCTGGGAGAGTGCGGCGAGGGTGTGGGGCATTTCCGTGGTCAGGATCCTTGCCAGGCCCAGCAGTTTCGCTCCGTGGTGCGGGGATTCCCGGCGGGCCAGAGCCACTTCAGCGGCGACGCCCTTGCCGAGCTGGCCGGAGGCGAGTCCCGCGGCGGCCTGCGCGCGGCGGGTGGAGGCATCAAAAGCCGCAGCGGCCCGGGCCTGGGCGGCGGCAATGGCACCCTTTAAATCCTCCAGGACCCGGATCTCCCGGATCAGCAGGACCCGCTCCAGGGCCTCCAACTCCGCAAGCGTGCCGGCACCCGGGGTGCCCGCCGCCGCCGGCTGCGGCTCCGGTTGCTGTGTTCCAAGCACCCGCCCGCTTTCGCCGCCGTCGCCCGGGGAAGACGACACCCGGCGGACGGCACCCGGGGAGGCAGCCTCGCCGTCGTCGTTTCCCGTGGAGTAGTACATAGCTTCTATTTTAGTGATCCAGGCTCTATTTCCTGCGGGTTTTACATACGGGATACTTACTCGAAAAGCCCTCTCCAGTTACTCGAAGGACCGCTTCATCAGAGGCCTTCCACCCCTGTGAAAATCAGCAGGTGCCTTTCACGCTTAAATCGCGGACCGGAAGGAATCATTAACGTCGATGGCCTCTTCAGACGTCATTTTTGCTGTCCCATGCGGTGCTTTGCTGAATCGTCCGGCCGGCGTTGTACAGTTTCCTCGGACCTGCCAAGAGTGCTGGCCATCCCTACTCTCAAGCCTCACGGAAGGCCACCCCACCCATGACAACCACTGATACCCTGCCCACCGGCGATCAGGTGGTCCAGGACCTGCCTTGGAAGTGGAAGGTTCAGGGGCGAATCTTCATCATTGGCGGCTTGGGATTCATGTTTGATGCCTGGGATGTCACGCTCAACGGCGTCCTGATTCCGCTCCTGTCCAAGCACTGGGCGCTGGAGCCGGCGCAGGCCGCGTGGATCGGTACGGCCAACCTGCTGGGCATGGCCATAGGAGCGTTTGTCTGGGGCTCCATTGCCGATGCCATCGGCCGCAAGAAGGCTTTCACCGCCACGCTCCTTGTTTTTTCCCTCTTTACGATTTTGGGGGCCTTCTCCCCCGACATTGTCTGGTTCTGCATCTTCCGGTTCATGGCCGGGTTCGGCTTGGGCGGCTGCGTGCCGGTGGATTACGCCCTGGTGGGTGAGTTCACGCCGCGTAAACAACGCGGCCGGGTGCTCACAGCGATGGACGGCTGGTGGCCGGTGGGCGCCGCGCTTTGCGGAGCGACGTCGGCACTGATCATGGCCACATTCGCTGACTGGCGGTACACCATGCTGATCATGGTGCTCCCTGCGCTGCTCGTGTTCTGGGTCCGCCGATCCGTCCCGGAATCGCCGCTGTTCCTGGTCCGCAAGGGCCGCACCGCCGAGGCGGAAACTGTCATTAACGACCTGATCAAGCGCACCGGTTCCGACGTAAAACAGTGGCGGCTTCCGGCGCCTGAGGCAGCGGCCAAGTTCTCCATGGGATCTGTTGCCACCCAGCTGTCGGATCTTTGGCGGTACAGCTGGAAAATCACGGTGGCGGCATGGTCGCTCTTCTTCACCATCCTGCTGGTCTACTACTTGGCCCTGACCTGGATGCCGAAAATCCTCGTGGATGCAGGCTTCAAGGAATACGCCGCGTTCCTCACCACCTCGGGGATGGCCGCCGTCGGACTCTTGGGAGTTATCGCTGCCGCGCTGCTGGTGGAGCGGGTCGGACGAAAGTGGATCCTGGCCGTGACTGGGCCGCTGTCCGCCGCCATCCTGGTCATCGTTGCCCTGGTCCTCGATGTCCCCGCCGCTGCCACCGCTTGGCTGCTCGGCTACGGTTTTGTTGTCCAAGTAGCCATTCCGGTGCTGTACGCCTACATATCCGAGCTGTACCCCACGGAGCTTCGCGGGAGCGGGTTCGGATGGGCGTCGACCGTTTCACGGGTCGGCGCAGGGCTGGGCCCGCTGATCTTTGTGTCGGTCATGTGGCCTTACCTCGGGCTGCCGCTGTCCTTCGCCTTGGCCGGTGTGCTGGTGATTCTGGCCGTGGTGTGGATGCTGCGTTTCGCGCCCGAGACAAAGGGTGCCGCACTGGACTAGACGATGAGACGGATCGGGCCAGGGCGGCTAGGAAACCGGAAGCCCCTCGGCGCTGATCCGGCTCAACGTCTCCAGCAGCAGCCGGCGTTCCTGGACCTTGATCCGCTCATGCAGGCTCTCTTCGGTGTCTGTGTCCAGCACATCCACGGCGGCCTGGGCCAGGATGGGGCCGGTGTCCACGCCGGCGTCGGCAATGTGCACGGTGCAGCCGGTGACCCTGACCCCATAAGCCAGCGCGTCGCGAACGCCGTGTGCGCCGGGGAAGGACGGCAGCAGGGCTGGGTGGGTGTTGATGTAGCGGCCTTCAAAGGTGTTGATGAAGTGCTCATCGACAATGCGCATGAAGCCTGACGACAGCACGATGTCAGGACGATACGACGCCACTTTTTCCGTCAATGCCAGATTCCAGTCGGAACGCCGGTCGAAATCGCGGAAATTCACGACGAACGTTTCATAGCCGGCGTCGGCGGCGCGCTGCACCCCAAAGGTGCCGGGACGGTCGGCGCCAACGGCGGCGATTTCGACGTCGAGGGTCCTCTCCGCAACGGCGTCCAAGACGGCCTGAAGGTTGGAACCGGTACCGGACACGAGAACAACAATGCGCATGCGTCAACCTTAGGCTCAGGCGTCCCCTAGGGTTAAACCATGAACAACGACGGCCGTACCCCTGATCAGATTCCTTCGCCGTTGCAGCCGGCACCGCAAAAGACGCCGGCAACAGACGAGCAGAAGCAGGACGCCCGCGGCTATCTGCGGATTTTTGTGGCCCTCGTTGTTGCCGTGTTGCTGACCTCCGGGTTGGCGCTGCCGTGGAAGCTCGTCCCCCTCGCCCTGGCCCTCGCCGCCGTCGTCGTCGGCATCATGACCCTCATCAAAGTGGTGCGCTTCGGCATCGGCCCGGCCCAGATGTTCATCACGGCCCTGGGTTTGGCGGCGTCGGTGGTGATGACGCTCGGCCTGGGTCTTGCCGTTGCCACATGGGACAGCACCGAAAAGCTGGAAAACTGCATGAGCAACGCGCTGACCATGCAGGCCGAGCAGGAGTGCCAGGCGGAGTTCACCAACGGCATCCTGCCGGGCTAAGCCCCCGCTAAGGCCAAGCGCCAGCGAAGGCTAAGCGCGCCGTCGTCCTCAACGTTCCTCGCGTTCAAGCCACGGCCCGACGGCGTAGCCAACGACGACGCCCACTGCCACTTCCGCGGCTATCCAAAGGCCCGTCCACAGCGGATCCGCGCCGACCTCGACAAAGCGGCCCACCCCCGCCGAGCCGCCGGTAATAAGGACCACTCCCGCGGCCAGGATTCCCGACACCAGCCCCACAAAGGCGCCCAGCAGAAGCGTGGACACCGGAGCCGTGAACCATCGGGCCCTGATTTTCAGGGACAGCCATTCATCGAAGTGGTTCTCGCCCTCACGCAGGAACCACCAGCCCGCAAGGATCCCCGCCACCACCGGCAGCATCAGCGCTGCAACTCCGTATTCCATGCCGCCCACCGGCAGGGCTGCCAGCACCGGCACGGCCGGCAGCGGGCCCACAGTGGTTTCGAGCGGGCTGATGATACTGCCCGTCCCGATCGCAAACCCGGCGCCCGAGGTCCAGCCCAGCGCCCAGCCGGCGAAGTTGGGCATCAGACCAAGTTCGACGACGGTCAGCACCACACCGCCGATGATGCCCGCATCCAGGTGCTGGTACACCGAAACGATGTCCGCCCAGCTCATGACCAGCGCTGCAGTGAGCAGCAGGGCTGACAGTCCCAGTGCTGCGGTGATTCCCACAGCACCGGCGCGGATGACGGCCCATACGTAGGATCCGGCCCAGCGTGAATGCTGGCTGGTGCGGGAGATCCAGTCCGTCAGGTCCACACCGATCAGCCGCACCCAGGAACCCGCCTCGCGGCGGGCACCAATAACCAGTCCCAGCCCCGCCGCGATGAGCGGCACCAGGGCGCCCGCCGTGACCGAGATGGTGACGTCGTCGTTGGCTGAAAAATAGGCCGCGGCCCAGCCGAGAAGAGCGTAGGTTCCCAGAGCACCCAGCAGTGCCTGCCACAGCTGATCCGTATAGGAAGCCTTCGCCAGGCGCCGGCCCGCCCGCCAGGACAGGAAAAACGGGATCAGGGTCAGGCCCAGCGGAAACAGGGACAGCACTCCCGTGGTTTCAGCCGCGGCCAGGGTTCCGGCAGGGAACGTCAGGTTCAGCGGCACGCCGTGAATCAGGAGCCAGCCTTGCCCTCCCAACCGTGCCAGCGATGCGAAGTCACGGTCGTTAAAGCCATCGGCAAACCACACGCCGATCAGCGGCAGGAAGATCAGCAGGGCGGAGAGGACTGCAGCTTGGCCGAGTTCGACCACTCCCTGCAGCCACAGGGGCATGGGTAGGACGCCCGGAGATTTCGGGCGGGTAAAGAGTTTCATCTCCCCTATCGTCCCATTCACCGCACGGCGGGTGGTTCAGGAGCGGCCGTGTCGGCGCCGCTTAGGCCGCGAGGTCGAGGATGCCCTTGGCCAGCGCAGCCGCAGCTCCGAAGAACGCAAAGATCACGACGGCGGCGCGCGCCTGGTCATCGCGGATGAACCGCTGCAGCTTCTCCCCGGCGTAGATGCCGCTGATGATCATCAGCGCGATGAGCGCCCAGGCCCATGGTTCGAACGGCGGCATTTGTCCGGGGTCCAGGGACAACTTGGCGGTCAGCGTAACAATGGCGATGGTGACGAAGAACGGCTGGAGGGTGGCGGCAAAGGAGCGCTGGGGCCAGCGTGCCATGAGGGCGTAGGCGCTCACGGAGGGACCGCCCACCCCGGCCACCGCGTTGGTGATTCCCGCGATAAAGCCCGCCACAGCCTTGGGCGGGTTTCCGGTCACGGTCACCGAGGTTCGCTGCATCAGCAGTGAAGCAGTCAGCGCCACCAGGACAACTGCGCCAACTACCACTGCCATCGGCGCCGAGGGCAGATAGACGGCTGCCACTGAGGCTGGAATGCTCCCGCACACCGCCGGAATGGCCAGCCACCTGTACATGCTCCAGTCAATGTCCTTCCAGACCCGGAGCATGATCAACGACGAGGAAACCAAACCGCACACGTTCACCATCAGGACGCCGCCGTGTGAGCCGAGGATGATCACCAGGAACGGGGAAATAAGCAGAGCAAAGCCAAGACCTGCAATCCGCTGAGCAATGGCGCCAATGAAAACAGCTACGAGTACAACGATGAGGAGTCCGATAGTCACCCCGAACACACTACGCTGAAGCCATGGTCTCCCCCGTCACAGTGCTCCAGACAGCGGATTGGCGCCGCCGCGTCTTCGGCCTGTACGCCCAGGTGCGGCTCACCGCACAGGAGGTGTCGCCGTCGTACGCTCATGACTTGTGGCGCGCTGAACGCGACAAGCTCTTCGCCGAACACCCCGCCTCCCCCTTGAAGCCCCATGCCCGGGAGCGCTTCCGTGGCCTGGAGATCGGCGCCTACGATCCCGGTCTGCGCTGCGACGCAATAATCGACGACGACGGCGCTGGCCAGGAAATGAATGTCCAGACCGGAACGGACGGGATGGTGCCGTTTGTCCGTCTCGGCACGGTGGACGCCGACGGCGTGGGCCGCCTCGCCGTGTGGCGGCTGACCTCCTATGGGGGCGGGATTTTCCTGCCCCTGCGCGACGGCCTCTCCGGCACGGACGGGGGCAGCTACGGCGGCGGCCGGTACCTGTTGGACACGATCAAGGGTGCGGATCTCGGTGCGGGCGCTGCCCCTGGAAGCCTGATCCTGGATTTCAATTTTCTGTACAACCCGTCGTGCGCTTATGACGAGGCCTGGGCGTGTCCGCTTCCCGGCCCGGACAACCGGACGGACACGCAGCTGCGGGCTGGCGAAATGTACGCGGAGTACTAGCCCTGGCTGTTCATGGCGGCTGAGTGCCTAAGCTGGGACTCGTGACCGTTTCCGTTTCCGCCGCGCACCCCGGCGACGCAGCTGAGCTGGCCGCGCTGGCGGCCCTGACCTTTCCCTTGGCCTGTCCCCCGGCAGTAAGCCAGGAGGACAGCGCCTCCTTTGTGGCGGCCAATCTTTCGGACGAGTGTTTTCGGGACTATCTGGCCGACCAGTCCAAACGGGTTCTCGTGGTCCGGGAACGCGGCCACATCCGCGGATATGCGCTCCTGGTTCTTGCCCCGCCCGCCGACCCTGAAGTTACTGAAGCACTGCAGCATGTTCCCGGCCCCGCGGCGGAACTGTCCAAGTGTTATGTTCACCCCTCGGCGCACGGCTCCGGACTGGCCGCTGCACTGATGCAGGCGGCGAGGGAAGCAGCCGCAGCGCAGGGGTACCGCGCCCTCTGGCTGGGAGTGAATGACCTGAACGTCCGGGCCCAGGCTTTTTACCGCAAGTCCGGCTTTACGGAGGTTGGCCGGCGCAGCTTCGACGTCGGGCCGCATACCTTCCGCGACTTCATTCTCGCTGCGCCCCTCGCCGCTGCCGGCCCCGGGGAATGACACACTAATTTCGTGCAAACGTTCCTGCCGTATGACAGCTTCAGCCGCAGTGCCGGTGTCCTGGACCAGGCGCGCCTGGGCAAACAGCGGGTGGAGACGCTGCAGGTGCTGCGCGCCCTGGTCGTCCCTGATTACGGCTGGCAGAGCCACCCGGCAATGCGGATGTGGATGGGGTATGTTCCGGCACTGACGGCCTACGGGCTCGCGATGACCCGGGAATGGACCTCCCGCGGACACGCCGACACTGTTTTTGAGCAGATCCTGGAGTTCGCTCCGGAAGCCGCGCATGACGACGTCGCTCTGCCCCCGTGGTTCGGTGACGCGGCTTTTCATGAAAGCCACCGGTCCAACCTGATCATCAAATCTCCCGACATTTATGGGCCGCTCTTTCCGGAAACCCCGGGCGGACTGCCGTACGTGTGGCCGGAGCCGGAGCATCCCGAGCTGCCCGCGGAACCCGAGGGCGATGCGCTGTGGGTTGCCCGCCCCGCCCCGGGCACATCCGACCAGCCAACGATTGTGCTGCCCATGCTGTCAGCGAAAGGAACTCCGATTTCCGGCAAGAAAGGCCGGCAACTGGTGAGGTTCCTGGAGGACATGGACGACGGCGACGACGTGGTCCTGCTCGGTGCCGACAGATCGGTGCTGCTTACCGGGAACGTGGGGCCGGTGCGGCTGACGAACGACACCGCTATCCGCACGGTGACCGTTACCGGGCAAGTTCCCCGCTCCGATTTTGATCACCCTGCACGGCTGCAGGATCCGCGGACGCTTTTCCGGGTGCCGCGGCCCGGTGCAGATGAGAGGCCTCAATAATTTGCGCGAAGGAGTATTCGGATCCATATTTCTTCCTCCGCAACCGAAACGATGGCTTGATCTCTATTATCCGAAGTTTGAGCAATTCTGCCTGGAGCTCGCGGATTTTCAGTTAAATAGGAAAAAACTCATCCCCGCAAAAATTATTTGTTACGGCATGCTCGGTAACCCCTCATTTGATGCTCTCAACCAACATGGCACGCCACGAACTACCATCATGCGAAGCTTCAATTATCTGCACAATCGGTGCATATATACCTTCTACTATTCCGTAATCAACGCCATTTGGCCCAAAATATTCTAGGTCCTCTTGAGTAATCTGAATCAATACTTGATAATAGCCATCAGGTGTCAGAATAAAATCTGAATGTACACTCCGCGCCCTCACGCTGGATCCTGCCATCCAGTCTTGATCATCGTACCCGGATTGCAGTGAAGAATAGTAGTTTTCACAAATGGAACAACTTGGCCCAGTTATCTTTTTAAGCGGCTCGGGATCTCCGGTCTCATACCCATAGTTAACCAGTGAATACCAATACTCAGCGAAAGCCTCGAGACCTTCCTTGGACTCCTGCTTCGCCAGCTCCGGCATGACCGGCAGGGGAACATTCTCGGCAGGACCCTCAGCAGTAGCCGGCTTATAGGCTGCAGCAGTCGATGGGGGCGTCGGGGTTGAGGAATCAGAAGCGGACTCGGTCGCATCGCCTGCCGCACTCGCACTGCTGGTGGGCGCTGCACTGCGGGAAGTACCCTCAGCCGCATCAGCATGGGGATCATCGTTGGAACCAGTGCACCCGCCCAGGACTAGGACGGCAGCAAGTCCGAGCACACCCATCCGAGCGGCAGATCTGATCATGGGAAAGCCTGCAGGACTCAAGCCGGTACGGAACATGTGAAGACTCCCCCAGGGAAAATGGTGCGGGACTATGAGTGACGCCAATAGTACGCAGGCTGCGCCACAGCATACGGAGTTATCCACAGCACACCGGAGAAACCCGAAAACATCCGCAGAGTGCTCATGGGCGACACCACAGCCACTGGGACTCAGTGAAGGTGAAGAAATCAAGACAGAAGGAAAACCGTTCCCTGCTGGCACTTCGTTCGGGCGGAACATATGGAGAGCCCAGAGGGCGTATCGCGCTCAAGCCAGCAATCTTGAAAGCGGGGGGTAGGCCTCAACATCCGAATCCGGCAGGATTTACGAGACAGTCATCGGCCACGTTTCGAGACTCCGATTTCCACACGCTAATAGTCTGCGCCGCGGAGGGGACAGTAGCACGGCCATCGATCGGCACCATGGGACCACCGTTAATGGAGTACTCACCGGAAAAGTAAATAACAACTCGTGCCTGATAGTCACCTGTTTCTCGGTATACATGGCTGGTGGGGGTTTCTTCGCCCCATCGCCCTTCAGGCAACGGAGCTCCCGCAAGCGGCATAGGACCATATACCACTCCGTCTCCGTAATCCCACTCATACTCAGTAGGGCGGGCAACTATTCGAATGTTTTGTTCAAGCATCTGGAAATCAAAAATCTGTTCCCCAGCCGCGACATAGAAGTTCGTGTGAGCGCCTACAAGGGTGTATGGACTGGGCTGGAACGTCAACACTGACGGGGCAATGGGCCGTGATTGAAACTCAGTGAGTATAGATTCTCTTATTTGGTCTCCGATATCGCGGGGTTTTTCCGAGTAGATGCATGATGGCCCAGGATGCAGAGGAGCCCATGCGTTGCCGTCTCCCTTTAAGCGGGTAAACCAATAAACTAATCTACCCCCAGCAGCGGCCTTGCACGCGTTTCGATTCTCATATAAGCATTGAATACTTCCGGCATCTTCATCGAAACACTTCAATTCAAACTTATACTCCATAGGGTCATCTGGGATTCCTGTTTCGACCGATGCCCATTCTCCGGAACCAGGTATGGGATAGTACGCGCCAACAGAGACATCACCATTGCCGATACCTCCTGACCCTCCGCCATCTGCGTATAGTGCAGGGGCGCTTACCGCCGGAGATAGGAGAGTAAAACATGCGACAATCATCACTACTCTCGGCCGGAGTTTCATGCTTCCCTACTTAATCGCAACAACATTGTCCGCTAACCAATGCCCGTCAACATATGATGCTTCAATCAGATGCACGGTTGTCGGAGGGAGGCCATCGTTCACTTCATAGACATGACCGTTTGGGCCCCGATACTCATAGGAATCCTGTCGAATTTGTGCAAGGACCTGAAATAGGTTCTTGCTCGTCAGTACATATTTCGAATCAGTATTCAATACTTCAAGCTCTCCGCCGCTTATCCAATCATCATTTTTATAACCGGGGCCGACGATATCGAAAACACTTTTACAAACAATACAATCTGGGCCACTGATGTCCTCAAATGGTTGCAGGTTCCCCGTTTCGAAACCGTAATTGATTGTGGCATACCAGTATTCGGCGAAAGCCTCCAAGCCCTCTTTGGATTCCTGCTTCGCCAGTTCGGGGATGACCAGCAGGGGGACGTTCTCGGCAGGACCCTCAGCAGTAGCTGGTTTGTACGCAGCAGTCGGAGTGGACGTCGGGGTTGCTGAAGCGGACTTGCTCGCAT
Source organism: Arthrobacter citreus (assembly GCF_038405225.1). NCBI lineage: Bacteria > Bacillati > Actinomycetota > Actinomycetes > Micrococcales > Micrococcaceae > Arthrobacter > Arthrobacter citreus. Next base: position 2,448,884 of record NZ_CP151657.1, read on the forward strand.
CGTCGCCAGGGCCAGCACTGCCGCTGGGAGATGCACTCTTGGAACTGCCTTCAGCAGCCTCGGCTCCAGAATCATCGTTGGCACCCGAACACCCGCCCAGAACCAGGACGGCAGCCAGCCCCAGGGCACCAAGCCGGGCAACAGAAAAGTCGGCAGGACGAAAACCGGTACGGAACATTTCGAGAACCCCCAGGACGAAATGGTGCGGGACTGTGAGTGACGCCAATAGTACGCAAGCTGGGCCACAGCATACGGAGTTATCCACAGCACACCAGAGGAACCGGAAAACTCAGTCCGCTAGGGGCGGTTCAGCGGGTGTCCCGCAGCGAAACCAGCATCCGCTTCACATCCCGGAATTCAGCCGAGTCCGCATACGCCGCAGCACCCTCGAGATAGGACTGTCCCGGCGCCGATTCGTCCGACGGGTACTCCCCTGCAAAACGGCCGCCGCTGGACTCGGTGAAAGTGAAAAAATCAAAAAGACCGCATTGTCCGCGGTCACCGGTTTCGCTGATGACGGCGTAGGTAGCCACCGGTTCACCGCGCTCCGGGGAAGACGGAGAAATGGAACGGTAGACAAACCGCTGCTCCGTGCCCTGCTGAGAGTGCAATTCAGGCATGGGTTCAGTGTCATATTCCGTGTATTGGAGCGCTTCATCCGGATCCGAGCAAATGAGGTCGGCAATGAGGCCGGTGTCCAGGCGCGCAACCATGTCTCCCTCGCCGTCGTTCACCTTCACCGAGATTCCGCCGGCGGGGTCATTGGCGAGGGCAGGCTCCTCTTCCACCTTCCAGTCCGCCCGATGCTCGAACATCAGGGACCCGTCCGGAGTGGTGTAGGAAACCCAGGCTGCAGGAGCGCTGGCTGTTTCGCCGGTGTCCGGTGGACCGGCACAGGATGACATACTGAGCACAAGCAGCGTCGCCGCCGCCAGCGTGGTGTTACGGTATCTCACATCAGCTCCCGGAGATGTCCGCGCTAGCACTCAATGCTACTCAGCTGCGGCACCCGCGCCCAGAGCATCCGGTCGATCCGGGAAGCGTCCGGCATATCCGGTCCGTAACCGCGACGACCTGCACCAACATTGTGCAGAGCCGCACGAGCCGCGCCCCAAAGCCGCGGCCATGCAGCCCGCACCAGCAACTTATTGGAGGTTCCGATTACAGATATAGCCGCAGAACACGATGTGTATTTCGGTACCCCCGAGCCCGTGCATGAGAGCGAAGACCTTCAGACAGCTTCATTGGCCGTCATCGAGCGGGTGGAACACCGGCCCGACGTCGTCAAGGTCAAGGGACGCCTGACCCTGATGGACACCGGCCTGACCCCGAACCAGGCCATGGTCGAAGACCTGCTGTTTGTCCGCAAAGTCCTGGACGACGCCGGCATCACGTACCTCCTCGTCCGCGGCAACGACCAGCGCCCGGTCATCGCCATTGACCTGGCGCACCGCGAGGAATTGCGCCGCGCCATGGTTGAGGCCTGCCGCGAGGAGCCTTTTTACTCGCGCAGCGTGGACACCAAGAAAACGCGCACTGTGCTGATTGCGGACGGCGAACTCGCGCCCGCCAACACATCCCGCATTATCCGCGTCTTCCGGCCACGCGCCGTCAGCGGCACAAACCTGGTCTTCGGCCCCTCCGCTGGGGTGCAGCTGGAACTCTGGGACCTCGCCGGTCCCGAAATCACGCTGCCGGTGGAGAATTCCCTGACCCGGCGCACCCTGCCGGCCAACGAGGTGGTCCGCGGAACCGTGGAAAGGCACGGACTGACCTGGCCCACCATCGAGAACATGTTCGCGGATCACGCCACCGACATCGACTTCGACGTCGACCTCGTCTTTTCCTGGGTGGACGGCAGCTCCGCTGAATACCAGGCTGCCCGCGCTGAGCGGATGAAGGGCGCCGTCGTCGGCGAAGGTGATGACAACGAAGCCCGCTTCCGCCACATCAACGAGCTCAAGTACGCCCTGCGTTCGGTGTATATGTTTGCTCCCTGGATCCGCCGCATCTTCATCGCCACCGATTCGGACCGTCCGGCTTGGCTGGCCGATCACCCGTCGGTGACCTTTGTCCCCGCGGAGGAGCACTTTAGGGACCCGTCGGTGCTGCCCACGCACAACTCGCAGGCCGTCGAAGCGCAGCTGCAGCACATCCCCGGACTGGCTGAGCACTTCCTGTACTCCAACGACGACATGTTCTTCGGCCGCCCGGTGGGTCCGGACCTGTTCTTCTCCCCCGGCGGCATCACCAAGTTCATCGAGGCCAGCACCCGGATCGGTCTCGGAGCCAACGATCCGGAACGCAGCGGATTCGAAAATGCCGCGCGGGTAAACCGGCGCCTGCTGTGGGAGCGCTTTGGCCGCATCACCACGCGGCACCTGGAGCACACGGCTGCGCCGCTGCGAAGGAGCGTGCTTCTGGAGATGGAGAACGAGTTCCCGAAGGAATTCGCCGCCACCGCCGCGAGCAGGTTCCGCGCCAAGGACAACATCTCGGTGACCAACTCGCTCTACCACTACTACGCGCTGCTCACAGGGCGTGCCGTGACCCAGGAAACCGCAAAGGTAAAGTACGTGGACACCACGTCCTATGCCGGCCTGAAGACCCTGGACAAGCTGCTGGCCAAACGCAACATGGACCTGTTCTGCCTCAATGACGGCAGCTTCCCCGAGGTCCCGTCGGATGAACGGGCTGAGCGCGTCACCAACTTCCTTGAGAAGTTCTTCCCCATCAAGGCTCCCTGGGAGAACTAGGCGCCGGCTGGATTCCTTTCCGGCTGCCGTGCGGCGGCCAGAAAGGAATCCAGCAGCGCACGGAACTGCCCGGGTTCGGTCCCCGGCGCCTCCGGGTGCCATTGCACCCCAAGCAACCATCCCGGCTGCCCGTCCAGCCTTTCCACGGCTTCGATGACCCCGTCGGCCGCGGCGGCGCTGATCCGCAGTCCCCTGCCCAGCTTCCGCACCGCTTGGTGGTGGCCGGACTGAACCGGCAGCGTCGGGCCGGCCCTGCGGCCGAGCGCGTCCGCCAGAAGGGTTCCGGGACTGACGACGACGGCGTGCGCCGCCATCCCGGTCCCGGCCGGAGCGGGATGCGCGGCCAGCAGCCGGTGAACCGACCCGGCGCCAAGGTCTTCGTGCAGGCTGCCGCCGAAGGCCACATTGATCAGCTGCATGCCGCGGCAAATGCCAAGCACCGGAATCCCACGGCCGGCCGCGTCTTGGATCACCGCCAGCTCGGCGGCATCGGCCTCCGGGCAGATGTTGTCCAACGTGGGCTCGCGGGAGTTGCCGCCGTACCGGCGGGGATCGATGTCGCCGCCGCCGAGCACCAGGACACCTGCATACCCGGCGGCATCGATCGGCCCGGCAGCGCTGTCCACCGGCACCGGCGTTCCGCCGGCGTCGAGGACTGCGGCCAGCGCTGACTCGGCCAGCAGCTGCAGCTTGGCTGAGAAGCCGGCGCTGTGGGAGGCCGCGGACCGCGCCCAGATGAGCGCGATCCGCGGCGAGGATCCGTCGGGCATGGGGGCCTGCCGCCGTCGTCGTTCGCGATGCGGAACTACCGGGTGACCACCACGTGCTCATCGGGCACACAGTGCGTCATGGTCAGGCCCTCGACATCGCGCGGTCCGTTGGCACCCAGATTCTTCATCCAGGCCTTTTCCGCCTCGGACAGGGTCTGGGTTGCCAGCGGGCCCAGGTCCCGGACCTCCTCCAGTCCGATGCCCAGGCCCTCGCCGACGCGCGAGCCGAGTTCGTCGTCGCACATGTAGAAGTGCCACAGCATCCGCTCCTGGACCGGACGGACCGCTTCACCAATGTTGGCCACAAAATTGGACACCAGGTCGTCCTTCTCCCACTGCTCCATCAGCTGGTAGCGCTGCCCGGCCTGGATGTAGTCATTGGTGCGCGGAATCCGTGCCCGGGTCAGTCTGCCCGTGAGGTCCGGCCCCTGCTCCTCGTGCGCCGGCTTGGGCGCCTCGGGGATGCCTCCGGTAATGGAGGGTTCATAGTTCACGTGCGGATTCTGCCCCGGCGCCAGATCGGTGAAGTAGGACATTTGACCGCCGCGCTGGTTAGTGGCCGCCGGAGCGTGCTTGGGCGAGTTCACCGGCAGCTGAAGGTAGTTCGGGCCAACCCGGTAGCGCTGGGTGTCGGAGTAGCTGAAGGTGCGGCCCACCAGCATCTTGTCGTCCGAGAAGTCCAGCCCGTCCACCAGGACACCGGTGCCGAAGGAAATCTGCTCGGCCTCGTTGTGGTGGTCAGTGATGTTCCGGTTCAGGGTCATGGTGCCGACGTACTTGGGTTCAAAGTCCTGTTCCGGCCAGGTTTTGGTGTCATCGAGCGGATCCCAGTCCAGCTCCGGATGGTCGTGGTCATCCATCATCTGCACGTAGAGATCCCACTTGGGATAGTCACCGGATTCGATGGCCTCGTACAGGTCCTTTGAGGCGTGCCCCAGGTCGTTGGCCTGGATGTTGGCGGCGTCTTCCTCGGTCATGGACTTCACGCCCTGCTGCGGCAGCCAATGATACTTCACCAGCTTGGTGTCACCCTGCTCGTTGACCCACTTGTAGGTGTTTACGCCGAAGCCCTGCATGTGGCGGTAATCCGCGGGGATGCCGCGCGGGCTGAACAGGTTCACCAGCATGTGCATGGATTCGGGAGTCTGCGACATGAAGTCGAAGATCCGGGCCGGCTCCTGCCGGAAGGTAATGGGGTCCGGTTTCAGCGAGTGGATGACGTCGGGGAACTTGATGGCGTCCCGGATGAAGAAGACGCCCAGGTTGTTGCCCACCAAATCCCAGTTGCCGTCCTCGGTGTAAAACTTCACCGCGAAGCCCCGCGGATCACGGGCGGTCTCGGACGAATCCCGGCCGCCAATCACGGTGGAGAACCGGATGGCGACATCGGTTTTCTTGCCCGGCTCGGCGAGCAGGCGTGCCCGGGTATAACGGGCAATCGGCTCGTCGCCCCACTTTCCTGAAGCCTCAAATTCACCGTAGGCAACAAAACCGCGGGCATGAACCACACGCTCGGGGATGCGTTCGCGGTCGAAGTGGCTGATTTTCTCCAGGAAGGGGTAGTTCTCCAAGGTGGCCGGACCCCGCGGTCCCACGGTGCGGCTGTTCTGGTTGTCATAGACCGGGTGGCCCTGGCGGGTGGTCAGATGCTGCTGGACGTCCTGCTGTTCGCCGTCGGCGGGGTGCTGATTCTCTGGCTCTGTCATCACGTTCTCTCCGGGTCGGTGTCTGGCTGATCGAGGTGAAGATGTCCCTCTCAACTCTTTATGAGACGTACATCACCCGTCAACCGCTGTCTGGCCCGGACTGCAGTGGCGGCCAGCGGTCCCGCTTGGCACACTGGGGCCATGACTACTGAAGAGCGCCCGCCCGTTGTGGAACTCACCGCAGAGCAGAGCTGGAAATACCTGGAGAAGACCTACCACGGCCGTTTGGCGGTCAGCGTGGCCAATCGGCCCAGCATTTATCCGCTGAACTACTACGCGCACGACGGCGTCATTCTCTTCCGCACCAGCCCCGGCACCAAGCTGGCGGAGTTGACGGTGAACGACCACGTGGCCTTCGAGGCGGACGGCGTTCACAGTGACCAGGCCTGGTCCGTGGTGGTCAAAGGCGTTACGCGCCGGCTCGAACACCAAAGCGAGATTGACGCTGCGGACGAGCTTCCGCTTCGACCGTGGGTGCGGACGCTGAAGTACCGGTACGTGGAGATCCAGCCGGAAAGCATTACCGGGCGGTTCTTCAACCTGGGACCGGAACCGGAGCGGTAAGTCCCTAGGCGGAGGCCAGCTGCTGAGCGTCGAGAATTCGGATTCCCGCTGCTTTCAACCGCCGGCTTGTCTCCGCCTCGTCCACCCGCTCCCCGACCGTCCGGTCCTCGTCCAGCGGGACCACCGAATGCACCACTGAATCCTCGTAGATGTGCACCATGTTGTACGCCTGCCCCGCGTCCTGTCCGCGCGTTCCCGGTACGGTCAGGTCCTGGGTGTAACAGGTTGCCGACGCCACGGAGACGGGGATCCCGGCGAAGGTTGCGAAGGTGGAGTAATGCAGGTGCCCGGCAATGATGGACCGGACGTCCGTTCCCTCCAGCGCTGACGCCAGGTCACGCTGCTGGCGCAGCTCCACCAGGACAGCCAGGTCCTGGACGCTCGGGACCGGGGGATGGTGCATGGCCAGGATGGTGCCTTCCGGGGCCGGGGTCCTGAGGACCCCGCTCAGCCAGTTCAGCTGGGCGCCGCTCAGCTCCCCGTGATGGTAGCCGGGGACGGTGGTGTCCAGCGTGATGATCCGCAGGCCGTTGACCTGATAGACACGGTCCACCGGCGCCATATCCGGGGCTTCGTCCAGCAGGGAGGACTTGAAGTTCTCGCGGTTGTCGTGGTTGCCCATGGCCCAGATAACCTGAGCTCCCATGCGTTCCGCGGCAGGCAGGACAATGTCGCGGAGTTTGGCGTATGCCTGCGGTTCGCCTTTGTCGGCCAGATCGCCGGTGAATACGATGGCCTCGGGCTTCTGCCCGGAGCCTTCAAGCCGGCCGAACAGGTCGCCCAGTTTTTCCTGGCTGTCCACGGCTCCGTACAGCGGGTTGTCGCCGCCTACCAGGTGTGTGTCGCTGAGATGAAGAATGAAATGACGCGGCCGGGGATGCTCGGCCGGGAGGAAATCCATGAGGACCTTCTAGTGTCGACGACAGCTGCTAGTTCCTTCTCCTCCACTAAAGCAGAGTTTTGAGGAGAGGGTTAACTAAAACCGGCGTGTTCTCCTCCGGACCCTTCAAGCGGCCGTGCGGGCCGACGCCAGGGGCACCGGCCGCAGCCGGTGGATGATGTGCTCTGGCGCGCTGCCCCTCCCGGCCGTAGGCTCAGGGATGTCAGCGATTTCACGGAAGGACCCCCCATGAGAATCAGCCACATTCCGCTGCGTCTGGTCACAGGCGCGTACATCTTGAATTCCGGCCTGGGCAAGCGAAACCTCGACAAGGAAAGCGCGGCCGGCCTGCAGCAGATGGCTTCCAATGCCTTCCCCCAGGTGATGGATCTTGACTCGGAGCGGTTCGGCAAGCTGCTCAGCGCAGCAGAAATTACGGTGGGGCTGACCCTGTTGATGCCGTTTGTCCCCAGCCGGCTCGCAGGGCTGGTCCTGGGAGCGTTCTCGGGCGGGATGCTCACCATGTACGCCAAAACCCCCGGCATGACCGAAGCTGACGGCATCCGGCCTTCGGCCCAGGGCACACCGCTGGCCAAGGACGTCTGGATGGCCGGGATTGCCGCTTCGCTGATCCTGGACCGCAAGAACAGGACCAAGATCAAGGAAGTCACCAAGGTCAAGGAAGTAAAGGTTCCGGCCCCGGTCAAGGCGGGAGTTGCCGCCGCAGCAGTCAAGACGGCCAAGAACGTCGCCGCAAAGAAGGACAAGAAGGACAGCAAAAAGTCCAAGGCGTAAATAGGGCCGGATTCGCTGCAGGAACCGCTATGGCATGATCATCAGCATGCCCCGCATCGAATCCCCGCTCCCCCGCGAGTATCCGATTCGCCGCGTGCAGGAAAGCAGGAACCAGCCCCTTCCACGGACCGGCTGGCCAGCCACTTTGCCGGCTGTCGCACAGCTTCTGGACCGCGGGCTGGAACTCGGCCGCGCCACAGTGCTGGTGGGTGAGAACGGTTCCGGAAAATCCACCCTGGTGGAATCGGTGGCGCTTGCTTTCGGCCTGTCTCCGGAAGGCGGATCGACCGGGGCCCGGCACAGCACCAGATCCACGGAATCCGAGCTGGCGGAGCATCTGCAGCTGATCCGCTCGCCGGGCAGCACGCGACGCGGATTTTTCCTGCGGGCCGAAACTATGCACGGCTTCTACACATACCTGGAACAAAACCCCCGGGCCGGCCAGCCCGATATCGATTTCCACTCGCTGTCCCACGGTGAGTCATTTTTGGAGCTGGTGGGTGACAGGTTCCGGGGGTCCGGGCTGTGGGTTCTGGACGAACCCGAATCCGCGCTTTCCTTTCAGGGCTGCCTGTCGCTCCTGGCGACGCTAAAGGAAATTATGGACGACCCCGAATCTCAGGTCCTGCTCTCTACCCACTCACCCATCCTGGCCGCCCTGCCCGGGGCCCTCGTGTTGGAAGTTGGCCCCTGGGGCCTTCGTCCGACGGCGTGGGAGGAACTGGAGCTGGTCGCGAACTGGCGGAATTTCCTCAGCGGGCCTGAGCGCTTCCTGCGCCATCTGTAGCCGTGCGCGCCGTTTCCGCTGCCGGTAGCAGTTCCACAACACGGAAGCGCTCCATCAGCACCACCGTGTCATCGTCAACCGTGAAGGACGGGTCGCCCAGGACGCCGCGGAGTTCGCTGCTGTGCCAAAACTCCTCATGGGCGGCTCTCCACTCCTCAAGGGTTTCATGGCCCTCGCCTTCGTCCCGCACATGCTGCAAATCCACCGTTCCCAAGCGGCCAAGCCGGATTTCCGTCACTTCAAGGACCGCAAGCGGACGCTCGCCGCTGTCCACGAGGATGGAACGGTCCCCCGGGCGGGGCAGCGGCTCCCCGCCGTCGTCGTCGTATTGAAGGGCGAGGCTGGTGGTGCTCGTCTTGGATCCAGCCAGAATGGCGGCGACCAGCGCGTCGCGCAGCGGACCGGGAAAGGCGAATTCGGCGTTGGGCAGGGATTCCATTCCACGGAGCCTACCGGCTGGATTGGACGGCGTGGGCCAAACTGGCGGGAGGGACCCTGGCGTGGCTAGGGTGGGCTCCACCGTGCACTGATGCGAAAGGACAACCCATGAACGAGGACCTGCCCGGGTTTGAGCTTTTTGCCCCCTTCTCGGTGGAGGTGAACGGCATCACGGTAACCGGGCGCATCTCCCGCCCGGACGGTTCCGGAGTTAAGCCGCCGCTGCTGCTGCTGCATGGGCACCCGGAAACCCACCTGATGTGGCACCGGATAGCCGATGATTTGGCCGCAGAGTTCACCGTCGTGGCCCCGGACCTGCGCGGGTACGGCGGCTCCTCCAAACCGGCTGGCGAGCCGGACCATTCCACCTACAGCAAGCGCGAAATGGCGAAGGACGCCGTATTGCTGATGGAGCACTTCGGTGCCGAACGGGGTTTCAGCGGCTTCGCGCTGTGCGCCCATGACCGCGGTGCGCGGGTGGGGCACCGGATGCTGGCCGACAATCCCGGCCTGGTCTCCCGGGCGATGTTTCTGGACATAGCTCCCACCCTGGACATGTATGCCGCCACCGACCGTGCATTTGCCGAGGCCTATTTCCACTGGTTTTTCCTGATCCAGCCGGAGCCAATGCCGGAGGCTTTGATCGAAGCCAACCCGCGGGGCTACATCGAGAACATCATGGGTACACGCTATGCCGGGCTGGCGCCGTTTCCCGCTTCGGTGCTGGACGCCTATGTCGAGGCGCTTTCCTCCCCCGGCGCCGTCCATGCCATGTGCGAGGACTACCGGGCCGCTGCCACCATCGATCTCGAACACGACCGGGCGGACCGCGGCGCCGGACTCACCCCTGACCTGCCACTGCGTGTGCTCTGGGGACGGCACGGAGTTGTGGAAGCCCAGTTTGATGCACTGGCGCTGTGGGAAAAGGCGGTGCCCGGCGTCACCGGCAGGGCCGTGGACGCCGGGCACTATCTTCCCGAAGAAGCCCCCGGCGAGGTCCTGGCGGAAATCCTCGACTTCTTTTCCGGGGGTACTACTCAGCGGGCCTGACCAGGCCCTCCGCCACCATCCAGTCAAAGGCCACCTGCTCCGGTTCCTCCCCCTGCACGTCCACCCTGAGGTTCAGCGAGCGCATGGTCTCATCATTGAGCTTTGCCGCCACCTGCTCCAGCACCGCCTCCAGCTCCGGGTATTTTTGCAGCGTCTCCGTGTAGATCACGGGCGCCGCGTTATAGGCGGGAAAGAAATTCCGGTCATCCTCCAGCACCACCAGGTCCAGGGCATCAATGCGGCCGTCGGTGGCAAAAACTTCACCCACGTTGCACTCACCCTGGTCCACCGCTCCGTAAATGGCCCCGGTGTCATAAATTCCGACATTCTGCTCCGGAACAACAGTGCCCCGGTTCAGCCCGTACAGCGCAAGCATGGGGTTGAACCCGTCCTGCCGTGAGTTGAATTCCGCGTCCACGCAGAAGGTCAGATCCTGCACCGGAAGGTTAGCCAGGTCCGAAATGCTCTGCACCCCCAGTTCCTCGGCACGTTTCCGGCTCATGGCCATGGCGTAGGTGTTGTTCAGTTCCGCCGGTGCTCCCCAGGTCAGACCGTTGGCCTGGTCTGCGTCGTAGACCGCCTGCCACTGCTCCTGCTGGTCCGGAATTCCCAGCTCGTTTCCCAAATACGTCAGCCAGGCAGTTCCGGTGTACTCCCACATCACGTCCGCCTGTCCGCTGCGCAGGAGTTCACGGGCCGGCAGGCTGCCGGGAACGTTGCTCAGGTCAGTGACCTCGAACCCGGCCGCCTTGGACGCCAGGACTGAAATCTTGCCGAGGATAAGCTGTTCGGTGAAGTTCTTGGAAGTCACCGTCACCGACGCGTCCTCGGGCAGCCCCTCGATCCGCTCGATGCTTCCGCTGGCCACCGGCGGCACATAGGATCCCGCGGGCTGGAGTCCGCAGCCGGCCAGAACCAGGACGACGACGGCGAGCGCGGCCGCCAGCGCGGCCCCACTCCGTGATCGCGGCGGGAGTGGTCGCATCAGAGTCCTTTCGGGCGGGCCAGATGCTCCACAAGCCGGCCGACCCAGTCCACCATCAGCGCCAGCAGGGCAACCATCACGGCGCCGGCCACCAGCACGCGGGGAAGGTTCAGGTTCACGCCCGTGGTGATCAGCACCCCCAGACCTCCGCCGTTGATGAAAGTGGCCAGGGCGCCGGTTCCCACCAGCAGCACCAGGGCCGTGCGGATACCGGCCAGCATCAGTGGAACTGCCAGGGGAAGCTCCACCCGCAGCAGTACCCGCGAGGCGCTCATGCCCATGCCGCGGCCGGCCTCCACCAGCCGCGGATCCACACTGTCCAGCCCCACCATGGTGTTGCGCAGCACCGGCAGCAGCGCATAGAGGACCAGTGCCACCACCGCCGTCCAAAAACCAAAGCCCAGCCAAAAAGCCAGCAGGACCACCAGGCCGATGGCCGGAGCCGCCTGGCCGATATTCACGACGGCGAGCACCGGGCCGGTCAGGAAACGCAGCGGTTTGCGGGTCAGCAGGATGCCCAGGGGAATCGCCACGAGGAGGACGATCACCGCGGAAATCAGCGTCAGGCGCAGGTGTTCCCCGATGTAAACCCACAGCGTTTCCGGGGACAGCGTGGCCAGTTCGGTCTGCGACAGCTGCGCCGCGGAGAGCCAGAACAGCAGCAGGGCCACGGCGGCAGTTATGCCGGCCAGCTGCCAGATCAGTCCGCGGACTGAGTTATCCCGGACCGGCTCGCCCGCCGTCGTATTGGTGTAGCGCCGCTCCTTTGAAGCCGCGTCCCTGGACCCGGTGTCCCTGGACGCCTTGTCCCGTGGCGCAGGGGCCGGCGCTGAAGCGCGGACTCGCCCGGCGGCTTGGCTGCTGCTCATTGCCGGCCGGCTTCCGTGGAGCCCGCCGGAGCGTCGGGCATGCGGCGCACCGAGGCTCCGCCAGCCGTCCCGCCGCGTGCCGCCGGTCCCCGGGCACGCACCGCCTGCAGGGTCAGCGGCGCGTCGATAACGCCGTCGAGCCTTCCCTGCGCGTCGGTGACCAGCGCCAGGCCCGGGGCAGAGACCAGAATGGTATTCAACGCATCGGCAAGGCTGTCGTCAGGGCCCACCAGTGGCAGGTCCGTGGCCCGATCGGCCGGCAGCGACGGCAGCTGCTCGAGTTCGGCAACCGGCAGCCAGGCCAGGGGCCGCCCCTCCCCGTCCACGACGGCCGCATAGTCCTGTCCCGCTTCCAGGGCCCGCGCCAACAGATCCCGCGGACTGTCCTCCACGGTTCCCGTCACCACCGGCAGCGCCGGGACGGCGCTCACATGGGCAAGCCCCAGCTGCTTTAGGCCGGCGTCGGAACCTATGAACTGACGGACAAAGTCATTCGCCGGAGCAGCAAGGATCCGCTCCGGGGAATCGTACTGGACCAGCCGCCCGCCTTCGGCGAACACCGCAATCCGGTCCCCCAGTTTTACTGCCTCGTTGAAATCGTGGGTCACGAAGACAATGGTCTTTTGCAGATCGGAGTGGATGCTGATCAGTTCATCCTGCAGCCGCTCCCGGGTGATCGGATCCACGGCACCGAACGGTTCGTCCATCAACAGCACCGGAGGATCGGCGGCGAGCGCCCGGGCCACCCCCACCCGCTGCTGCTGGCCACCGGAAAGCTCCTTGGGATACCGGTCCCTGTACCGGTCCGGGTCCAGGGACACCAGCTCGAGCAGTTCATCAACGCGACGCGCGGTCCGTGCCTTGTCCCACCCCAGCATCGAGGGAACGACGGCGATGTTAGCCGCCACGCTCATATGCGGGAACAGCCCTCCGGCCTGGATCACGTACCCGATGCCGCGGCGCAGTTCGTCGGCGTCGGCACCGGTGATGTCGTTGCCGCCCAGCAGGATCCGCCCGGAAGTCGGTTCGATCAGCCGGTTGATCATTTTCAGGGTGGTCGTTTTCCCGCAGCCGGACGGACCAACAAGCATGACCATGTCTCCGGCCCGTATCTCCATGGTCAGCTCATTCACAGCCGAGCGGTCCTGCCCGGGAAAGCGTTTGGTGACGTTCTCGAGCAGGATTCCTTCGGAGGATGGCGGTGACGTGGAAAGATTCGATTCAGACACGGATACCTCGCGGAATTGTGAGCCTGCCCAGTCCAACGAGCAGCAGGTCAAGGATGAGGGCCAGCAGCACTACGCCAACCACTCCGGTCACCACCGATTCCAGGGAGTTGGCCCCGCCCAGCCTGGACAGTCCGGAGAAGATGAACCCTCCCAGTCCCGGGCCGAGGGCGTAGGCGGCCACGGCGGCTATCCCCATCACCATCTGCCCGGAAACACGGATGCCGGCCAGGATCACCGGCCATGCCAGGGGAAGCTCAATCCGGTAGAAGATACGGATCCGTCCCATGCCCAAACCCCGGGCAGCTTCCACGGTGTTTGCCTGCACCTCCGACAACCCCACGATGGCGTTGCGGAGGATCGGCAGCAGGGCGAAGAAGCCCACCACAACAACTGCCGGGCGTACCCCGAACCCCAGGGGCGCGATCAGTAACCCGATCATCGCAAAGGAAGGAATGGTCAGGCCGATGGCGCTGATGCTGTCCGCTGCCGAATGCAGGACGGGGTTCCGGTAGGTCAGTGCCGCCGCCAGGACCGCCAGCACGGCGGCAGCCACGAGGCACTGGGCCACTAAGCTGAAGTGCTGCCAACTGGAAAACAGGATGTCGTTAAAACGCTGGGACACGAAGTCATTCACGCCAAACCCACTTCATCTCTCGGTGGGGAGCCTGCGGTAATTCCAGCCTAGACCGGGCCCGGACACCTGTGCAGGGGCAAGCCCCGGCAGCGGGTCCTATGGAATCAGAACCAGCCGGATGGGATTGCCCTCCTTGGCCTCCAGCTGTTTGACCGCCTGGGCTGCATCGCGCAGCGGCAGCCGGGCGCTGACGGACTTGGCGAAGTCCAGCCGGCCCAGCCGGGTCAGCTTCACCAGCTCCGGCACGTGGTGCGCCTCGGAACCGTAGTGGCCCAGGATCTGCTTGCGGGCGTAGGAGAATCCGGTGCTGTCACTGATCGTGATGGGAGTGCCGCTGAGGCCCACCAGCACCAGCCGGCCGCGCCGGCCGAGGCATTTGACCGCCTGGGCCCGGACGGCGTCGACGCCGGCGAAGTCCAGTGCCGCATCCAGCCCCTGCCCGCCGGTGGCGGCTTTCATGGCGTCGCCAAAATCCTCCGCGAGGGGGTCCAGCGCATAGTCAGCACCAAAATCCAATGCACGCTGCCGTGCCTCCGGGATCGGGTCGACGGCGATGATGGGCGCCGCTCCGATCAGGCGCAGCAGCTGAACGCCGTGCGCGCCAAGCCCGCCGATCCCCCAGACTCCCACGGCTTCGCCGGCACGAATATCAGCGGTCGAAGAAATGGCGCCCCAGGGGGTGGAAACGGCGTCAGGAACAATGCACGCCTGATCGAAGGGAATGTCATCGCCGAGCGGAACCAGCACTCCTGCCGGGACGACGACGTACTCGGCCCAGCCGCCGTCGTAGTCCACGCCCATGGTCAGCGTGGCACCCCCGTGCTCGTAGCCGGCCTGGATCACAACGCGGTCCCCTGCCGCGGCGGAGGTGACGCCTGGACCGGGCAGGTCAACGGTTCCGGCCACCTCATGCCCAAGCGTCACCTCGCTGCCCTGCAGGAACTGCGGGTGCAGCAGTCCCTGGATCAGGTGCACGTCGGAGAGGCAGACGCCGGCGGCACCCACCTTCACCCGGACAAAGCCGGGACGCGGCTCCGGGATGGGGACTTCCGTGAGGGTGAATTCCTTCGTCTCAACATTGAGACGTCCTGCAAGCATGGTGCCTGGCATGGGGACCTCTTTTCGCGATGATGGGGACGGCGGAGTACCCGCCGTCCCCATCATGCTCCTCCGTCGCTAGGCGTTCAAAATGACCTTGAGGGCATTCGTTTCCGCGGCGCGGGAGAACGTGTCATAGGCCTCGAGGATGTCCTGAAGCGGATAGCGGTGGCTGATGAACTCCTCCGCGGGGAGCTTTCCCTGCGCAATCAGCTTGAGCAGCATGGACAGGGTGTTGGTGTTGACCAGGCCCATGCTGATGTCGATGTTCTGGATCCACAGCTGATCCAGCGCCAGGCTGACCGGGGCGCCGTGCACGCCCACGTTGGCCACGTTCCCGCCGGGCCGGACAATCTGCGTGCACATCTCGAACGTCTTGGGGATACCGACAGCCTCCACCGCGACGTCCACCCCCCAGCCGTCCGTTTCTTTCATGATCTGGTCGCGCCAGTCGGAGTCGCCTGAATTCACGCCGTGTGTGGCACCGAACCGCTGCGCCTGCTGCACCCGGTTGGCGTCAAGGTCCACCGCAATGATCTTGGCGGCTCCGTACAGTCCGGCGGTGGAAATCACGGCAAGACCCACAGGCCCGGCACCGATGACCGCCACGACATCACCGGGCTTCACCTGCCCGTACTGCACGCCCATTTCGAATCCGGTGGGAAAGATGTCGCTGAGCAGGACACCGTGTTCCTGGGAGACGTCCTCGGGGAGCAGGTACATCGATGTGTCGGCGTACGGAACCCGGACGTACTCGGCCTGCGTGCCGTCGATCAGGTGTCCGAAGATCCAGCCGATGCCGGACTGCCCCTCGTCGCCGGTGCAGTGGGAGTAGACCCCGTCCTTGCAGAAACTGCAGGATCCGTCCGCTGAAACACAGGAGAGGATGACTTTGTCTCCGACCTTGAAGGAGTTCACGCTCGATCCGGTCTCCGTCACGGTGCCGACGCCCTCGTGCCCAAGGATCCGGCCCGGAGTAACGGCCGGCACATCGCCCTTGAGGATGTGAAGGTCGGTTCCGCAGATAGTGGTGGTGTCAATCTTGACGATGGCGTCCCGCGGTTCCGTGATCCGGGGGTCCGGCACGTCTTTCCAGGATTTCTGCCCGGGTCCTTCGTACACGAGTGCTTTCATGATGTCCTCGTCTGCTCCCGCCGACCAATTGCAGACTGCCTAAGCAACCTGGCCCGGGTGAATCCGGAAAACGGGCTCATTGGCTCCGTGCGGTCGGTCCTTATCCAGCCTAGGAGCGGGTGGGGCTGCCGGTAAGGGCGGGACCCTATTCCCCGTCGAGATACAGCCAGTTCCCTCCCACCCGAACAAAGCGGCTGGTTTCTTCCTGCACCCCCCGCCCTGATCCGTCCCGGTAATGGGCGCGGAACCGCACCACACCACTGTCATCCAGCGGCCCGCCGGCCGCCGTTTCCACGATGTCCAGGCGCCGCCACTGCAGGTCCGCATCCAGCTCCAGCCCTGCCGGGCGGGTGGAGGGATGCCAGGTCTCCAGCAAATACCGGCGGTTGCCGACGGCGAAGGCGGAATACCGCGAGCGCATCAGCGCTTCGGCGGTGGGTGCTGTCTGCGTTCCCGAGTGGTATTTGCCGCAGCAGCGTGCATACGTTTCACCGCTGAGGCAGGGACAGCGGTCCTCGGGGGCGGGCACGGCAAAGGAATGGTTCGGCGAAGTCATCTGTCCAGTATGTCCGGTTTCCCCGGAAGCCCGCGGTTAGCTGCCGCCAAGGACAATTTCGGTTTCCAGGTTCATCCGCACGGCTTCAATGGCGGTTCTGATCCGTTCCTCGCGGCTCGGTGAAACGTCTCCAAGCCGGGACGCCGTATCCAGGCGCACCGACAGCTCATTCAAGGCGGACAGTGCCTGCTCATACTCCCCGGCAGCTGCGGCTTCACTCACATCGAAGACCTGTGACTGAAGCTCCTCGGCGGCCCCCGGTTCCAGGGTGGGAACCTCACATCCGGTCAGGAGCGTGACGGCCAGCGCCGTTCCAAGAACGACCCGCAAGCCGCCGCCCCTGTTTCGGCCCGTTGGGGTTCTCACGGGGTGACACTTTCCTGCAGCTCCTCCAAGTGCTCTCCGAGCTGCCCGGGAACTGCGGGATATCCCTGGTCCGCGGGGAAAACTCCCAACCTGTCCGCCACGAAGATCACTGACGTCACCAGCACCGCCATTGCGACCATGGCCAGCAGGCTCCTGCCCGCCAGCGCAAACCGCGACGGACGCTGCGGCAGTGTTGTCAGTGAGGCAGCGGTTCGTTTCCGCGCCGCTCCGATCCGCGGCGGAACCCGGGGTGGGGACACCGCACGGTATATCCCGCCCGAGTCGCCGGAATGATGCACCACCGGTTCTTCCTCACGGGCCGGCTGGTCCTCATGGACCGGTTGTTCCTCATGGACCGGTTGTTCCTCAGGGATTGGCACATCCTGCAGGCTCGTCCGGTCAGGGGCCAGCTCGTCCCGGTCCGGCTCCGGCACCACCGCCGGGCCGGTGCTGCGCGGATCTTCCGCCGTCATGATCCCGGAAGCGCCGCCGTCGTCGTCCCGCTCTGTCCCGGACCGCTCAGGCGCTGGGACCGCCTCGGCAAGCTCCCTCGATGTCCAGCGGTAATCAAGCAGCGCGGCCGAAACCTCAGCTGCGGTGGGCCGCTGGTCCGGATCACGGGAGGTCATTGACTTGAGCAGAGAGCACCAGTAGTTTCCGAGCTCGTCCGGAACCTCGGGGTCACGGCTGAGGCGTGCAATTGCCGCTTCAACCGCGCTGCCGCCAAATTCAATGCGGCCGGTGACGGATTCCAGCAGCACCAGGCCAAGCGAATAGATGTCACTGGAAAAACTGACATCCTGTGAACTGGCCTGCTCGGGGCTCAAATAATTGGCGGTGCCCAGCGTCGCGTTGGCGGCGGTGATCCGGGCGCCGTCGAGCATCCTAGCGATGCCAAAGTCGGTGAGCTTTGCCCGTGGCAGGGTCCCTGCAATAACGGGAGGCAGGAGGATATTGGCGGGTTTCACATCGCGGTGGATGACTCCCCTGCCGTGGATGTACGCCAGCGCGCCGGCCAGTTCAGCCCCCAGATAAGCGGCTTCCGCCGGCGACAGCCTTTTGACCTCGCGGAGCCGCTTGCGCAGGTCCGGCCCGTCAACGAGTTCCATGACCAAGAAGGCACGGGGCTCGCCGGCTTCGCCGTCATCACGACCGGCGTCGTCCTTTCCAGCGTCAAAAAGTGTCACCAGGCCCGGATGGGAAAGGGACGCCAGTAACCGCATTTCGGTTTCCTGGCGGTCAACGTCGTCTGGAGCGACTGCGCTGGCCCGGAAGAGCTTCACGGCGATGTCGCGGCCGAGAGCTTCGTCCTGTCCTCGGTAGACGGTGGCCATGCCACCGTGGCCTATGGGTTCGTTGAGACGGTAACGCCCTGAAATGAGCCGGTTGAGGCCATCTGCTGCGAAACTTTCCATGCTGCAACCTCTTCTCGCCCTTCAAGCGTAGCTGAGGGAAATCGTGGCGTAGATGGGCCGTGATGACTTTTTTTAGCCCCCCTGACAGGCCTCGCGGAAGTGTTCCCGCTGCGCTAAACTGCCCTGCCGCGAAGCATTACGGCAGGCCAGTTGGGGGGACTTTAACCCTGAGCTGCTCGAGGCTGCCCTTCAGGACTCGGAGTGAGCTTTTTCCTCCATGGGAGCGGAGTTCCAGGGATCAACGGCAGCCGCTCCGAGGGCGGAAAAGTCCTGCGGCCGGTCCGTGACCACGCACAGGTCATGGAGAATAGCCGTCGAAGCCATCATGGCGGTGAGCGTGCCGGCACCGTGACCCATCCGTGCCGACATCAGGGCCGTTTCAGGGTCAACGGGCAGGATGTGGCACGCGTACCGGCCGGTGAGTTCCCGGAGCCAGGGAAGGTCAGGCCGGGGCAGCTCCCCCAGGCTCAGGACGGAAATGAAGATCCGCAGGCTGCTGCGCTTCCTCAGGAAGCCGATGACGGCGGGGCTTGCGTTCTCGCCGCGGATCTCCGCCAGCACGGGAGCATCCAGCAGCAGCCCCGAGCGTCCGTTCACTCCTGTCCCTCGGTTCGGGCCAGCAGGAAGTCCAGGAAGGAGGCCCGGGCCGTCACCACCTGCTCGTAGTCCTGCAGGGAGACTGCCAGCAGGTTATGCGGCGCCTGCTCGGCGAGGGGCGCTAAACCAGGTTGCGGGGGCGCTGTGGTCATGTTCATGGGCATACGGCGCCGTGCGCCGGTCCTTTCGGCGTGCTCTTGCCGGCACCGGTTGCCCGAAGGCGAGTGCTGGCCGCTTCTTCATCCGAACCACCCAACGAGCGTGGGGTTGGTATGCGGCCAAGTCGGAGCTTGGCGGCCGCAGTTCTTGAAGCTGTTGGAAGTATAACCAGCTTTGTCGGCCGGACGCGTCAGCCGGTCCATTATTGAGACACTGTTGCGGCCTTCGACAGCTGCGTCCTTCGACAACCGGGGCACAACAGCCGTTGACCCCTGCCGTTCCTATAGTTACCGTTTCTTCGAACTGGCCAGACCAGTGGGTGGCCTCCGACGGAAGTGGATGCATGAATTACGCTGATCTCTTTGACCTTGCCGGCCGACGGATGATGGTGGTGGGAGCCGGGAGCGGAATAGGCCGCGAGGCTGCCCTGGCACTGGGCGCGCACGGGGCAAAGGTGGTCTGTGCGGACCGGGATCCGGAATCGGCAGCAGCTGTTGCCGGACTCATCGGCCCCGCGGCCGAGTCCCTGGTCCTCGACGTGCTGGATACGGCCGCGGTTCAGGCTGCCGCGGAGCGCTATGCGGACCTGGACGCACTGGTTTTCACCGCCGCCACAAATGTCCGCAAACGGATCGCCGAGTACACGATGGAGGAGTTCGACCGCGTCATCAGTTTGAACCTCCGGGCGTCCTTTGCCCTGCTGCGGGCCTTCGGGCCACGCATGGCGGCCAACGGCGGCGGCAGCATTATTGGTTTTTCCTCCATCCGCGCCCTCACCGTGGAACCGGGCCAGGGCCCGTATGCCGCGACCAAAGCCGGGCTGGTCCAGCTGGCGAGGACGGCGGCCGCGGAGTTTGGTCCTTCCGGCGTCCGGGTGAATGTGATCGCCCCCGGCGTCGTCGAGACACCGCTGACCGCCCAAATCAAAGATGACCAAGCCTGGTACGACGCCTACGCGGCAAAAAGTGCGCTGGGCCGCTGGTCCCGCCCGGAGGAGCTGGCCGGTGCAGTGGTGTACCTGGCCTCGGATGCTTCCAGCTTTGTCACCGGATCCGTACTGACCGTGGACGGCGGCTGGACCGCCGTCGACGGTCGGTTTGACCCGCCCGCTTCCTAGGGCAGTCCCGCCCAGTCCGGAACGGCGGATGCCGGCCGGTTGGCCTCGTACCATGCGGCGGCGCGGAGCAGGCGGTCGTCACTGCCCACCGGGCCGGACAGCTGGACGCCAATCGGCCGTCCGTCGGCGGTGAATCCGCAGTTCACCGTGGCGGCCGGCTGGCCGGACATGTTGTAGGGGGCGGTGAACCCGATGTGCGCCATGGTGATGTCCGGATCGGGCACCGGCATCGGCTGTTCCGCCGGGAAGGCAGCCATGGGAGCAACCGGGGAGATCACGACGTCGAACCCGGCGGTGGCGTGAACGGTGCGCTGCCGGATCGTGTCCATGCTGTTGTAATGACGGATGGTCTCGCTGCCGCTGAAGGTGGCCCCGCGGGAGCACCAGCGGACAATGTAGTCCAGCAGCAGCGGCTTTTCCTCCGGTGCCAGCAGTTGATAGTCGGCGTAGGAGCGGGTGCGCCAAAAGTTGTCCAGTGCATCCAGCAGGTCCTGGTCCATAAACGGCTCCAGAACCTCAACGGCTCCGCCGGCGGACGCAAAAACATCCGCCACGTCCCGCACCGCAGCTTGGACTTCCGGTTCCACGGGCGCCCCGCACCCTGCGTCCTGATGAAGGGCTATGCGCAGGCTGCCAGCCTCCGCCGCGGTGGTGGCGGAGGCCGTGTTCCAGTCCATCGCCGGATACGGCCTGGTGGAGTGGTCCCGCACGTCATAACGGGCAATAAGGCTCATGAGCGCGGCGGCGTCCCCAATGGTCCTGGCGAGCGGGCCGGCAGCGCGTCCCGGATACGGCGTGTCCAGGGGAACCAGGCCGGCGCTGGGTTTCAGCGTCGCAAGCCCCTGCCAGGTCCCCGGCAGCCGGATGGAACCGCCGATATCGGTTCCCACATGCAGCGGCCCGTACGCTGCCGCAGCCGCGGCACCGGCTCCGGCGCTCGAGCCGCCAGTGGTCCACCGGGGATTCCACGCACTCCGGGATATCCCGTGGCGGCTGGAAACACCGGAGGACAGCATGCCCCAGTCCGGCATGGTGGTGGATCCGAGGATGACGACGCCGGCCTCCAGGAGGCGGTCGGTCACCGGAGCATTGGTTCCGCTCACCGGCGGATGGGGAAGCGCCGTGCCTGACGGTTTGGGGACCCCTGCCCGCGCGACGTTCTCCTTGATGGTGCACGGCACCCCGTCCCAGCGGCTGAGCTGTGTTCCGTCCTCCCAACGTGCGGCGCTCGCCCGTGCCTGTGTCCGGACGTCGTCGGCGTCGAACCGGTAGAAGGCGTTCAGCTCGGGTTCGCGGGCCTCCACCCGGGCAATCACCGCCTCGGCAACGTCCACCGGCGTCAGGGTTCCGGCCGCAAAGGCCCGGCCCATTTCCGCTGCCGACAGGGCATGAAGGGAATCCTGCTCCATGCCGGCACCGTCTGTGGCGCCCGGTTCGTGTGCAGTTTCCGTCATGGTGGACCTCCGTTGAGCGGGAGGGCTGCGGCCGGTGGACCGAAACCCCAGGAACGCGCGGTTAGTGCTGGGCTTGCCGTGCCGCCAATTCCCCTCGCAGGGTCATGGATGAGGCCACCAGTGTTTTGGTGTAGTCATGCACGGGATTCTCGTAAACCTGGGCTGTCGGGCCGCTTTCGACGATGAGTCCCTGGTTCATGACCACAACGTTGTCGCAGATATGGCGGACGACCCCGAGATCGTGGGACACAAAAACCAGAGTCAGCCGGTACCGGTCCACCAGGTCGGACAGCAGGTTGAGGACCTGGGCCCGGACCGAGACGTCCAGGGCGCTCACCGGCTCGTCGGCAACCAGTACCCGGGGTTCGCAGATCAGTGCGCGGGCGATCGAAATCCGCTGGCGCTGCCCGCCGGAAAACTGGTGCGGAAACCTATCCGCGGCGTCGGGATCCAGCCCCACGGCATTGAGCATTTCCTCCACCTTGTCCCGGTGCCTGCGGGTGCCCGACGGCTGGCCCGGGAGCAGGAGCGGCTCGGCGACGATGTCCCTGACCCGCATCCGGGGATCCAGCGATCCCATCGGGTCCTGGAAGACAATCTGCAGCTGTTGGCGCAGCTGCAGCAGCTGCCGCTCACGGGCGCCGGCCACTTCGTTGCCGGCCACGCGCACGCTGCCCGACGTCGGCTGGTCCAGTCCGGCAAGGATCCGCAGCAGCGTGGACTTCCCGGATCCGGACTCCCCCACCACACCAAAGCGCTGGCCGGCCGCAACGTCGAAGGACACTCCCCTCAGCGCCTGAACCTCCGTGGGCTTTCCGAACAGCGAGCTCCGGCCCCGGCGGTACGTCCGGACGAGATCCTTGACGCTGATGACGGGCTCGGCGGCTTCGGCTTCGGCTTCCGCAGCCGGCTGGCGCGCCGCGGCCGCGGCGGCGGCGGCGGCCGCGGGTTCGCGTGCCGCCGCGGACGACGCCGGCCGCCCGGGCTGGGAGGGAAGCGGCACCCCGGGCGGGGAGGCAAGCGGCGGTGCGTACTCCGCCGCGGATGCGACGGTGAAGAGCCGGCCCCGGCTGTCCGTGGCCTCCAAGTCGGAGGCGCCCAGCAAGGCCTTGGTGTACAGGTGCTGCGGGCGGGTGAAGACGTTGTCGGCTGATCCTTCCTCCACCACCCGCCCGTTGTTCATCACGAGGACGCGTTCACAGATGTTGGCAACTACTGAGAGGTCATGGGTGATGAAGAGCAGGCCGGTCTCTCTCTCACTGACCGCTTCCAGTACAAGATCCAGCACCTGGCGCTGCACCGTGACGTCCAGCGCCGTGGTGGGTTCGTCGCAGATCAGCAAAGCGGGGTCATTGGCCAACGCCATGGCCAGCATGACGCGCTGGCGCTGACCGCCGGACAGCTGATGCGGATACGCGGCGGCAGCCTCAGCCGGATCGGGCAGCCGGACCGATGCGAGCAGCTCCACCGCCCTGGTGGCAGCCTCCCGGGAGCTGCCGGCGGTGCGGTGCTTAAGCATCACCTCGGCCACCTGCTTTCCCACCTTCATCAGGGGGTTGAGCGCGGTGAGGGGTTCCTGGAACACCATGGTCATGGCGTTGCCGCGGATCCGGCGCAGCCGCGCGTCGGGCGCACCCACCAGGTTCTGGTCCGTTCCGGCCAGATGAATGGATCCGGTGGCTTCCACGCCGTCGGGCAGTAGGCCCATCAGGGCAGTTGCGGTCATCGACTTGCCGGAACCGGATTCACCAATGAGCCCCACCCGTTCGCCCCGGCCCAGGGTGAGATTGAAGTCTTCCACGAGGACACGGTCCTTCGTGGAGATCGTCAGGCCTTCGACCTGCAGCAGTGGTTCGGGCACGGGCTACCGGCCTCCGTTCAGTTTCGGATCGAAACGGTCGCGAAGTCCGTCTCCCAGCAGGTTGAAACCCAGGACGGCGACGGCGATGGCCGCTCCCGGCCAGATGGCCAGGGTGGGCTGGGTGCCGAGGAACTGCTGGGACTCCTGCAGCATCCGGCCCCAGGACGGAACCGGCGGGGGCGTGCCCAGTCCCAGGAAGGACAGTGCGGCTTCGGCCAGGACGGCAAGGGCAAAGGTCACGGAACACTGGACCACCACCATGCCGGCGATATTGGGCAGGACGTGCCGGCGGGCAATCCGCAGTCCCCGCTGGCTCGAGGCCCGCGCCGCAAGGACGTATTCCGTGCTCATCACCTGCAGGGTGCCACTGCGCGCCACCCTGGCAAAACCCGGGATGGACCCGATGCCGATGGCCACCATGGCCGTTCCGGTTCCTGCGCCGAAAACGGCGCCGAAAACAATGGCCACCAGAAGCGCCGGAAAGGCCAGCAGAATGTCAGTGCCGCGCATGGTCACTTCTTCGGTGATTCCGCCGCGCATGCCGGCCAGAATGCCCAGCGGGGTGCCGACCAGCAGCGCGATGCCCACGGAGATCAGTCCCACGAACAGGGTGATGCGCGCTCCGTACAGAATCCCCGAAAACACATCGCGGCCGTAGCGGTCCGTGCCCATGAGGTGATCGGCGCTGGAACTGAGCAGGCGGTCCTGTGGAACGGCGCGCACCGGGTCATACGGGGTCCAGAAGAAGGAAATCACTGCGGCCAGGACAACGACACCTACCAGCAGCGAGCCCACGATGAGGGTGGCGGAAAAACGGCGCTTCGTGGGGGCAGCCGCTGCCGGAAGGGGGGAACCCGTGGTCCCGGCGGGGATTGGCGCGATGTCGCTCACGGCCCTAGGCCTTCTTTCGGATGCGCGGGTCAAGGACTGTGTACAGGACGTCCACCACAAGGTTGATGATCAGGGTAATGGCAACGAGGACCATCACCACGGATTGGACCGTGAGCAGGTCACGGTTGCCCACGGCGTCCAGGAGCATGGACCCCAACCCGGGGATGACGAAGACCCGTTCGATGACGACGGCGCCGATGATGAGGGCTGCGAGCTGGACGCTGGCCACGGTGAGCACGGGAATGGCCGCGTTGCGCAGTCCATGCTTCACGAGCGCTTCGAGCTTGCCCAGCCCTTTGGCGCGGGCGGTGCGCAGGTAATCCTCGCTCATGATCTCCAGGACCGCCGAGCGGACATATCGGGACAGGACGGCTCCCTGCACCGAGGCAAGGGCCAGGACGGGAAGGCAGACCCGGCGCAGGAAGTCACCGAAGTCCTCGCCCGGCGGCGTCCAGCCATTTGCCGGGAACCAGCCCAGTCCCACCGCGAAGACGACAACCAGCATGATGCCGGCGAGGAAGCCGGGGATGGCCACCCCCACCTGGCTCAGGCCGCTGAGCAGGACGCCGCTGACCTGCCGGTGGCGCACTGCCATCAGGGTGCCGAAAGGAATCGCTATCAGCAGGGCCGCCAGCATCGCCAGTCCCACCAGGATCAGGCTGACCTGGACCCGGTCCAGGACCTGGGGGCTGATGTCCTGCCGGGTCACGTAGCTGACGCCGAAATCTCCGCGGGGCAGCCCCAGTACCCAGTCGAAATACTGCACCACCAGCGGGCGGTCCGTACCGAACTCCCGGCGGGTTGCAGCCAGCAGCTCCGGCGTTGCGTTCACGCCGAGGGCTATCTGTGCCGGATCCCCGGGCACGGCACGCATGAAGAAGAACACGGCGACGGTCGCCGCAATAAAGGTAACCGCAAACCGTGCTGCGTTGATCAGCAGCCTCAGACCCATGGTGGCGCTACTTCCAGCCGATGGACCCCAGGTCCAGGGCTTCCGTGACTGAGTTGGCGGGAATGCCGGTGACGTCAGCATTCGCAACCACGATGTTCGGGAACAGGAAGAGCACTTCGGCGGCGGCGTCGTCGGTAATGGTGCGCACCACTTCCTGCATGCCGGAAATGTAGCCCGCTTCGTCAGCGGTGTCGGCTGCGGCCGCCGTTTCGGCAATGGCTGAGTTGTCGTAGCCGAGGTAGTAGTCCGGGTTGTTGAACATGGTCAGCAGGTCACGGCTCTCCACGGCCAGGACAACGGACATGTCATAGTCATGCTTGGTGAACACCTGGTCCAGCCACACGGCGGGGAACTCGGCGGATTCGATGGTGGCGTTGATGCCCACTTCGGCCAGCTGCGACACCACAATCTCGGAGACGGCCGTGGCATAGGGGCGGGTGGGCACGGTGAAGGTGATGCTGAGATTTTCCGCACCGGCTTCGGCCAGCAGCTCCCGGGATTTCTCCGGATCGTAGGGGTACTTTCCGTTGAGGTCTTCGTAATAGGGATCGGTGGGCGGCACCGGAGCACCGATCAGGGTGCCGTAACCGCTCCATGCCGTGTCGACCACGGCCTGGTTGTCGATGGCATGCAGCACGGCCTGGCGGACGCGGACGTCGTCGAACGGGGCGCGCTTGTTGTTCATGGACAGCATGATTTCGCCGTTGGAGGTCCCGTTCAGCACCTGGTAGGCGGGATCGCTTTCAAAGGATGACAGCAGTTCCGGAGCCTGCATGTTGTGGACAACATCCACATCTCCGGAGCGGAGGGCATTGGTGGTGGCCACGGCGTCGGCAAAGTACTTCAGCGTTGCCGACTCGACCTTCGGTGCCTCTCCCCAGTAGTCGTCCCGGGCCTTCATCTCGATGGACTGACCGCGGTTCCACGCTTCAATGGTGAAAGGGCCGGTGCCGATGGCGGTGGCGGCAAGGTCCTGGACCCCGTTCTCGTCGAACATGGCGCCCACGGGAGTGCCGAGATCAAAGAGCCAGGCGTTGGACGGGCGGGAAAGGACAACCTCCACCTCCGTGTCGCCGAGGACGTTGACGGATTCCACCACGGACATCTTCGTTTTCAGGCTGGAAACCCAGGCGTCGGACAGGACCCGCTCAATGCTGAATTTGACGTCATCCGCGGTGAAGGCCTCGCCGTTCGAGAACGTGACGTCCGGGCGCAGGTTAAAGGTATAGGTGCGGCGGTCATCGCTGATGTCCCACGATTCGGCCAGCAGCGGCTGGATGCTCCCCTCCTGGTCGATCTCGACCAATCCCTCATACACGTTGGACATCAGTGCCTGGGGAATGGCCGCGCCCGCCGTGGTGGTGAAGTCCAGGTTGGTCGGCTCACCGGTGAGCGCCACGGTGATGTCCGTCTGCTCCGAGGATTCAGCGGCTTCGGTTCCGCCCGACCCTGCGGAGCATGCCGAGACGGAAAGTGCCGCGGCCAGGATGACGGCGGGTACCCGGAGGTGGGTGGGTCGCATAAGGATTCTCCTCTAAGAAAGTGCCGCGGACGCCGGTGGCGTCTAGCCAACAGCACGCACATATATATGTCTACACGTTGGACGGTCAGACCAGTGACAAAAAGGGCCCCTAACGCGTGCGCCGCTCCCCACAGGCGGGTACATTCGGTAGTTCCCCACCACCGGAGGACGGCATGAGCAAGATCAGTTTCACCCCGGCCGTGCCCGTGCTGACCTACGAGCGCGTGGTCGAGCAGATCGAAGAAGCCATCCTCTCCGGCACGCTGGAACCGGGACAGCATCTGCCCAGCGAGCGTGAGCTGGTGACCCAGTTCTCCGTCAGCCGCCCCACTGTCCAGGCGGCCCTGCGCGTGCTGCAAAGCAGGGGGCTGATCGCTTCGCGCCCCGGGGTGCGGACAGGACCCGAGGTCCTGCCGCTTTCCGGGCAGGCGCTGGAGCGGTCCTTCAGCACCCTCACGCGCGTGGCAGCCCTGTCCCTTTCCGATCTGGTGCAGTTCCGGATCATCCTGGAAAGTTCGGCCTGCCGCCTCGCCGCTTCCCTCCACACGGAGGATCAGCTGGAAGCCATGGCGTCCGCCGTCGGCCGCATGGAAGGAGCTGTACACGATGCCAACTGCTTCAATCGTGCGGATCTGGACTTTCACACCGCCGTTTGGGAAGCAAGCCGGAACATTCTCCTTCAAACCAGCGGCCAGGCCGTGTCAGCGGCGATCCTTGGCCTGATGAATGACCGGATTTCGCTGGCTCCGGATCCCCGCCGCGCCATGGAAGAGTCGGCTGCCAGCGACAGAGTCCTCCTTGAAGCCATCACCGCGGGAAACAGCGCGGCCGCCGGCACGCATGCCCGCCGGGCTATCTCGGACCATTTTGCCCACTCTTTGGATAACCGCGGTAAAAAGGCACTCAGCGCACTCATGAGCGAGGATTAGACCCGTTTTTCCTGCCCTGGGCTGCTGCCCGACTTTATGGCTGAAGCCGCTTTTCGCCCGGATCGCTTAACGCAGAAGCAGGACGGGAAAAATTCCCGTCCTGCATCTTATTCAAGCCGTTCCCGAAGGAACCCAAATCTAGATTTAGAGGGCCTGGATGTTTACGGCCTGGGGACCCTTGGGGCCCTGCTCGGTGTCGAAGCTAACCTTCTGGTTCTCTTCGAGGGAGCGGTAGCCACTCGAGTTGATAGCGGAGTAGTGAGCGAAAACGTCGGCGCTTCCGTCATCGGGCTCGATGAAGCCGAAGCCCTTTTCGGAGTTGAACCATTTCACGGTACCTGTTGCCATTTTTAATCATCCTTCTAAAGAAACCACCCCCGACCTTCGAGGAGTTTCACGCTGCGGCGCCGTATGCGGCAACCTATAGAAAAAGCGGCTGGCCCTTGATGTGGGCTTCGCCGCTTGAACACAGAATGCCCAACGCTACAACTTCGTCCAGTATACACAGGGCCCCCCGGGCGCGGCACCCCATGAACCGTACTACTCGTTAAGCTGAAGGTATGCGTTCTGCAACCGTTTCCGCCGCCTCGGGTTCATCCCGGGAGCCGGCGTCCTCCGCCTTCCCGCCCATGCCTTCTCCCATCAAAACCTACTTGGAACAAATCCACGCCGAAATCGCGGAGCTGAAGGACGGCAAGCCCTACAGCAGCATTCCGGCCATGGCCAACGTGGATCCGGACAACTTCGGCATAGCGCTGGCAACAGCCGACGGGTACGTGTACGAAATCGGCGACACCCGGGAAGAGTTCAGCATCCAGTCCATCTCCAAGCCCTTCACCTACGGCCTGGCCCTGGCGGACCGCGGAATGGAGGCGGTGGACGCGAAAGTGGACGTGGAACCTTCCGGGGATTCCTTCAACGAAATGTCCCTGGCCGAAGGCACGGGGCGCCCGGCCAACGCCATGATCAACGCCGGTGCCCTCACCGCCACCTCCCTGGTCCGCGGTTCCGGCGGGATCACCCGCTTCAACCGGATCCTCAACACGTACTCCGCCTTCGCGGGACGCCAGCTGTCCGTCAGCGAACGCATCTACCGGTCCGAACTGAAATCCGGGCACCGCAACCACGCGCTGGCCTACCTGCTGCGGTCCTTCGACATCATCGAGTCCGACCCCACCCCGGTCATCAAGGACTATTTCCGCCAGTGCTCGGTAATGGTTAACGCCCTGGACCTGTCCATGATGGCTGCCACGCTGGCCAACAGCGGGCGGAACCCGCTCTCGGGCGACCAGGTGCTGGATATCGTGTCGGTTGAACGCGTCCTCTCGGTGATGGCCACCTGCGGCATGTACGACGACGCCGGCGCCTGGCTTTCCAGCGTCGGCATGCCGGCCAAATCCGGGGTGGGCGGCGGAACCATTGCCGTACTGCCGGGACAGGTGGGGCTTGCTGTCTACTCGCCTCCGCTGGATGCGCACGGATCAAGTGTCCGCGGGGTGGCCACAAGCCAGCGGATCTCGCACGACATGCAGCTGCACTTTGTGCGGGCGGCACGGACCGGCCGCTCGGCCATCCGCAATGTCTATGACATAACGGCCGCACCGTCCGGAGTGCGGCGCACCGACGAAGCCACCGAGGTGCTGCGGGGCCACGGCCACCGGGCGCAGGTCCTGGAGCTCAACGGCGATTTGCTCTTCGCCGGCGCTGAGTCCGTGGTCCGCGCCCTGTCCAGCCTGGACGAGGACACCGAAATTGTGGTTCTTGACCTGCGCAGC
Organism: Arthrobacter citreus; assembly: GCF_038405225.1. Lineage (NCBI taxonomy): Bacteria > Bacillati > Actinomycetota > Actinomycetes > Micrococcales > Micrococcaceae > Arthrobacter > Arthrobacter citreus. The sequence continues at coordinate 2,478,173 of NZ_CP151657.1, forward strand.
GTCGATGAAGTGTCCGAGGTGGCGCTCCGGCTGTTCGCCGAGTCCGCCGAGATGCTCGCCGAAAGCGGCCGCGGGCTGGTGCTGGTGGACGGCGAGGGAACCGTCACTGACGATCTGGCCGGCCGCGGACTGGAGGTCCCCTCCTTCCCCACCCGCAATGCCGCCGTCGAATACTGCGAGAGCAGGCTCATTGATACCTACGGGACCGAGTTGGTCATGCCCGACGTCATGGAGCCCATTGATTCTCCGGCCCTGAACCAGCTGTCCCCCGAGGACGCCCAAGCGGTCCAGGACCGGATGGAGGAACGGGAGTACGACGACGGCGATGTGGTCCGGCGGGTCGGACAGCGGTTCGGCGGAGTGTTCTTCATCGTTTCGGGCACCATCGCCACATCGATGCCCGCGCCTGACGGTTCCCGGATCAAGCTCACCACCCTGGGTCCTGGCATGACGTTCGGGGAAATGGCCCTGGGTACGGACAAGCGGCAGGAGACCACGGTGAAGGCAGGCGGCCATGTCCGGCTCAAGATCCTCACCGCGGATGCCATGGATTCCCTTGAAGCGGAAAACCCGCGCCTGGCCGTGGAGCTTTGGAAGGCGCTCACCCGTGACGCTTACACCCGGGTGGAGCAGTATCTGCGTGAAAGTGCGCTGCGCGCCCGCGACTGACACACGGGGCTTCCCGTCCGGATTGTGTGAGTCCGACATTCCGGGCGGGCGCCGCCGGAGTACCGCCGACCAGGCCGGGCGGTGTGCTGGGAGTCAAGCCGCAGAGGGCCGGCACGGGTTCCCACCCTGTGTGGCTGCTGTGACGGTTGGTGCCACACCCGCCCCGGGAATGCTCAAACAGTGGGAAGCCGTGCGCAGCACGCCGCACATGGCCGCCGGTTAAACACAAAAGCAGGACGGGAAACCCGTCCTGCTTTTGTAAGGCAGATCAGTACAAGTACTGAACCAAAGTCTCTAAATTAGAGCGCCTGGATGTTCGTAGCCTGGGGACCCTTGGGGCCCTGCTCGGTATCAAAGCTAACCTTCTGGTTCTCGTCCAGGGACTTGTAACCATTGGAGTTGATAGCGGAGTAGTGAGCGAACACGTCGGCGCTGCCGTCATCGGGCTCGATGAAGCCGAAGCCCTTTTCGGAGTTGAACCATTTTACGGTACCTGTAGCCATTTTAATATTCCTTCTGGAGTGAAGCATAATCCCGACTTTCGGGGAGCTTCAGTCGCGGTGTGCCTTTTACCGCTTCTACAGAAAAAGCGGCTAGCCCGTTTGGGGTTTCGCCACTTGAAATACAAAATGCGCAACAACCAACAACTGAGTAAGACTCTACACCACTTTTGCCCAAAGGGATAACCGGTCATTCCCCGGGCCGTTTTTTCCAGTACTGGCGCGCGGCGGGAGCTGGGTTCAGAGCCGGGTTCAGAGCCGGATTCACGGGCCCCCGGGAGATGCCCCGCCCCGCTATCCGGGCATCAGCAGATGGGCGGGAATGGCACTCTTGTCCCTGATCCGACGCAGCAGCACCGGATTGATCAGCTCTCCACGGCGCAGCACGCTGACGTCGCCCGTCGGTTCCAGGATGACCAGGGCCACTTCGGAGAAGTTTCTGATGCCGGCCTGCCGCAGCTTGAAGTACAGCTCGTCTTCCTGAATGCGGGCGGCATCCAACCCGGACTGGACAACATCTTCCCCGGCCATGAGGAGGATCGGTTGACTCGACAGGTACGCGCCGCGCTTGGTCCGGCGCAGCACGGCCTCCACCTGGAACAGGGCGATCATGGTGACCAGGCCAATAATTCCGGCCAGCAGGGTGGGTGTGTTCCCCAGGACAACGCGCCCCAGCACCGAGCCGAAGGCAATCACAATTGCCTTGTCCATGGTGGACCAACTGGCTAGGGTACGCTGGCCCGCTATTCGAATGAGGACGAAGAAGGCTGCATATATGCCAATGGCCGACAGGACCACCGAGAGCGCTTCCAGCGGCGAGATTCCGAGGTTTTGCCACACGGCCATACTCCTCATGTTGAACGGATGGAACCGTGTTCCCGGTTCCGGACGTTCAGCGGCAGGGGTGATGGCCGGGGATGTTGGGTGTGTTTCGGGGAGGCACCGGCAGCCACTGTGTCCGATTAAAAGCTGTGTCCGACAGAAAAAGGCTAGCCGGGCTGCGATGCCGGCGACAGGGTCGGAAGCTAGAAGACCGACGCGCCAAGATAGGGCAGCATGAGGTCCTTCTGCTCGGGGGCAATCCGCAGGAGCCTGCCGGTACCGCCGTCGACGAAGGCAAGGGTGGTTTCCGCCTTGGCACACGTTTGTCCGGTTACCGGGTCGCGGATGACATAGGCAATGGTGAGGCTGGCGCCCTTGAGCGCGCTGATCCATACGGCGATGTCGGCCGGAATGTTCCGATAGGTCAGTGGTGACAGGTATTTCACCCGATGTTCAGCGACCAGGGCCTGCGTGCCGGCAGGCACGTTATTAAAGAGGGCAACCACCGGCTCCCGGCCCGGCCCTCCGGTGCCGCCGGGCGGCCCGAAGGCATGGATGCGGGCTTCCTCCAGGATCCGGAGTATCTCCACGTTGTTCACGTGGCCGTAGGCATCCATGTCGCCCCAGCGCATGCCAACGGAGCATTGGATGACCTGCGGTGTCTCAATCATGGTTCGATTCTGGCACAGGCCCGGATGCTCCGGTCCCGGGTGGCCGGCGTGCCACCCGGGACCTTGGGCCGGGTTTTAGGCCTTCGCCAGCTGCGTCTCTGCGGCCAGCAGCTCGAACGAGTGCAGCCGTGATTCGAGGGTCGGCGTCTGGGTGGCAACAATCAGCTCGTCGGCGTCCGCGTGCGTGGTGAACCAGTCCAGGTACTCGCGGACCTCGGCGGGTGTGCCGACGGCGGAGTAACGGCCCATCTGCTTCACCTGCTGGCCGCCCGGGGATTCCAGGATGAGGTCGGCTTCCTCGGGAGTGAACGTCCGGTCCCGGCCAAAGAGCTGGGTGACCCGGCGGCGCTGTCCATCCTCGAACATCTGCCGTGCTTCTTCCGTGGTGTCCGCGGCGATGACGTTGACTCCGGCAATCACATACGGCTCGGCCAGCTGCTCGGACGGGCGGAAGTCGCGGCGGTAGATGGCCACGGCGTCCTGCAGCGCCTGCGGAGCAAAGTGCGAAGCAAAGGAGTACGGCAGCCCCAGCGCAGCAGCGAGCTTGGCTCCGAACAGCGACGATCCCAGGATGTACAGCGGCACGTTGGTGCCCTTGCCCGGGGTGGCTTCAATGCCGGGGATCAGGGTGTTGCCGGTGAGGTAGCCCTGCAGCTCCTGGACGTCCTGCGGGAAGCTGTCGGAGGACATGGGATCGCGTCGCAGCGCGCGCATCGTCTTCTGATCACTCCCGGGCGCCCGGCCGAGGCCCAGGTCAATCCGGCCGGGGAAGAGGGTTTCCAGCGTGCCGAACTGCTCGGCAATGGTCAGCGGCGCATGGTTGGGGAGCATGACTCCCCCGGCCCCCAGGCGGATGGTGGACGTGTTGGCGGCGATGTACCCCACCAGGACACTCGTGGCTGATGAAGCGATGGTGGGCATGTTGTGATGCTCGGCGTACCAAATGCGCGTGTAGCCCAGCTTTTCGGCGTGCTGGGCCAGGGCCAGGCTGGACGCGAAGGAATCGCGCGCGGTTTCGCCCTCGTCGATGATGGCCAGATCGAGGATCGAAAGCGGGACAGTCATAAAAGTTGGAGCCTTTCGTTGCGCAGGTGTCCCAAGCCGTTTGCCCGGACACGTTAGTAAGGTGCAACCGCAAAGACCGCTGCCTTATTTCACGCCCGTCAGGTGAGAGGGCACACCGCGGACGACGACGGCGGCGGACTCTGCCGCTTATCCGCTGCGGTGCCGCGCAAGATAGCGTGACAGCCGGTCAAAAGAGGAGTTCCACCCCGCCTGGTGCCCTTCGATGTCCCGGCGGTCTGAGAAAGGGCCTTGCCGAAACGTCATGCGCGTCCCGTCGTCGTGCGCAGCCAAGTCAACGCTGATCAGGGTTTCCGCGCTTGCCGCGCTTCCGTCCGCGGCCTGCCATTCCTGCGTCATGGCCAGGTGGTTTGGCGGATCGAGCTCCTGGAGGGTGCCTCCCCACCACAGCTCGTCACCGGTGATGGTGTTGACCATGCACGCACGGTAGGTCCCGCCCACCCGCCCGTCGATGCTCACGCGGTCCGCCGGAACAATGAAGCCCTCGGGTCCCCACCAGTCGGTGGCGCGGGACAGGGTGGTCCAGGCTTCGTAAACATCCCGCTGGGAAACCGGGAAGTCCCGGACCATCAGCAGTTCATTGTCGGAGCCCTGCGGAGATACCGGATCGCCCATGGCGTTTCCTCTCGATCAGCGGAAGCCTCTTCTCCAGTGTGGCCCGCCGGGTCCGGTTCGGGGATCCCCTCCCCGGTTCTTCCTTTGACGGGAGGCAATGCCGGCCTGCCGGGGCAGAATGATGGGATGGACAACCGGGACCGGCACTTGGAAGAGACCATCCTGGCACTGCTGGCTGCCCGCGCGGAGACCTCCAGCATCTGCCCCTCCGATGCGGCCCGTGCGGTTGAACCCGACGATTGGCGGCCGCTGATGGAGCCGGCCCGGCAGGCGGCCGCCCGGCTCATGGAGCGCGGGGATGTGGAGATTACCCAGCGCGGCGAGGTGATCGACCCGGCAACTGCCAGGGGTCCGATCCGGATCCGGCTCCCCAGGAAGCTATGATGCCTCCGCGGAAGGGGTTCTGACGCCGGTCGGAGCACTCCGCAGCTTCCGTTGACCTCTGGCACGGTGAGCACTCGATTTCCCGGCCGGTGTGACCGTTGGCATACTTGGACGGGCCTTCGGGCCGGACCGCGATACGTAACCAGAGTGAACGGCTAAGAAAAACAATGACTGACCAGACGTACAAGCTGATCGCCATGGCGATCTACATGCTCGCCATGCTGGCGATTGGCTGGTGGGCCTACCGGCGCACCACCGACCTCGACGACTACATGCTGGCTGGACGGGACCTCAAGCCGGGAGTGGCCGCGCTGAGTGCCGGCGCATCCGATATGTCCGGGTGGCTGCTGATGGGCCTGCCGGGTGCCATCTACGTCTCCGGTCTGGTGGAGGGCTGGATCGCCGTTGGCCTCACTGCCGGCGCGTGGCTGAACTGGAAGTTCGTTGCCCCGCGGCTTCGTTCCTACACTCTGGTGTCGAATAACTCCATCACCGTTCCCAGCTTCCTGGAGAACCGGCTCAAGGACCGCTCCCGCGTGCTGCGCGTGGTCTCGGGCCTGATCATCCTGGTGTTCTTCACGTTCTACGTATCCTCCGGCATGGTGGCCGGTGGTGTCTTCTTCGAGAGCTCCTTCGGCTCCTCCTACCTGCTGGGCATGCTGATCGTGGCCGGCGTGACCATCGCTTACACCCTCTTCGGCGGCTTCCTCGCCGCCAGCTACACCGACGTCGTGCAGGGCCTGATGATGCTGGCCGCGTTGGTTCTCGTGCCGCTGGTGGGTCTGGGCCAAGTTGGCGGCTTGGGCGGCATGACCGATTCCCTGCGCGAAATCAACCCGGACATGCTGGATCCGATTGCCGGCGGCACCGCCGTCGGGATCATCTCCGCCCTGGCCTGGGGCCTGGGCTACTTCGGCCAGCCCCACATCATTGTCCGCTTCATGGCGCTGCGCTCCCCCGCCGATGCCAAAGCCGGACGCCGCATTGGTGTTGGCTGGATGCTCCTGACCGTGCTTGGCGCGCTCATGACGGCGCTGATCGGTGCCGCGTACTTCCAGCAGAACAACCTTTCGATCTCTGATCCCGAGGCTGTGTTCCTGGAGCTGTCGCAGATCTTCTTCCACCCGCTGGTCGCCGGGTTTGTGCTGGCAGCAGTGCTGGCCGCGATTATGAGCACCATTTCCTCGCAGCTGATCGTGACGTCCTCGGCGCTCGTGGAGGACCTGTACAAGATCGCTTTGAAGCGCGACGCTTCTCCGAAGTCCATGGTCATGCTCGGACGCCTGGGGGTGCTGGTGGTCTCGGTCGTTTCGATCCTGATTGCCCTGGACCGCAACGCCTCGATCCTGGACCTGGTGGGCTTTGCCTGGGCCGGGTTCGGTGCGGCGTTCGGCCCCACTATCCTGCTGGCGCTCTACTGGCGCCGCCTCACCACCGCCGGTGCACTGGCCGGCATGATCGCCGGCGCGCTCGTTGCGTTCCTGTGGGGCACCTTCGAGATGCCGGGCGTCCTGGGCGATGTCTACGAGATCATCCCGGGCTTCCTGATCAACCTGCTGCTGACCGTGGTGGTCAGCAGGTTCACCTACAAGCCGTCCGCTGAGATCGACGCCGAATTCGACGACGCCGTGCGAATTTCCAAGGACGGCGCCGTACCGGCAGAGCCCGCCCGCGCCTAGCTCCGCGCGCGCCTGACGGCGCATCCGCGCTGGAGGCTGCCGGCAGGACAGGCTGGACAAGCAGGCCACGACGGCGGGGAACTCCCGGATTCAGGGAGTTCCCCGCCGTCGTGCGCGTTAAGGCTCCTGCCCTCAGGACTCCGGTCACGGTCCCTCAACACCAAGTTGTGAAAGAGTGCCGTGCAGGGTCTCCGCGGAGTCCTGCAGCTTCTTGGTTTCGGTCTCATCCAGGGGCATCTCCAGCATTCCGTACACCCCGTTGATGCCGACAATCGAGGGCAGCGACAGCGCCACCCCGCTGATGCCGTACTCCCCCTGCAGCGTGGCCGAGACCGGCAGCACGGCATTTTGCGCCTGCATGACCGCCTCCACGATCCTCACCCCGGCCAAGCCGATGGCGTAGTTGGTGGCACCCTTGCCCTCGATGACCCGGTACGCCGCGTTGACGACGTCGTCAGTCACCGCATCCAGGTACTCCTGGGTGAAGACCTGCCGGCCGCTGATCTGCCAGTCCCGGATGGGGACCGGCCCGATCGAGGCGCTGGACCACACCGGAAATTCCGAGTCACCGTGCTCACCAATGATGGTGGCGTGCACGCTTGTCATCAGCACGTGCGCTTCGCGGGCCAGCAGCAGCCGCAGGCGGGAGGTGTCCAGCACCGTCCCGGAGGAGAAGATCCGGTTCCGCGGCAGCCCGGAGACCTTTTGGGCGGCCACGGTCAGCACGTCGCAGGGGTTGGTCACCACAATGTAAACGGCGTCCGGAGCCTGCTCCATGAGCTGGACCATGAGCTTTGAAATGATGTCCACGTTCACCCCGGCCAGCTCAAGCCGTGTTTGCCCCGGCTTCTGCCGCGCTCCGGCGGTAATGACGATGACGTCCGAGCCGGCGAGCGCCTCAATGTTTCCGCCGCCGGTGACCGTGTTGGCGCCGGTGAACTGCGTGCCGTGCGCCAGGTCCAGGCCCTCAGCCTCCGCCCGGACGGCGTCGATGTCGTAGATGGCAATTTCCCGCGCGGCGTCGCGGATGATGGCGGCGTAGGCAAGGGACGTTCCCACGCTCCCCGCGCCGACAATTCCCAGCTTGGTAACCGGTCTGGTGGTGATGTTGGCCATGGCTCGAGCCTCGCTCACGGTTGGAGGGATCCCCCTTCCTAGAAATGGTAGGCGTGGGCCACAGGCATGGGAACGGCACCGGCGCTGCGCCGACCGCCCGCCCCCGGAACCGCCGTAGCCACCGGTGCGAAAAAAATTGTCACCCAGGGGTTTACAGGACCCGCAGGGGCGCGCACACTCTAACCATGAACAGTCACCCCCGGGATGACAGCAGGGCATCCACTCCGGACGAAGCCTCGTGGGACAGCGCCTTATCCCACCGGCCGCAGGAGGAACGTGCCGCCGCCGCCGCCCGTTTCGAAGCCGCAGGATTGTCAGCGGCACACGTTCAATCAGTGCTGGCCGACGGCGGAGACCGCTTGTACGCGGCAGCCTCCGCCGGCGAACCGGGCTGGGCAACCCCCTTTGGGGGAACCCTCGCCGTGGCGCTGCTTGCCGCCGAAGTTGGAGCCCTGGCCGCGCAGCTCGGCCGCAGGGCATCCGGCATACGGTCCGTCGCCGCCGCCGACCTGCTGGAGGACTTCAGCGCGGTCACGGTGGCTGAAGAGCTGGGTGTGTCCCGGCAGAAAATATACGAAATCGCCCGGGGTGGCCTGCGTGGCCCGCACCTGGACACTGTTCCCTGGAGGTCCCCGTGAAATCGATCAATGAGCGCGTCTCACTGCCGGACGCGCAAACCCACTATCTGGTCCATCCGCTGGATGTTGAACCGGCCCGGCAGCCGTTCATCATTTCCTGGGTGCTCGGCATCCTGGGATCACCGCAGGTGTTTGCCGCCGCGGCAGCCCTGATGTGGGTCGTGACCAACAGTTTTGTCATTCCGTTCATCGCCGCCGGTTCGCTGCTGCTCTTCGCCAACCTTGCCTCGGCCTACTTCCGGCGGACGGCTTGGGGGTTCATCCCTGGCAAACGCAGGGACAGCGACCGCCAGCTGCGGGGGCTGAACCTCCTGGCGGCGGTCCTTGAGGCCCTGGCGCTGGCCGCATCCGTCATCCTGCTTATTCTGTGGTTTGCCAACCGTGATGTGTCCCCCGAGGTGGCGGCCTTCACCGCCGGAACCGTCTGCGCCGTGGCGGTGCTCATGGCCGCCGACGTGGTGGTGACCGCGGTCCGGACGCGCAGCGGAGCCGCCGTCCTGGCACCGCTCGTCAACCTGCTGGCCGTTGCCGCGGTGTCCTGGTGGGGCTTCCTGGTTATCGCCGGGCGGACCGGTCCGCTGAGCTGGTCCACCGCCATCGCCGGTGCCGCGGTGCTGCTGCTGGTCTGGGGCATCTGGCTGGCCTGGACCGTGTGGCAGCGCCGGCGGATTGCGCGCAGCGGCTCGGCTGCAGCCGCGGCCTAGCCGGGACTGGTCCTCCCCCGGACCGGATCCCGCCTTGGACCGATCCCGCAAGGATGGCGGAAACTGCTGTTCCGGACGCCCGGAGCAGCAGTTTCCGCCATCTCGCGTGTGGTGGCTCTTAGTCCTTGGGGGATGCCGGGGTGAACCTGCTCAGGTAGCCGGACCGGGACTGGGTGACGTGGGCAGCCATCAGCTCCTGCGCCCGCACGGCGTCGCCGGAATCGACGGCTGTCATGATGAGCCGGTGCTCGCTCCATGAATCCTTGCCGCGGTTATCAACGTCGGCCGCGTAAAGCCACTCGATCTTTCCTGCCAGCTGGCGCAGCAGCGCCGTCAGAGACCGGCTCTCCGCAAGCTCCGCCACCGCCAGATGGAACGCAACGTTGAGTTCGGGCAGTTTCTCCAGCGTCCCCTCGGCTACGGCCTGGTCTCCGGCCGCAAGGATCTCGGCGATCCGGCCCCGGAAAGTCCACCACTCGTCGTCGGGCGCTCCTGCTGACAGCTGCCGGGCGGCGCGTTCGGCAGCCCGGCGGGCGGTGGCCGTCTCGACAACCGTCCGCACGGCAAAGAGGTCATCCGCCTCCTCCAGCGGAATGTTGGACACGGTGGAACCCGCATACGGCCGGGACTCAACAAAACCCTCTGCTTCGAGCGTGCGCAGCGCTTCCCGGACCGGGACGCGCGAGCTGCCGTACTTCCGGGCCAGGGCGGCCTCGGTGATGCGCTTGCCCGGAGTCAGGACACCAAAAATGATGTCCCGCCGGATTTCGTCCTCGATCCGCTCTTTGGGAAGGGCACTGTCGCTGACTGCCGGTTCAGCGGGCAAATGCCGCTCCTGGAATCGCGCTGAGCAGCTCGGAGGTGTAGTCCTGCTGCGGGGCCAGGAAAACCTGGTCCGCGGTACCGCTTTCAATGACTTTTCCGGTCTTCATGACTACTACATTATGTGCAATTTGCCGCACCACTGCGAGGTCATGGGTGATGAACAGATAGGTCAGGCCAAGTCTGTCCTGCAGGTCCGCCAGCAGGGACAGGATTTGGTCCTGGACAAGCACATCCAGCGCGGACACCGCCTCGTCGCAGATGAGCAGTTCCGGTTCCGGTGCCAGGGCCCGGGCAATGGCCACCCGCTGGCGTTGACCGCCGGAGAGCTCGTTGGGGCGCCGCTGGGCAATTCCGCGCGGCAGGGCCACCTGGTCCAGCAGCTCGGCCACCCGGTTGCGGCGGCTGACCCGGTCGCCAATGCCGAAGATGCGCAGCGGTTCATCGATCAGCCGCTCAATGCTGTAGGTCGGGTCCAGGGATCCGTAGGGATCCTGGAACACGGGCTGCACCATGCGCCGCAGCTTCCGCCGTTCCGGTCCGCTGGCCGCCGAAATGGACTGCCCGCTCACCAGGGCCTCGCCGCTGGTGGGAGTCTCCAAACCCAGCAGGATACGGGCAACCGTTGTTTTGCCTGACCCTGATTCCCCAACGACGGCGGTGGTGGTTCCCTTCTGGACGCTGAAGGACACATCGTCCAGGGCTTTCACCATCGATCCACGCTGGCCGCGCAGCTTGAACTCCTTCACCAGGGACTGAACCTGGACCACGGGGCTTCCGCCCGGCTCCTCCGGTCCGGCCGCGGCGGAGGAGTCCTCAGGGGACAGGGCTGCCGAGATGGACGGCGCCGCCTCCACCAGGGTCTTGGTATAGGCCTCCCGGGGATCCAGCAGGATTTGCCGCGGAGTTCCTTCCTCCACGATCCGCCCATCCGCCATAACGATGATGCGGTCGGTGCGGTCCGCCGCGAGTCCGAGGTCGTGGGTAATAAACAGCAGGGTGGTCCCCCGCGCCTCCACGAGCTTTTGCAGGTGGTTCAGGATCTGCCGCTGGACGGTGACGTCCAGGGCCGACGTCGGCTCGTCGGCAATCAGCAGTTCCGGATCACCGGCCAGGCTGATCGCGATGAGCACGCGCTGGCGCATGCCGCCCGAAAATTCATGCGGGTACTGGCCGTAGCGGCGCTCGGCGTCGGGAATTCCCGCTTCGGCCATGAGCTCGACGGCGCGTGCCTTGACGCCGGCGGAACTCTTGTCGGAGACGCCGGGCAGCCCGTTGGCCACCAGGGCGTCGGCGATTTGTGCGCCCACTTTCATGGCCGGGTTCAGGTTGGACATGGGATCCTGCGGCACCAGTCCGATGCGCCGGCCGCGGATGCCGCGCATCAGCGATTCCGGGGCAGAGGCCAGGTCATCCCCTTCCAGCAGGATGGAACCGCCCGTGATCCGTCCGCCTCCGGGCAGCAGCCGCAGCACGGCCGCGATGGTGGTGGACTTGCCGGACCCGGACTGGCCCACGATGGCTACCCGCTCGCCGCGGCGCAGGTCCAAACTGATGCCGTGCAGCACCGGGGTTCCGGAGAAGCTGACCTCGAGGTCACGGATGGCCAGCAGCGTTTCCTGCTGATCCGGTGATGTCTTAGCGTCCTGCTGCATATCCCTGCGCTCCTCGTGGGTTGGCGGCGGCCTTCAACAGGCCGGTTTCGGGGTCGCTGACCACCGAGGACAGGCGTCCAAGCGCCCAGTCTCCGGCGCGTGTGACAACATGGCCGCGGCGTTCCAGCCCGTTAATGACGTCATCTCCCAGCCGGTCCTCCACCACCGCGCCGCCGGGCGTCCACGTGCGCGGATAGAAGGAACCGGGGATGGAGGTGGTGTGCAGGGCGGGCGCGTCCACAGCCTGCTGCGGCGAATAGCCGCCCACGAGCGTGCGGAGCAGATACAGCAGCTGCCACTGGTCCTGCTGGTCGCCGCCCGGGGACCCCAGGGCGGTCACAGGCTTGCCGTCCTTGAGCACCAAAGTGGGGGTCAGGGTGGTGCGCGGCCGTTTCCCGGCCGCGAGCGTTGACGGAGCGCCCTCTTCCAGCCAGGTCATTTGCAGGCGCGATCCCAGGCAGAACCCCAGTTCAGGGATGGTCGGCGAGGACTGCAGCCAGCCGCCCGACGGCGTTGCCGAGACCATGTTGCCCCACTGGTCCACGACGTCCACGTGGCAGGTGTCGCCCCGGGTTTCCCCCGTGGGCATCACCGTTGGTTCGCCCACACCGGCGAAGGCTCCCTGTCCGGCCAGGGCCGGCGCAAAGTACTCGGTGCGCAGCGGCGGAAGGAACGGTGTGTGGCCCGGAACCGCCCCGGGCCGGAATTCGTGCGATGCCTGATCGGTGATCAGTGCGCGGCGCTGTGCGGCGTATTCCTCGCTGAGCAGGTAGTCCATGGGCACGTCGGCGTCGCCGTAGTAGGCCTCGCGGTCCGCGATCGCCAGTTTCTGGGCTTCCAGGATGGTGTGGGCCCCCAGTTCGGTGGACGGGTCCAGATATTCGTCCTCGAAGCCGGCCAGGATCGCCAGCGTCTGCAGCAGTGCCGGTCCCTGTCCCCAGGGGCCGGTCTTGGCGATGGTGTGTCCCCGGAACTCGTAGGTGAGGGCCGGTTCATAGCTTGCGCTGCCGGCAGCGAAGTCCGCCAGGGTCATGATCCCGGCGTGGTCCGAGCCGGAGGAGTGCCGGTGCGGAACGGACAGGAACTCCACGGCGGCCTGCGCCACGAATCCCTCACGCCATTCACGGCGTGCCGCATCAATGCGCTCTTCACGGGTTGCTTCCGCAGATCCGGCTGCCGCCAGCCGGTCCAGCACGGCTGCGTAGGCCTCGTTGCGGATGACTTCCCCGTCCGCCGGAATCCGTCCGTCCGGCATCCACAGGGCGGCCGATGTGGGCCAGTGCTCGGTAAAGAGGTCGGCCACGGAGGTGATGGTGGTTCCCACCCGGCCCGCCACGGGATGGCCGTTGCGGGCGTAGCCGACGGCGAACGCGAGCACATCGGTCAGCTCCCAGGTGCCGTGGTCCCGCAGCAGCATCAGCCATGCGTCGACGGCGGCGGGCACGGCGGCTGCCAGGGCGCCGGCGCCGGGCACCAGTTCCAGGCCCTCCGAACGGTAGTGCTCAGGCGTTGCCGCCGCCGGCGCCACACCCTGGCCCATCAGGACCACCGGTTCAGATGGATTGTCGGCGGTCACGAAGACTCCGGTCATGTCCCCGCCCGGTCCGTTCAGGTGGGGTTCCACCACATGCAGGACAAAGGCGGCGGCCGCCGCGGCGTCGAAGGCGTTGCCGCCGCGCTCCAGGACGGCCTGCGCTGAGGCCGTCGCCAGCCAGTGCGTGGACGCGCTCATGCCGAAGGTGCCCTGCAGCGTGGGACGCGTGGTGAAGGAATCGGGTGCTGTGTAAGTCACGGTGCGGGGGTCACTTTCGGCTCGAGTTGGTGGGGTCGAGGGCATCACGCAGGGCGTCCCCGAAGAGGTTGAACGAGAGACAGATGGCAGCGATGGCCAGCCCGGGGAAGATGGCTGCGGTGGGTGAACGGAAGATGTACTGCTGGGCGTCCGAGAGCATGATCCCCAGGCTGGGGGTGGGCGGCTGGATGCCCAGCCCCAGGAAGGACAGCAGGGCTTCCCCGATCACCGCCACCGGCATGATCACCGTGGCCTGCACGATGATGGCTGAGGCGGCGTTGGGAAGCACATGGGAGAAGATGATCCTCAGCCCGGACGCGTCCATGCTCTTGGCGCCGAGCACAAAGTCGCTTTCCTTGATCCTCAGCGTTTCGCCGCGCACCACCCGGATCATTGTCGGGACCTGGGCAATGCCCAGGGCGACGGCGGCGTTGGTGAGGCTGGGACCGCTGATGGCAGCGAGCCCGACGGCGATGATGAGGAAGGGAAACGCCAGCGTCACGTCGGTCAGGCGCGAGATGATGCCGTCCAGCCACCGCCAGTAACCGGCCAGCAGCCCGAGCGGAGTGCCGATCACCACGGCCAGGGCCACGGACAGCGCTCCCACTTGGAGGGATGCCCGGATGCCGAACAGCAGCCGGGACAGGATGTCGCGGCCCAGGTCATCGGTGCCCAGGAGGAACCCGATGGTGCCGGGCTTCTGGAAGGGTGTTTCGAAGTGCACCTGGGACGGACTGTATGGCGCCAGGACCGGAGCCAGCAGCCCGGCGGCGACGACGAGCGCCAGCAGGATTCCACCGGTCAGGCCCAGGGGGTTGTGCAGCAGGGATTTCAGGACCCTTCCGCGTCCGGACCCCAGGCCCTGGTCGGCGCCCTGCGGGGTGGGGGGCAGGACAGTCTCGGTAACGGTCATCAGTTGCTTCCTCCGACTCGGATACGCGGATTGATCAGGGAGTACAGGATGTCCACCGCCAGGTTGATGACAATGTAGGCCACGGTGATGATCAGCACCACGGCCTGGATGACGGGATAGTCACGGGTGAACACCGCGTCCAGGGTGAGCTTGCCGAAGCCGGGCAAGGCGAAGATCCGCTCCGTCACCACAGCCCCGGAGATCAACCCGCCCAGCTGGAGTCCGACAATGGTCACCACCACGATCAGTGAGTTGCGCAGGCCGTACCGCATCAGGACCCGGCCGCGGCTCAGGCCTTTGGCGCGGGCGGTCCGGACATAATCGGTGCTCATGGTCTCGATCATGGAAGCCCGGGTTTGACGCATAATCACCGCCGCCAGCCCGGTCCCGAGGATCAGCGCCGGCAGGGTCAGGTAGTAGAACCCGCGCAGCGGATCTTCGGCAATGTCCACGTAACCGGATGCCGGGAACCAACCCAGGTTCACTGACAGGTAAAGGATGGCCAGGATCCCAAGCCAGAAGTTGGGAACGGACAGGCCAATAAGGGCGAAGCCGTTGGCACCCCATTCCGGCCAGCGGCCCCGGTAGCGTTCGGCGATAACTCCGAAGAGGATGCCCACGATCACGGCCACGACGATGGCGTAGGCGGACAGCCACAGGGTGACCGGCAGGGTGGTGGCGATCAGGTCCGTCACGGGTGTTCCGGTCCTGGTGGAGTTGCCGAAATCGCCGCGGAACATGTTCCCCACGAACTTCAGGTACTGGGTGATCATGGATTCGTTCAGGCCCAGCTGTTCACGGACGGCCTCCACCTGCTCGGGGGTTGCTTCCTCCCCCGCCATGGCCAGGGCCGGGTCCCCGGGCAGCTGCCGGACACCGAAAAAAATCACCAGGGACGCCAGGATCAGCGTCACCGCCGACTGCCACAGCCGGGTGCCAAGATAGCGGATCACGGCCTAGCCCTCCTCTTCCACGAATGCAGCGCCGCCAAGCCGGACCACGCCGTCGGGATAGGTGGCGATGCCGGCGACGTTGTCGGTGTAACCGGTGAGGCTGCGCACCCGGTACAGATACAGAATGGGATTGTCCACGTGGACCTGTTTCACCACCTCGCCGTAAAGGCGGGTCCGGGTCTCCATGTCATTGGTCTGGGCGGCCTCAGTGAGCAGTCTGTCCACCTCCGGGTTGGAATACCCCGAGTAATTGTTGCCGCCGCCGGTTTTGAGGAAGTTGGACATGTTGCCGTGCGGATCGATGCGGCCGGACCATCCCAGCTGCAGTGAGTCGAAGTCTCCCCGGGTCTGCACATCCAGGAGGGTGGAGTACTCCACCGGCTGGATGGTCAGCTCAAATCCACCCTCGGCCACCGCGGCCTGCAGCGCCTGTGCGTAGCGCAGCGTGTCCGGCGAGTTGGTCACCTGCAGGGTGATTGGATACGGCAGCTGGACTCCGGTTTCCTCCAGCAGCCGGCGCGCCCCTTCCGGATCAAACTCAACACAGTCCCCGCTCATGGCCGAGGCGTAGGGACTGTCCGGGGAAATGGGCGAGCATGCCGGCTCGTACCAGCTGTTGAACACAGTGTTGACCAGGGCCTCGCGGTCGATCGACATGGACAGTGCCGTCCGGACAGCCGGATCCATGGCCAGCGGCGTGTCGATGGTTCCCGGCGGCTCGCCGGTGCCGTCCACGTTGCCGATGTTCACCGTAAGCGCCTGGTACCCCAGCGAACCGATTTGCAGCACGCCCAGCCCTTTCTCCTTCACGAGGGCATCCACGTCCTGGGGAGAAATGGTGTCCGCCACCTGTACGTCCCCGGAGCGGAGGTTTGCGGCGCGGATGTTGGCGTCGGTCATGATGCGGTAGTCAATGCTGTCCAGATGAACGCTCTCTGCGTCGTAATACAGCGGATCACGCTCGACGCTGATGCTGGTCTGCGGGACGCGTTCCTTGAACTTGAAGGGTCCAACACAAACCGGGTGGTCGCCGAAGGCATCACCGGCCTGCTCCAGCGCGGCAGGCGACAGCATCATGCCGGCTCTGTCCGCCAGTGCTGCGGTCAGCGGCGCAAACGGCTTTTCGTAGCTGATCCGGAGCACGTTGTCTTCGACCGCGGCGATGTTGCTGATCGGACCGAGCTCGCCCTTACGGGTGGAGCCCTCCAGGTTCAGGTGACGGTCGAGAGTAATGCGGGCGGCTTCAGCGTTGAATGGCGTGCCGTCCGCAAAGACAGCGTCGGAGCGCAGCGGGATGCTGACGGTGAGTCCATCGGGGGAAATATCCGGCAGCGAAGTTGCCAGCTGCGGAACAAGGGTGCCTTCGGCGTCGATGTCGTAGAGCTTTTGGCACATGGTCTGCATGACATAGCGCGTATAGAGGGAAGATGACGTGGTGGGGTCAAGCCTGTCCGGTTCAGCGGACAGCGCCATCACCAGGTTTCCGCCGTCGACAACGGTCTTTCCTTCAAGCTCGACGGACGGAACGTTTTCACGTTCCGGTGCGGGCTCCAGCGCCTGGATGGGCGCGCAAGCCGTCAGGCCGAGCGCGAGAACTGCGGCCGCGGCAGCTGGCAGCGAGCGGCCGCCAGGCCTGCCCTTCGATGGGCTCGGGGAGAAAATGGGTGCCATGGCAATCCTCACATTGGAGCAGGCCGGTTGAATACAATCGAAGCTACACCTATTGATTCGTATACAGTTACCAATTCACGCTTTATTAACTGCGCCGAAATAAATACTCAGAGGAGACTGCCCGTGAAGCGATTGAATGCGGTGCCCACCGACCGCGTCCACCTGTGGCTGATGCTGGCACTGACGTTCTCCACCGGAGTTGTTGACGCCGTGGGCTATCTCGGCCTTGACCGGGTCTTCACCGGAAACATGACGGGAAACGTCGTCCTCCTGGGCATGGCCTTTGCCGGCGGGTCGGACCTGCCAATCCTGCGGCCCGCCCTGGCACTGGTCTTCTTCATGCTCGGCGCGGCACTGGCCGGACGCATGCTGCGCAAGGGACCGGAGGGCTGGTCCGGGCGGACCTCCATCGCCTTGACCGTGGTGGCCGGCGGACTGACCGCGCTGGCAATCTTCGTGGCCGTGGCCGACGTCCAGGGCAACGAAATCCTCGGCAGCATCACCACATCCACCATGGCAGCGGTCATGGGTGTTCAGGCAGCCACCGCCAAACGGCTGAAGGTAGCCGAGATAACCACCGTGGTGGTCACCTCCACCATCACCGGCCTGGCTTCCGATTCCAGGCTCGCCGGCGGCCAGAGCAAGTTCTGGCAGCGGCGTGCACTGGCCATTGGGCTGATCCTGGCCGGAGCCCTCGCCGGGGCTGCCGCGCTGAAGGTCGACCTGTGGCTGGGGCTGGCCATCTCGGCCGCGCTGTCCATCGCTGTGGCAGTGGCAGGCTACGTGCGGCACCACCGCGAGCGCGGAGCGGACGTAACCACAGGTGCCGCCGGGGCCGAGGCAGGATAGGCCCCGGTTTAGTTCACCCGACGCCGTTCCTGCCTTAAAGTTGACCCATGCCATCACAGGACGTTGCCAACTGGACGCCGGTCCACACCGACCGGCTGATCCTGCGGCGGCCGGAGGGATCCGACGAAGCCGCCGCCCTGGACCTGCATACGGACCCCCGGACCAATATTCATCACCCGGCCCCGCGCACCGTGACCCGGGCGTCCTCGGCGAGGATCTTCCATGAGATTGGGCTGCACTGGTACCGCCACGGCTTCGGTGTGTGGGCCGTTTCCACGCGCGATGACCCGCAGTCGCTCATTGGTTTCACCGGGCTGTCGCACCGGCTTGTCCAGTCCCGCCCGGCCCTGAACTTGTACTACCGCTACGTCCCGGAGGTATGGGGTCAGGGGTACGCAACGGAAGGCGCCAGGGAAGCGGTCCGGCTTGCGGAAAAGCTGCTTCCGGGACTGCCGGTCATCGCGTACACCACCGCGGACAACATTGGCTCCCAGCACACGGCGCTGGCCGCCGGGCTGACCCGCCGCGAGGACCTCGACGTGGACCGCGGCTCCTACCGGGACATTTACCTGGCCCGCGGCTGGTACACCGACCCGCTCCAGCCCTCGCCGCCGTCAGCTATTTAGGCATCAGCGCCAGCTGTTTCGCCGGCAGCCCTCAACGGGGGCACCGGACCGGCCTACGCTTTTGAGTGGACGAGCCTGCCGCTTTTGCGAGCTCCGGCGCCCGGCCAGGCCGTGTTTTCCCTTGGCGCCGCGAATCCGGCGCGACCGGAGGTATCCATGGAGAGCTTCACTCCTTCCACCGACGCGGTAGCCGGCAGCATCACGCTGTCCGCACTGCTGGCCCTCGTCCCCCTGCTCGTGTTTTTCCTGCTGCTGGCACTGGCCAAAGCCAAGGCCTATGTGGCCGGGGCATGGGCGCTGCTGTCCGCTCTGCTCATCGCGGTCCTTGGTTTCGGCATGCCGGCTGGGCTGGTGCTGCTGTCGGCCACGCAGGGCGCTGCCTTCGGCCTCTTTCCGGTTGTCTGGATCATTGTCATGGCCGTGTGGCTGTATCAGGTCACCGTGCTCAGCGGACGGTTCGAGGATCTGCGCCGGGTGTTCGACGCCGTGGGTGGCGGAGACCTGCGCGTCCAGGCCATCCTGGTGGCCTTTTGCTTCGGCGGCCTGTTGGAGGCCCTGGCCGGTTTCGGCGCACCGGTGGCCATCACGGTGACCATGCTGCTGGCGCTGGGGATTGCCCCTGTCCGGGCGGCAACCGCGGTGCTGGTGGCCAACACCGCACCGGTCGCGTTCGGCGCGCTGGCCATTCCCATCACCACCGCCGCCAACCTCACCAACTACACCGGGGAGGAAATCGCTTCCGTAGTGGGACGACAGACACCGCTGCTGGCCTTCTTCATTCCGCTGGTGCTGCTGTTCATCCTGGACGGGGCCCGGGGGCTGCGGGACTGCTGGCCGGTAGCCCTGGTCACCGGCGTCGTCTTCTCCATCACCCAGTTCCTGTGCTCAAACTATTTCTCCTACGAGCTCACGGACATCGTGGCGTCGCTCATCGCCATGGTTGTGGCGGTGGGCTTCCTGCGCCTCTGGCACCCCCGCAACGGGGAGGAAGCCGGCGCCCGAATGAAAACCGAACTCGCGGCGGCCCGGGCCTCGGGCTGGACGCCGTCGGGGTCCGGCTCCTCCAGTATCGGCACCGCGGAAAGCGACACGGCTGCGGACCGGCTCACGCCCGGCCGCGCCTGGATGGCCCTCTTTCCCTATGTGACGGTGATTGTCATCTTTGGCGTGGTGAACCTGTGGCGGTGGGGCGTGGACATCCCCGAAGCCCTGGCCCGGACCAACATCAAGATTCCCTGGCCGGTGCTTCACGATGCCCTGCTGGACAGCAGCGGACAGCGGCAGTCCTCCACCATCTACAACTTCGAATGGCTGATCAGTCCGGGCACCCTGCTGCTGATCAGCGGCCTGATTGTGGCACTGGTGTACTCGCGGTTCACTGACGGAGGACGGTATCCGCTGGCCATGGGAACCGCCGTCGCGGAAATTGGCCGCACCGCGGTCCGGATGAGCTCGGCCGCCATGACCATCCTTGCGGTGCTGGCACTGGCCTACGTCATGAACTTCTCCGGACAAACGGTTTCCATCGGCACCTGGCTTGCCGGCACCGGCGCCTTCTTCGCGTTCCTCTCCCCCGTTCTGGGTTGGATCGGCACCGCCGTCACCGGCTCGGATACCTCCGCCAACGCCCTTTTCGCCAAGCTGCAGGAAACGGCCGGCGCTCAGGCCGGCATTGATCCCAAGCTGATGGTGGCAGCAAACACCGGCGGCGGGGTGATGGGCAAGCTGATCAGCCCGCAGAACCTGGCCATCGGTGCAGCGGCCGTGAACATGAGCGGGCAGGAGTCCGTCCTGTTCCGCAAAGTCCTGGGCTGGAGCGTTGGCCTGCTGCTGATCCTGTGTGTGATCGTCTTCCTGCAGTCCACACCGGTGCTGGGCTGGATGCTTCCGTAGGAGCCGCCGCACTTTAGGGTTATGGCATGCGCCGTCTCCCCCTCCTTGCCGCAGCCGCGGCCGCGGCCGCTGCCGCCGCCGGATTCCGGCTCAGCCCCTGGCCCGCTGCCCTGATGATCCGCGGCGTGTTCTACCGCGGCGCCCGGCAAACCGCGGCACTCATGCGCCCCCATGTGCCGGCGGACGGGGTAAGTGAGCACCGCGGGCTGCGGTGCCCCGACGGCAGCGGCGGCTCCAAGCGGCTGGACCTGTTTGTCCCGGCGGACGCCAAAACGCCGGTGCCGCTGGTGGTGTGGATCCCCGGTGGAGCTTGGCTGTCCGGCAGCCGGCACGACGTCGAGCCCTACCTGCGGATCCTGGCCTCCCGCGGCTTTGCCGCTGCCGGTGTGGACTACACCGTCTCGCCGCGCGGCACCTATCCCTCGGCGGTCCGGGAAGTGGCGGCAGCCGTCGCGTTCCTCCGGGCCCGGGCCGCGGACTTTGGCGTGGACCCGCACCGTATTGTTTTCGCGGGTGACTCGGCCGGTGCCCAGCTGGCCACCCAGCTGGCCGTGCTGGCCACCAATCCGGACTACGCCCGGAGCACCCGGCTGCCCCGGCCGCTGGATTCCGCTGACCTTCGCGGCGTGATCCTGCACTGCGGAGTGTATGACCTGCAGGCACTGGCCGAACTGCGCGGGCTGCTCGGCTGGGGCTTCAAAACCGCGCTGTGGGCCTACAGCGGCAGCCGCAACTGGTCCCACACACCGGCCGGCGAGCAGATCTCGGTGCTCGGCCACCTCACCGCCGCCTTTCCGCCTGCCTTTGTCACCGGCGGCAACGGGGACAGCCTAACCGCGTCCCAGTCCGTTCCGCTGGCAGCCCGCCTGTCCGCCCTGGGCACCGGAGTCCGCACCAGGTTTTGGCCCGCAGACCACCGGCCCGCACTGCCCCACGAGTATCAATTCCATTTGAACCGGGAGGAGGCACACCAGACCCTGGCCGAAACGCTGGACTTCCTGCAGGACGTCACACAGAAAGACCTGCAGGCCGGCGGGCTGCACGCGGCTGAGGATCCGCGCTAGGCTCGTCGGTAAATCCACAACCGACACGGGGGAACCATGCGCCGGGCACTGACCGCTTTACTGCTAAGCCTGATAACACTGACGGGCGGTGCCGCGGCCGCAGCCGCTGTGACTCCCGACGAGGTGATCGTGGAGGACACATCCGGAGTGCTGGATACCGCCACCCTGATTCCCGCCGTGGAGGACATCGAGTTTCGGGAACCGACAACGGTAGCCATCTATACCTACAACGGCCCCGCAAACAATGAGGATGGCCAGGTCATCAATGCCGAAGTGCTGCGGTTTGCCCGGGACCAGCATCCGGAATGGCTGAGCGAAGACGGCCAGAAATGGGCCGACGGGATGTTCATTTTCGCCTTGGACCCGGTGGGACGCTGGACCGCCACCTATTACGGCGAGGACCGGAAGATCTCCCTGGACCAGCAGGAGGACATCCGGACCCAGACCAACGGGCTTTTTGCGGAGGCGAACTGGACCGAAGGCACCATCGCCGCCGTCGAGGAGGCCGCCAAGCTGATCAACCGGCCGTGGTATCTGTCCCCCGCGACCATCGTCGTCGCCGTCGTGGCGGTGCTCGGCTTCCTGGGTTCAGTGATCGGCTATGTGGCAGTGCGCCGGAACCGGCTGGCCAAAAACCGGAAACTGCTGACGGACGCCGACGCCAGCTATTCCAGCGTGACCCGTGACCTGGACGCCACCGAGGTCAATGCCAACACCATTCCCGCCGATTCTCCCTATGGCGCCCGGGTGCTGGAGGAATACCGGACCTTTATGACGCGGTACAACCAGGCCACCGAACTCAACAACGCTGCGCATGCGCTCTCCGACAAGGACCTGAAAAACAAGGCCGGCACCGCAGCGGTGGAAAAGTACGCTGACGCCGCCATGGAACTGGACGGCCTGGACGATGTCATTGCGGACACCAATGCCCTGCTCAACAAGGCTCCGGGCTGGGAGCGTGCCTGGGACCGTCAAGCCGCGCCCCTCCGCGAGGATTTGGACCGGCTCGACGACCAGCTGGTGGGCAAGGACGCCGCCGAGAAGGACTCCGCCACGGCCCACGCGCTGCGCGCCTTCCGGCAGCAGGCCCGGGAGCAGCTCGCTGACGCCTCCACGGCACTTTCCGAGAACCGGATCACCCCCGAGCAGGCGCTGGACCTCATCAAGGCCAGGCGCGCCGAGCTGTCAGACCGGCTCAAGGACCACGCAAAGACCGTGATCAACGCGCAAACCAAGTCCAAGGAAGAGCGTGAGCTCATGCAGGAGGAGCTGGACAAGGCTGCGCAGCCCGGGCGGCGGTACCGGGACGGCTACCGGCCTGGCATCGTGGACACCGCCTTCCCGGCGTACTTCTACTACACCGTGGGCAGCTTCAACACCGGCATCCAGCACGGCACCAGCAGCGTGGAATCGGCCCGATCCTCGGCGCAGAGCTCTTCGACCGGCTACGGCAGCTCAGGCGGCAGCTTTTCGGGAGCGGGCAGCTCGGGCAGGTTCTGAGGACCCCTGTCTGCTCCTCCGGCTACCGGGGCGGGCCTTCCCTTTCGGGGACGTTTCAACAACTTGTAGAACAAGTTATGCAACTTGTACTATAAGTGAACTCCGTCACTCAGATAAGGAACGCGATGCCCTACACCGCTGATGCCATCCGCCATGTGAAACTCTCCACGGCAACACTTCCGCTTACGACGCCCATATCGGATGCGAAGGTCTTCACCGGCCGGCAAAAGCCGATGACCGAGGTGGTTTTCCTCTTCGCGGAGATCACCACGGAGCAGGGCCACCAGGGCCTGGGCTTCAGCTACTCCAAGCGCGCCGGCGGTCCCGCCCAGTACGCCCATGCCAGGGAAGTGGCCGAGGGCATGCTCGGCGAGGATCCCAATGACATCGGGCGGATCTACACCAAGCTGCTGTGGGCGGGTGCCTCGGTGGGCCGCTCCGGCGTCGCCACGCAGGCCCTTGCCGCCCTGGATATCGCCCTGTATGACCTCAAGGCCAAGCGCGCCAACCTGCCCCTGGCCAAGCTGCTGGGATCCCACCGCGATTCGGTGCGCACCTACAACACCTCCGGCGGCTTCCTCAACGCATCCCTCGAGGAGGTCAAGGACCGCGCCAGCCAGTCCCTCGAAGAGGGCATCGGCGGCATCAAGATCAAAGTCGGCCTGCCGGACTCCGCGGAGGACCTGCGCCGCGTGGCCGGCGTCCGCGAGCACATCGGCCCCGACGTCCCGCTCATGGTGGATGCCAACCAGCAGTGGGACCGCAGCACGGCCCTGCGGATGGGCCGCCGGCTGGAGGTCTTCGACCTGACCTGGATCGAAGAGCCGCTGGACGCGTACGACGCCGAAGGCCACGCCGAGCTGGCCCGTGCACTGGACACTCCCATCGCCACCGGTGAAATGCTGGCCTCGGTTGCCGAGCATGAACGCCTGATCGCGCTGGGCTCCTGCGACATCATCCAGCCTGACGCGCCCCGGGTTGGCGGCATCACCCAGTTCCTGCGGCTGGCCACGCTGGCCGATCAGAAGGGCCTGGACCTGGCGCCGCACTTCGCCATGGAAATCCACCTGCACCTGGCCGCCGCCTATCCGCGCGAGGCCTGGGTGGAGCACTTCGACTGGCTGGACCCGCTGTTCAACGAACGCCTGGAAACCAAGAACGGGCGGATGCTGGTGCCGGACCGCCCCGGGCTCGGCGTCAGCCTCAGCGAGCAGGCCCGTGCCTGGACCACTGACAGTGTGCAGTTCGGGCTTGCCTGAGCCGCATGCGACGATAAGTGGATGAGCCCCCACCTGACCTCCGATCTCGTTGGCGCGCTGCGGGCGGACATCGTCGAAGGACGGATCTCCCCCGGCGACCGGCTTCCGAGCGAGAGCACGCTGACTGCCCGGCACGGTGTCTCACGGACCGTGGTCCGGGAGGCGGTTGCACGCCTGCAGGCGGAGGGGCTCATCCACACCCGCCGCGGCAGCGGCAGCTTTGTGCTGGTTCCGCCAACCCCGGATCCCTCCGGCACCCACCGCCCCGCGCGCACCTTGCAGGAGCGGGTGGAACTGCTGGAATTCCGCACGGCCATTGAGTGCGAAGCGGCAGCCCTGGCCGCCTCCCGGCGCACCCCTGCCCAGCTGGCCGCACTGGAGGCGGCGCTGGATAACTTTGAAGCCGCCGGCGGCAATCCCGGCGCGGCCCTGGGGTTTGACTACGCCTTCCACCATGCGGTGGCGGAGGCCTCAGGAAACACCTACCTTGCCGATGCCCTGCAGAACCTGGGTCCGGCCATGATCTCCATGCCCAGAGAGCGCCTGCAGGCGTCAACGGCGTCCGCAACAGGAATTGGCCCGGTGTCCGCTGAACACCGGGCCGTTCTTGATGCCGTCACTGCAGGGGATGCCTTGGCCGCCGCGGCCGCCATGCGCATCCATCTGGCCGGATCCCGGCGCCGGCTCGAGGCCGGCGCCGGGCAAAAAGCCTAGCCGGGCAAACCCCTAGCCGGCCTGCGCCGGCTTGACCGCAAGCACCGGCCGGTCAGCCTGCAGCAGGATGCGCTGCGCCGATGACCCCATGATGAACTTGCCCACCTGGGAACGCTGCCGCAGCCCAATCACGATGAGGGAAACATCGTGCGCGCGGGCCAGGTCAAGGATTTCCTCGGCCAGGTCGTCAGTGTGGCTGGGCTGCAGCACGGTGGCGCGGACCCCTGCGGCAGTGCTGGCTTCCGCCAGGCGCTTGAGATCGGCCGGGGATGCCACCATCTTTTCCACCAGCGCGCCCTTACGGCTGGAGTTCACGATCAGCAGCTCCTCCCCGCGCAGCTTGGCTTCCGCGATGGCTGCCTCGGCTGCTGCCTCGCCTACCGGGCTGGGGACGTATCCGACAAGGATGCTCATACTGTTTCCTTAGGTAGTTCCAGCGCCTGCGCGGCGGCCTTGCGGCGCCGGAGAGCGGACTGGATGAGGGGAAGGACCGCGACGAAAACGAAGACGACCAGCAGTGACGCCGAGATCGGCCGGCTGAAGAAGCCCATGACGTCGCCGTCGAGGACCAGGAGCGAACGCCGCAGCGAGGATTCCAGCAGCGAACCGAGGACGAAGGCCAGGACCAGGGGCCCGGGTTCGAAGCCAAACTTCTTCATCAGGTAGCCCACGGCCCCGAAGAAGACCACCAGCAGCACGTCGAACATGGAGTTGTTGATGGTGTAGGCGCCGAGCATGGTGATCAGTGCGGTCACCGGCGCCAGGATGGCGGCCCGGACGCGCAGGATGCGGATGAAGATCCCGACCAGCGGGATGGACATCATCAGGAGCAGGATGTTGCCGATGTACATGGAGTTGATGACGCCCCAGAAGAGCTCCGGATCATTTTCCACCAGCTGCGGCCCCGGGGTAACACCCTGGATGAGCAGCGCGCCGAACATCAGGGCCATGGTGGCGTTGGCCGGGATGCCCAGCGTCAGCAGCGGAATGAAGGAACTGGTGGCGGCGGCGTTGTTGGCCGTTTCCGGTCCTGCCACGCCTTCCACGGCGCCGCGGCCGAAACGTTCGGGGTTCTTGGCGCGCTTCTTTTCCACCGCGTACGCCGCCATGGACGCGATCGTGGCACCGCCGCCGGGCAGGATGCCCAGGAAGAAGCCGAGGACCGAGCCGCGGCCGATAGCACCGGAGGATTGTTTCAGGTCCTTGCGGGATGGCCACACGTTGCCCACCTTGGCCGGAACCGAAGCGGCGCGGTGGCGTTCTTCGAGGCTGTGCAGGATTTCTCCCAGCCCGAACAGGCCCATGGCCACGGGAACAAAATCGATGCCGTCGGCGAGGTTGAGGTTGCCGAAGGTGAACCGCTCGGCCCCGGTGAAGGAGTCGCGGCCCACGGTGGCCAGCAGCAGGCCGATGCCGGCAGCAATGAGTGCCTTGAGCTTGCTGCCGTTGCTGATGGTCGCCACCAGCAGGATGCCCAGGAGCGCCAGGGCCGTGTATTCCGGCGGTCCGAAGTCGAGGGCAAACCCCGCCACCAGCGGCGCCAGGAAAGTAAGGCCGATAATGGCCACCGTGCCGCCGATGAAGGAGCCGATGGCGGCGATTCCCAGGGCGGTTCCGGCACGTCCCTGTTTGGCCATCATGTAGCCGTCGAAGACCGTGACCACCGAACTGGCTTCGCCGGGCAGGCGCAGCAGGACCGAGGTGATCGTGCCGCCGTACTGCGCGCCGTAGAAGATGCCCGAGAGCATGATGATGGCGGTGACGGGTTCAATGCCGTAGGTCAGGGGCAGCAGGATGGCAATGGTCGCGGCCGGGCCGAGGCCGGGCAGCACACCGATGAGCATGCCGATAACAACGCCGATGAGGCAGTAGAGCAGGTTGGTGGGGTCCAGGACAACGGTGAAACCGTTCAGGACCGGCTGAAGGAAATCCATGTGAACTCTTGCTCGTTTCCGTTAAAACAGGTGGGGAATGGAAGTCCCCAGGCCCAGGACAAAAATGCCGTAGAACGCCGCAACAACGAGCAACGAATAGAGGACGGCCGAACGCCAGGTTTCTCCCCCCAGGAACTTCATCCAGACGAGGCTCAGCAGCAGCGATGGGATTTCGAAGCCAATGACCGGCATCAGGAAGGCCAGCCCCAGCAGGGTCAGGAAGCCGAACAAAGTCGACAGTGAGAACCGTGAGAACTTTTCGCCGTCACCGCCGTTCCGGCCAACCGCCACCTGGGCCAGCGCCAGGACGAGCACGACGAGGCTGACAATGAACGGCCACATTCCCGGTTCGGGCTGCGACGGCGCACCCAGGCCGAGGTTGAGCGAGATGACCACTCCGCCGGCACCAAGGGCCGCTGCCACAAGCGCCGACACCGTATTGGCGAGTCCACCGGCCGGCGGAGGCGCGTCGGCCTCCCAGCGGGCGGCGAGTTCATCGGGGGTCAGCGCGTCGTCGGTGAGGAGCGGATCGGCTACTGCGGATTCGCGGGCGGGGAGAGGCCCGGTTGTGTCTGGGTCTTGCTTCATGGGGCTCCTGTGGGAACTGGACTGCGTGTGTGGAACTGAAACGGCAGCCGCCGGCTGCAGGAGGGGCGCAGCCGGCGGGTGCCGGAAGTGGATCAGTTTCCGGAAAGGGAGATGTCCAGCTCTTCGGTCAGTGAGCGGTATTTTTCGCCCAGGGCCGTCCATTCAGTGACAACTTCCTCGCCCGAAATAACCTTGGGGGTCAGCAGGCTCTTCTCGTTGAAGTCCACGTACTGCTGCTCTTCAACGGCGGCTTCGATTCCTTCGACCAGCCGTGCCTTGACGTCTTCGGGCAGGCCCTTGGGTGCCGCGACAGCGCGGTACTGCGCCACGGGAACGTCATAGCCCTCTTCGACGGCGGTGGGAACATCGGGGAGGTAGGTATTGCGCTCCGAGGAGAAGACCACCACCGGAACAACCTTTCCGGCGTCGATCTGCGGCTTGGCCTCGCCCAGCTGGATGGTGGCGAGCTGGACCTGGTTGCCGAGCACCGCGGTCAGCGCGGGGTTGCCGGAGTCGAAGGGAACCTCGGTGCCGGTAATGCCGGCCTGCTTGAACAGCACGCTCTGCGCGAGCTGGGATCCGGTACCCACTCCGGCGGTGCCGTAGGTGAAGTCAACCGGGCTGTTGATGATGTCATCAAGCGTCTTGACGCCGGCGGCGGGGCTGGCCACCAGCACGTAGTCGTCCTGGGAAAGCCCCATCAGCACATCAAGGTCAGCGATGTCCACGGCTTCGTTTTCGGACACGGCCAGCGGAGTGATGGTGATCAGTGATGCATTGAGCATGACCAGGTTGTAACCGTCGGCGTTCTTGCCGCTGACTTCCTGGGTGGCCAGGGCGCCGTTGGCGCCGGGCTTGTTCACCACGGGAACTGCGACGCCGAGGTCTTTGCCCAGGCCGTCGGCAACCGAACGGGCCACCAGGTCGCTGGATCCGCCGGCCGCCTGGCCCACGGTCAGGGTGACGGGACCGGACGGGAATTCCTTGGAGGAATCTCCGGAGCCGACGTTGCCGCCGCAGGCGGTCAGGGCCAGAAGCATCGAAGCGGCGGCAGTGCCGATTACGGTGCGCGTGGACAGGCGTTTCATGGGGTCTCCCAGGTGAGGTAACGAAAGAATGTTCAGGCCGGGAAAAGAGTAAGCAGTGTGGCCTCGATCACTGAGTCTAAAAAACCACTATGATGCATGTCCAAGCCCAATACAGCATCGAGTAATACCCGGAAGGCATCATGTTCACTTTGGATCAGGCGCGCAGCTTCATAGCAGTGGCTGAGGAGCTGCACTTCGGGCGGGCTGCCCTCCGGCTCAACATGACCCAGCCCCCGCTCAGCCGGCAGATCCAAAAACTGGAACGGGAAGTCCGCGTGGACCTGCTGGAGCGGGACAAGCGCAAAGTGGTGCTGACCGCCGGCGGACGCGCCTTCCTGGAGGAGGCACGGAAACTCGTGGCGGCAGCCGACCGGGCGCCGAACACCGCCAGGCGGATGGCCGAGGGCAGTGCCGGCATCATTCGACTGGGGTTCACCGCTGCCTCCGGATACAGCCTCCTGGGGCCGATCCTGCGAGAGATCGCCGAGGCGCTGCCCGGAGTGGACGTGGAGCTGCAGGAACTCGTGACGAGTGAACAGGTCCAGGCACTCTCCCACGGCGACTTGGACCTCGGCCTCGCCCGGCCGCCCTTTGACACCGACCGCTTTCAGTCCCACCTGCTGTTTTCAGAGGATCTGAGGCTCGCCGTCCCGTCCGGACATCCCCTCGATGCCCTGCGGCGGCCGGTCACGGCTGCCGACCTCCGTGACACACCGCTGATCATGCACTCCCCCACCAAGGCCAGGTACTTCTATGATCTTGCGGTCCGCCTGATGCCGATCGAGCATCACAATGTCGTTCACACGGTCAGCCAGATTCTGACGATGGTCGCACTGGTGGCCGCCGGCCGCGGCGTCGCCATAGTTCCCGAGTCGGCCCGGACCCTCCACCTTGAGGGTGTGTCCTATCTGCAGCTGGAGGGCGTGGCGTCCGATGCGGTGCAGCTGCACGCCATTTGGAACCGGGAGTCCACCAACCCGGCGCTGGCCCGCGTGCTGGATCTGCTGGGAGTATCCGGCGCCTAGGCAGTGATCCGCCGGCAACCTGTGCACTCAATACCTTTTGGGCATCGGTTCATATAAAAGAGGGCTTGGACAGGCATCACAAGGCTTCCTAGGCTGGGGTCACTCCCGTATCTGCCACAACGGCACCTCTGCTAAGGAACGATGCACCATGGCGCAGTACACGCCCTCCGAACTAGCCACCACCCTCAAAGACGGTCTTCTCTCCTTCCCGGTGACACCGTTCGACGCCGACCTTGCGCTGGACGAGGCAAAGTACCGCGAGCATCTGGCGTGGCAGGCCAGCTTCGGCGTTGCCGGCCTGTTTGCCGCCGGCGGCACCGGGGAAGGCTTCAGCCTGACCCAGCCCGAACTGGAGCGCACCGTTGCCATCGCCGTTGAGGAAGCCGGGTCCATTGTTCCGGTACTGGCGTCCGTGGGCGGTTCCACGGCCCAGGCGGTGGCCTCGGCCCGCGCCGCTGAGGCCGCCGGAGCAGAGGGCCTGCTGCTGCTGCCGCCGTACCTGACCGAATGCGACCAGGCCGGACTGGCGGCCCACGTGGACGCCGTCACCAGCGCCGTGGGCATCGGCGTCATCGTTTACAACCGGGCCAACGCCCGCTACGCCGCACAGACCGTTGCCGGACTGGCTGAGCGCCACGGAAACTTCATTGGCTTCAAGGACGGGGTGGGCGACATCGAACACCTCACCAAGGTTTACGCGGCCAACGGTGACCGGCTCTTCTACCTCGGCGGCCTGCCCACGGCCGAGACCTTCGCACTGCCGCTGCTGCAGCTGGGCATGAGCACCTACTCCTCCGCGATGTACAACTTCGTTCCCGAATTCGCCCTCGAGTTCTACCGCGACGTCCGTAACCAGGACCGGGACGCCGTCACGGAAAAACTGAACCGCTTTGTCCTGCCCTACATTGATATCCGTGACCGGATCAAGGGCTACGGAGTGTCCATTGTTAAGGGCGGGCTGAAAGCCGTGGGCCGTGACGTTGGCTCAGTGCGCCCGCCGCTGCAGGACCTCTCGGAGCAGGACCTCGCCGACCTGGCGGACCTCATCTCCCGGGCCGGCGTCAGCCCCAACGTATCCGCTGCCGCTGCCCGCGCCTGACCAGAACTAACGACAAGGAGCATCCATGCCTGCTGACCAGATCCTCACCGGCCATTCCATCATCGCCGGGAAGACCGTAACCGGCCGCGGCGGCGCCGCCTCCGGCGTCAACCCCGCCACGGGCGGGAAGCTCGAGCCGGAATACTCCCTCCTCGACACCGAACAGCTTGCCGCCGCCACTGCGGCGGCGGAGGAAGCCTACGCATCCTTCAGCACCCTGGACCCGGAAACGCACGCCGCATTCCTGGAGCGCATTGCCGACAACATCGAAGCTGCCGGTCCCGCGCTGATTGAGCGCGCGATGGCGGAAACCGGACTCCCCGAGGCCCGGATCACCGGAGAACGCGCCCGCACCACCGGCCAGCTGCGGCTTTTCGCCGCCGTTGTCCGGCAGGGGGATTTCCGCGGCGTCCGGGTGGACCCGGCAATGCCCGAGCGCACCCCCATGCCCCGGGCCGACATCCGCCAGCGCAGGATCCCGCTGGGTCCGGTGGCTGTCTTCGGCGCGAGCAACTTCCCGCTGGCCTTCTCCACTGCGGGCGGAGACACCGCATCCGCGCTGGCCGCCGGCTGCCCGGTCATAGTCAAGGCCCACAACGCACACCCCGGCACCGGCGAGATCACCGGCCGGGCGATCTCCGACGCCGTCAGCTCCCTGGGCCTTCATCCGGGCGTCTTCTCCCTGGTCTACGGCCCCGGCGCCGTGATTGGCCAGGCGCTGGCAACCGATCCGGCCATCAAGGCCGTGGGCTTCACCGGCTCCAGGTCCGGCGGCATGGCCCTGGTCAACGCTGCGGCCAACCGCCCCGAGCCCATTCCCGTGTACGCGGAAATGAGTTCGATCAACCCCATCTTTGTCCTCGAGGGCGCGCTGGCCGACGACGCCGAGGCCCTGGGCAGTGCCTACGTCACCTCAGTGACCGGCTCCTCCGGGCAGCTGTGCACGGCTCCCGGCCTGCTCTTTGCCCCCACCGGTGAAGCGGGAGACTGCTTTGTCTCCGCCGTCGCGCAGGCAGTAAAAGCTGCCTCCGGCCAGACCATGCTGACCCAGGGCATTGCCTCGTCCTGGCAGGACGGCGTCACCGCCCTGGCCGGCCAGCCCGGCGTCGAACTGCTGGCAGCCGGCAGTGAGGGAGACACCCTCAACGCCCCGGCGCCGTCCATCTACTCCACGGATGCGGCTACCTTCCTGTCCAATGATGCGCTGCAGGCGGAGATCTTCGGTGCTGCGTCGCTGGTCATCCGCTACTCGTCAGTTGACGAACTGGCCGACGCCGTCCAGGCGCTGGAGGGCCAGCTCACGGCCACCCTGCACCTGGCCGAGCCGGACTACCCGGCCGCCCGCACCCTGCTGCCGCTCCTCGAGCGCCGCGCCGGACGCATCCTCGTGAACGGCTGGCCCACAGGGGTGGAAGTTGGCCACGCCATGGTGCACGGCGGGCCTTTCCCCGCCACGTCCGACAGCCGCACCACCTCCGTGGGCACCCTGGCCATCGACCGGTTCCTCCGCCCGGTTGCGTACCAGAACATCCCGGACGCACTCCTGCCCGCTCCCCTGCAGCAGGAAAACCCGTGGAAGCTTAACCGGCTGCTGGACGGCAGCATGGAGTCCGCCGGAGGCAACGCATGACCACACAGCCGTCCATCACCGCGGTGGAAGTGGTTCCGGTAGCCGGACATGACTCCATGCTGTTGAACCTCTCCGGTGCCCACGGCCCCTTTTTCACCCGCAACATTGTCATCGTGACAGATTCCGACGGCCGGACCGGGCTGGGAGAGGTGCCCGGCGGAGAGAGCATCCGCCGGACCATCGAAGAAGCCGGCGCCCTGATCACGGGCCGGCCGGTGGCCCGTTTCCGCAGCCTGCTCCGGGAAATCGCGGTGAGGTTCTCCGACCGCGACGCCGGCGGGCGGGGTTTACAGACCTTCGACCTGCGCACCACGGTCCACGCGGTAACCGGAATTGAATCAGCGCTGCTGGACCTGCACGGCCAGTTCCTGGGCGTCCCCGTTGCCGAGCTCCTGGGTGACGGCCAGCAGCGCAGCGCGGTGCCCATGCTGGGGTACCTCTTTTTCATCGGCAATCCGGATGCCACCGATCTTCAGTACCTGCGGGAACCGGAGGGCACCGACAACTGGGAACGGCTGCGGCGCGAGGAGGCCATGACGCCCAAGGCGGTGGTGGCACTGGCTGAGGCCGCCGCCGAGAAGTACGGCTTCGCCGACTTCAAGCTCAAGGGCGGCGTGCTCGACGGCGATGCCGAGGTGGACGCGGTCATCGCACTCAAGGAGCGTTTCCCGGCAGCCCGGATCACGCTGGATCCCAACGGCGGCTGGCCCCTCGAGGACGCCATCCGCCTGGGCCGGCGAATGGAGGGCGTTGTTGCCTACGCCGAGGATCCCTGCGGGGCCGAGGGCCGCTACTCCGGCCGGGAGGTCATGGCGGAGTTCCGCCGGGCCACCGGCCTGCGCACCGCCACCAACATGATCGCCACCGACTGGCGGGAAATGTCCCATGCGGTGCGCACCAACGCCGTCGACATTCCGCTGGCCGATCCGCACTTCTGGACCATGGCCGGCTCCGTCCGGGTGGCCCAGCTGTGCTCAGAGTTTGGCCTGACCTGGGGATCACACTCGAACAACCACTTCGACATTTCACTGGCGATGTTCACGCAGGTGGGCGCCGCGGCTCCCGGGGAGATCACCGCCCTGGACACGCATTGGATCTGGCAGGACGGCCAGGGACTGACCCAGGAACCGCTGGAAATCCGGGGCGGCGAAATCCAGGTGCCGTCCGCGCCGGGGCTGGGTGTTCAGCTGAACCGCGGCAGGCTGGCCGAAGCCCATGAGCTCTATCTCGAGCATGGACTGGGCAGCCGGGATGATGCCGCCGCCATGCAGTACCTGGTGCCGGACTGGTCTTTCGACCCGAAGCGTCCGTGCCTGGTCCGCTGACCGGTTAGCCGGATGCCTCCAGGCAGCTAGGGAACGGCCGCCGGCGGACACTCCGCCGGCGGCCGTTCCATCCCGACAATCCGAAGACCCTCGGAAATTGGAGTTTCCCCAGTGCTGGGCGTTATTGAAGGCTTTGCCGTTGTCCTGATCATCGCGGCAGTCGGCTACGCCTTTGCGGCCATCCGCCGGGACCGGGGGCCCGATCCCAAAGCAGCCCTGACCTCGGTCATTTACTACGTCACCAACCCGGCACTGATGTTCATTCTCCTGGCGGAAGCGCCGGTGGAAGAAGTGCTGCGGACCTTTGCTCCGGCCGCACTGCTCATTGCGGTGGCCTCCGGAGCGGTCTATGCGGGCTTATCCTTTCTCTTTTTCCGGCGCAGCGCCGCAGACACCGCAGTGGGTGCCATGAGCGCGTCCTATGCCAACGCCGGCAACATCGGCCTGCCCATCGCGCTGTACGCGGTGGGCAGCTCCACGCCCGTGGTCTCGGTGCTGATGGCCCAACTGCTGGTCCTGGCCCCGGCCTATCTTGCGGTCTTCAGCTTTACCCAGCGGCGGCGGGCGGCATCGGGTCCGGGGGCGCTGGCCGCCGGCAACCGGGCCCGGGTCCGCCCGCTGGCGGTGCTGGCCGCCGTCGTGCGCCCCTTTGCCAATCCCGTCACGCTGGCCACCCTGGCCGGCCTGGCTCTCGCCCTCACCGGACTCCGTCTGCCGGCAGTGCTGTGGGAACCGGTGTCACTGCTGGGCCATGCCTCGGTTCCGCTGCTCCTGCTCACGTTCGGCATGAGCCTGTACGGACAGAACCTGCTGGGGACGGCAGCGGTCCGAACCGATGTCCTGGTATCCACCGCAGTGAAGCTGCTCGCCGCTCCCCTGCTGGGTTACGCGGTGGGACGCTGGATTTTTGGTTTGGACGGCGTGGACCTGTTCGGTGTGGTGGTCATGAGCGCGCTTCCCACGGCACAGAACGTGTACCTCTTTTCCCATCAGTTCGGGATGAAATCGGTGATCGCCCGCGACGTCGTTTTCCTGACGTCGATCCTGTCCTTTCCCGTCATCCTGCTTGCCGCTGTCCTGCTCGCGTAAGGCGGGAATGCGGGGCAACCCTCCCGAGCCTTCCATGGCTCGAGCCGGACGGGTTCCGGACGGGAGCTCCACCGGCGCGCCACGCCTTGGCATCCTCCCGCCGCCCTCCGCTCCGGGCAGGTGCCTGCGCCGCGAGCGTTTCCTTTCGCGTCGCGGCGCGCTGTCCCGGCGCCAGATACTGCACGTGGCGGCCGCTGCTCAGGCGGCGGGCACTTTGATTGAGGACCGGGCGCAGCTCCCGCAGGCGCGCCTCGAAGTTCCGGCCGTTGCCCTCGGTTTCCCGAAGATAGGCATCACAGGCCCGGTGCATTTCCAGCAGGGCCGACACCTGAGAGGCCGAACCCGGCCGAAGCTCACTGAGCGTTTCACGCACCTGCTGCCGAATATCCGCCACTGTGGACCGGCACCGCGCTGCATCAAGGTCCGCAGACACGGCCCCCGGACCGTCTTCCGCCAAGGCACGTTTCAAGTGCACCTGGGTGATCAGGGCCTGCAGCGCCCGCTTCTCGCGTGCCCTCTGCAGCCACCGCACCACTAGGCCAGCCGCCAGCACACCGAAGACTGTGCCGGCCAGGCCCCCCGCCAGAAAAAGCATCATAGTAAAACCCCTTCCCCCATGAGTCCCCCATCCGTTCCCGACGCTGTCCCGCGCCGGGCGGCGGCCCACTGCCCGCCGCGAAAAGGAAGACTACGAACCTGCCGGCGGAAGCACCAGAGAAATCCGCCGGCTCGGGGAAAGTACCTGTTTCAGGCACGCGGCCCGGTCACGGGTGTGTTCCAGTGCCCCGGGACACAGCGGCGAAGAGAGTTCCGTGCCCCGGGACACCAGCGGCCATGAGATTCCTCGCAGTCCCGGCCCCGGATCCGCTCCAGGGCGGCAAACCCGGCGGAAGCCGCTCAGTTGCGGGTCCTAGCTTGGAAATATGAAGCTCTCTTCGCTTACTGCGGCGGGGCTCCTCACCGGGGTGGCCGCCGCCGGAATCGCAGCCGCCGCCGCCCTGCGGCATCACCCACTGCCATCCGCTCTGCTCATCCGAGGAGTTTTCGCCGGGGCGGGCAAGGTCCCGGTGAAGGAGGTCCTCCCCCATATCCCCCGGTTCACGGTCACCCGGCACCGCGGCCTGCCGTACCTGGGGTCCGACAACAAGCCGTCCCTGGATTTGTTCCTGCCCAACGACCCCTCCCGGAGACCCCTGCCAGTGGTGATGTGGATCCACGGCGGGGCCTGGATCTCCGGGTCCAAAGAGGATGTTGCCCCCTACTTAAAGGTCCTGGCCGGATACGGGTATGCCGTCATTGGGGTCGGCTACTCGGTTTCACCTGCGGCTGTGTACCCGGCCGCCGTGAAGGAGCTGAACTCCGCCCTGGGCTTTGTCCGTGAGAATGCGGACCGCTACGGTCTGGACCCTAACCGGATTGTCCTGGCCGGCGACTCCGCCGGCGCCCAGCTGGCAGCGCAGCTGGCCCTGGCGATAACCCAGCCGGAGTACGCCCGCGATACCGGGGTTGTCCCCGCCGCAGCTCCCGAACAGCTGTGCGGCATTGTGCTGAACTGCGGCGTTTTTGACCTTGCCTCCGTGGCCCGTCTGCCGGGCCCGATGGGCTGGGGTCTACGGAAGGCGCTGTGGTCCTACACCGGTTCCAAGGACTGGGCCGCCACTGCAGCCGCCGCCCATATGTCCATCCTGGAACATGTGGACCACCGTTTTCCGCCCACCTACATCTCCAGTGGAAACGGCGATGACCTGACCCGCACGCAGTCACTGCCCCTGGCGGACCGGCTTTCGGAACTGGGCGTACCCCTGGTCCGCCGGTTCTGGCCGCAGGACTACAAGCCGGCGCTGGGTCACGAATACCAGTTCCAGCTGCACCGCCCGGAGGCCATGGAGTCCCTGCACGAGACCGCCGCCTTCCTCGAGGAGGTGACGGGTGTGTCAGCGCTGCCGCGGAACCCGCTCGAGGAGCGTGCACCGCTTCGGGATTTCGACGCCAGCCCGGACGTCCGCCTCAGCGCCTAATCGACCCTGCCGCTGGAAGAGCCGCTTCAGGACCGGACGATGATGACGTCCAGGTTCCGCGGGCCGTGCACGCCTTCCACGCGTTCGAGCTCAATGTCGGAGGTGGCGCTCGGGCCGCTGATCCAGGTCAGCGGCCGGGTGCCGTCCAGCCGGCGCAGGGCCTCGGGCAGTATTCCGGCGACGTCGCCGGCACCCACCACGCAGATGTGGTGATCCGGCACCAGCGTGATGGCGCGGCGCCCCTGGTTGGGGCTGCCATCCAGGATGATGGTCCCGGTTTCCGCCACTGAGACGGCGCTGCCCGTGACCACCGCGTCCACGGCGTCCAGTTCCGGCACGCTCAGCGGCGACTGCGCGGAGTCGGTGCGCCGGCGCCCCGGCGCCGCGGCTTCGGCGGCAGCAAGCCATTCGCCGTCGATGCCCTCCGGAACCACGTAGCTGGCGGCACCGTTGAGCAGCTCCGCGATCCGGGGCGCAACTCCGCTGCTGTCCACCACGGTGACTCCGGCTTTATAGTCCACCAGCCGGTCCACCAACATCTCGATACGCTCCTCGGCGCTCATCCCGGACGCTTCACGGTAGGTCCGCGGAATTTCCGGAACGGCCGGACTGTCCCGCAGCGCTGAGCGGAGCCGTTCCATGATGTCTTCGCGTGCGCTGCTCATGCGCTCTCTCCTGAATCGGTGTGCTGATGTTCCTTGGCCCACCAGTCGCGGAAGGACTCCGACGGCGGTGCGGGGATGTCCCGGCTCTGCGTCCAGCCCGCGGCGATACCCGGCAGTTTGGTGATTTTCTTTTTCCGCCCCGCGGCGATGCGGCCCAGCGGCAGGCCCTTTTCCAGCAGGCCCAGGTGCTTGCCGGAGGAGAAGGCCCAGGAGGCACCCTTCATCATCAGGTCCATCTGGGTGGGCAGCTTCTTCTTGCCGCGCTTGCTGTCCACATCCTCCGCGCGCAGGTGCACGAGGATGTCCGGAATGTTGATTTTCACGGGACAGGCGTCGTAGCAGGCGCCGCACAGCGATGAGGCATACGGCAGCGAATTGTTCTCCTCGGAAACAATGCCCGTCATCAGCGGCGAAAGGATCGCGCCGATGGGTCCCGGATAGGTGGATCCGTAGGCGTGGCCGCCGGTGCGTTCATACACCGGGCAGACGTTCATGCAGGCCGAGCAGCGGATGCAATGCAGCGCGGACCGTCCCATTTCGTCGGCAAGCGCGGCGCTGCGGCCGTTGTCCAGCAGCACCAGGTGCACGTTCTGCGGCCCGTCGCCTTCAGTGACGCCGGTCCATAGCGAGGTGTACGGGTTCATCCGCTCGCCGGTGGAGGAGCGCGGCAGCAGCTGCATGAACACTTCAAGGTCCTGCCAGGTGGGGAGCAGTTTTTCCACTCCCATCACGGTGATCAGGGTTTCGGGCAGCGTCAGGCACATCCGCCCGTTGCCCTCGGATTCGACGACGGCGAGGGTGCCGGCGTCCGCAATGGCGAAGTTGGCCCCGGAGATGGCCACCTTGGCGGAGAGGAATTTGCGGCGCAGGTGCGCGCGTGCCGCCTCCGCCAGCTTCGCCGGGTTGTCGGTGAGTTCCGGGTCGACACCGGGCATTTCGCGCAGGAAGATGTCGCGGACCTGGGTGCGGTTTTTGTGGATGGCCGGCACCAGGATATGGCTGGGCTTGTCGTGGTCCAGCTGGACGATCAACTCGGCGAGGTCCGTTTCGAACGCTGCGATGCCCTGCTCTTCCAGGTATTCGTTCAGGCCGATTTCCTGGGTGGCCATGGACTTGACCTTGACCACCTCGTCCACGCCCTGCTCACGGATCAGGTCCCGGACAATCTCGTTGGCTTCCCCGGCGTCACGGGCCCAGTGGATGATGCCGCCGCGTGCGGTGAAATTCCGTTCGAACTCCTCCAGCAGCTCGGGCAGGCGCGCCATGACCGCTTCCTTGGTGGCGCTGCCGGCATTGCGCAGGTCCTCCCAGTCCGGCAGCTCCCCGACCACGCGCAGCCGCTTGTCGCGGATGGTGGAGGTGGCGTGGCCCAGGTTGGCGCGCAGTTGGGCGTTGCCGAGCTCGCGTTTGGCCGCGGAGGGGAAGGATTCAACGGCATTGAGGTTGCCCTGGCCGAAGACCGGCAGGGTGGGCATGCCCAGGTAGGTGGTGCTCATCGCGAAGCCTTTCCGCTGACCAGGACGTCTCCGGTGACGGATACCGGGTTCTCCCTGGTGCTCGCGAGGATTTCGGCAAAGTGAAGGGTGGACACACTGCTGCCCTGCCGGGACAGCCCGCCGCCGATGTGCATCAGGCAGGAGGCATCGCCGCCGGAACACAGGTCCGCGCCGGTGGCCGTAATGTTGGCCGTCTTGTCCTCCAGCATGGC
This sequence comes from Arthrobacter citreus, assembly GCF_038405225.1. Classification (NCBI taxonomy): domain Bacteria; kingdom Bacillati; phylum Actinomycetota; class Actinomycetes; order Micrococcales; family Micrococcaceae; genus Arthrobacter; species Arthrobacter citreus. The sequence goes on from NZ_CP151657.1 coordinate 2,516,934, forward strand.
AGTGGAGACGTCGGCATTCTTCATGGAGAACGTTCCGCCGAACCCACAGCACTGGTCAGCCTGCGGCAATTCCGCCACGGAGATGCCCTCCACGCTTTGGAGCAGGTTCAGCTGCCGGTCGCCAAGGCGCAGCAGGCGCATGCCGTGGCAGCTGGGGTGGTAGGTGACGTTGTGCGGGAACCAGGATCCAAGCTGGGCGGCAGCATCGGTCACACCCAGAACGTCGGTGAGCAGGGCGGACAGCTCATAGGTCTTGGCGCCCACGGCTTCGGCGCGCGCTTCCAGGCCGGCGTCGCCACAGGAGCGCGCCACCATGGGGTGCTGATGCTTCACCGAGGCGACGCAGGAACCGGAGGGTGCGACGGCGACGTCATACTCCTGTGATTCGAAGGCCTGGACGTGGTTGCGGACCACGGGCACGGCTTCAGGCAGGTAGCCGGAATTCACGTGCATCTGCCCGCAGCAGGCCTGTCCGGCGGGGAACACGACCTCGTGGCCCAACCGCTCCAGGATGGCCACCGTTGCCCGGGCGGTGCGCGGATACATCGCATCCACGATGCAGGTGGCGAATAGAGCAATTCTCATGGCTGCCTTTCAGCGGGGAAACGCCCCGTATGTGTGGTCTGACCATAGTAGAACACGTTGGGCACGTCACATCCAAGCCCTCCGGCGCTCGTGACTACCATCACAGAGATCCGTGACTTGCGCTAGACTCTCCTGTGGTCTGACCACTGTGGCCTGACCAACACACCCAGTTCTATGCGGAGGATCCCGTGGAGTCGTTCATCCCCAGCACCGATCCAGTGCTCAACAGCGTTGCCATTTCGGCACTGGTGGCACTGGTGCCGCTGCTGACCTTTTTTGTGCTGCTTGCCTACGTCCGGCTCAAGGCCCACGTGGCCGGTGGCATCGCCCTGCTGGTGGCCCTCGCCGTCGCGGTCTTCGCCTATCAGATGCCGGCCGGCCTGGCATTGCTCTCCGCCAGCCAGGGTGCGGTTTTCGGCGCCTTCCCCGTGCTGTGGATCGTCATCATGGCCATTTGGCTGTACCAGATCACCGTGCTCAGCGGGCGGTTCGAGGATCTGCGCCGGGTCTTTGACGTGATCGGCGGCGGCGACGTCCGCGTGCAGGCGATCCTCGTGGCGTTCTGCTTCGGCGGCCTGCTGGAAGCTCTCGCCGGCTTCGGCGCACCGGTGGCCATTACCGCCACCATGCTGGTGGCCCTGGGCATCAAACCGCTTAAGGCAGCGGCCGCTGTCCTGGTGGCCAACACGGCTCCGGTGGCCTTCGGTGCGATGGCGATTCCGATTACCACCGCGGCATCCCTCACCGGCCTGGACGCCGGGCACATCGGCATGGTCGTGGGCCGCCAGGCACCGCTGCTGGCCGTCTTCGTACCGCTGATCCTGGTGTTCATCCTGGACGGCCGCAAAGGTGTCCGGGACACGTGGCCCGCCGCCGCCGTGACCGGTGTGGCCTTCGCGGTTGCGCAGGTGCTGTGCTCCACCTACTTCTCCTACGAACTCACTGACATCGTGGCAGCACTGGCCGGCCTGGGTGCCGCCGTCGTCTTCCTGAAGTTCTGGCAGCCCCGCGGCCTGGAAGCCGCCCGCGAGCGCATGGGCCTGCCGGCCATGACCGCCTCCGTTACCGGCACCGGTCCGGACGGAACAGGTGCTGCAGGCCGCGGCGCTTCGGCGGCAGCGGTGAAGGATGACAACTCGCTGACCCGCTCCCGCACGCTGCTGGCACTGTTCCCGTACTTCCTGGTGATCCTCATCTTCGGCGTTGCCAAGCTGTGGAAGTGGGGCGCGGACATTCCCGCTTTCCTGGCCTCCACCGACATCAAGGTGCCGTGGCCCTGGCTGCACGACCGCCTGCTGAACGAGGCCGGCGAGCCCGTCTCCTCCACGATCTACACCTTTAACTGGCTTTCCAGCCCCGGCACCCTGCTGCTGATCACCGGCCTGATTGTCTGCGCGGTTTACGCCAAGTACGACGACGGCGGCCGGTACGCCATGACGGTGGGCAACGGCGTGGCTGATATTTTCCGGACTATCTGGAACATGCGCTGGGCCGGACTGACCATTCTTTCCGTCCTGTCCCTGGCCTACGTCATGAACTTCTCCGGTCAGACGGTCGCCATTGGCACCTGGCTGGCCGGCACCGGCGCGTTCTTCGCCTTCCTCTCCCCCGTGCTGGGCTGGGTTGGCACCGCCGTCACCGGCTCGGACACCTCGGCCAACGCGCTCTTTGCACGGCTGCAGCAGACCGCCGGCATCGAGGCCGGCATCGATCCGAACCTGCTCGTTGCCGCCAACACGTCCGGAGGTGTCGTGGGCAAGCTGATCAGCCCGCAGAACCTCGCCATTGCCGTGACCGCGGTAAAGCTTGACGGGCAGGAATCGGTGCTCCTGCGCAAGGTGGTGGGCTGGAGCGTTGGCCTGCTGCTGGTGCTGTGCACGCTCGTTTACCTGCAGTCCACCCCGATCCTGGGCTGGATGCTGCCCTAGGGATCTTTCCGTCGGCCGCCGTTTTTTCCGGAGGATATCTTCCGTAAAGACGGCGGCCATCACATGGCAGGATGATCAGGTGACTGAGCAACCGCGCCGCAGCTATGACCTGCTGCTGGAAAACATCGAAGCCGACCTGCGTTCCGGCGCCATCTCGCTGGGCGACCAGCTGCCCGGAGAACGGACGCTGGCCGAAACCTACGGCATTTCGCGTGCCTCCGTCCGCGAAGGCATCCGCATCCTCGATGCCATGGGAGTCCTGCGGTCATCCTCGGGTTCGGGACCGAAATCCGGCGCCATCATCGTTTCCGAGCCCTCGGCCGGGCTTTCCTCCGCACTGCGCCTGCACATGGCCAGCAGCCGGCTTCCGGTGGCGGACATTGTCCAAACCCGGGTGCTGCTGGAAACATGGGCGGCCGCCACCGCCGCCGGTCTCCCGCCGTCGGATGCGAAGGATGCGGCGCTGGCCAGGGCCGCAGCACTGCTGGAGGCGATGGACGCCCCGGGCATTGAGCGCGAGGCCTTCCACCTGCTGGACGCTGCGTTCCATGTTGAACTGACGTCGCTGGCCGGCAACGCGGTGATTGAAACCATGATGGCGTCCATGAGCGGAGCCATCAGCGGATACGTCAAGAACGCGGTGGACGGGATGGAGGACTGGACCGAGGTCATGCTGGAGCTGCAGGCCCAGCACCACGGCATTTACGAGGCAGTGGCGGCGGGCAGGGGCGACGACGCCGCCCGGCTGCTGCGCGAGCATATCGAATGGTTTTACGCCCGCATTCCGGCAGGCACGGCCGATGGTGCGTCCGAGGCATCCGAGGCATAAAGCCCGGCACCACTGGAGGTGATAGTAAGCAGCCTGATAAAATGCCGTTCCACCCAGAGACTGACGAACAGGAGAGTTCATTGTCAATTTCCAGCCAGGACGCCGCATCCACAAAAACCGCTGAACGGATTGCCGAACGCATCCAGGACACCGGCGTGAGCATCGGAGTGTCCGAGTCCCTGACCAGCGGACTGCTGGCCTCCTTCCTGGGTGCCGCGCCGTCGTCGTCGGACTGGTTCCTCGGCGGACTCACCGCCTACGCAACCTCGGTGAAGCGATCCGTCCTGGGCGTGACGGCCGAGGCCGTGGTGTCCGCCGAGTCCGCAGCCCAGATGGCCGACGGCACTGCCAAACTGCTGGGCGCTGACCTGGCCCTTGCCATCACCGGCTCCGGCGGACCGGAACCGCAGGACGGACAAGAGCCGGGCACCGTTTTTATCGGCATCGCCACCGCCGGGCAGGACACCCCGGAGGTTACCGAACGGTTCTTTGACGGGGAGCCTGAGGAGGTCATCCATTCCACGGTGGCGGCCGCCCTCGAGCTGCTGGACGAGCGGCTGCAAAAGCTGCTGGCGGAGCACGGCAAGGGATCCGCCACGCTGCCCGGATAAGGCTCCCCCGGCTCACACCCGCGGCGCCTCCCCGGCCCACTGTGGTCTGACCAACTTTTCCCGGCGCTTGAAGAGGCCTACATTTAGAGGCGGAGCACCGCAGCTCCCTGGAACGGTTGGATCGGAAAATGAGCCTTCACACGGAAGCCCCCGCCCCCTCGACGGGGTCCATCGCTGATCTCGGCACGGAGAACATCAGCACCCGGGAAATCGACCGGCGCAAAATGGCGCACGATGCTTCCCACTACCTGATGATTCCCGAGGCGGTGGCCACCCCGCGCACCGCCGAGGAAGTGGCCGCCCTGCTGCGCCGGAGCCGCGAGTTGGGCATCCCGGCCACCTTCCGCTCCGGGGGAACGTCCCTCTCCGGCCAGAGCCAGAGCGACAGCCTCCTGATCGACACCCGCCAGCATTTCCGCGGCATCGAGGTGCTCGACGGCGGTGCCAGGGTCCGGGTGCAGCCCGGCGCCACGGTGCGGGCCGTGAATTCCAGGCTGGCGGCCCACGGCTACAAGCTCGGCCCGGACCCGGCATCGGAAATCGCCTGCACCATCGGCGGGGTCGTGGCCAACAATTCCTCCGGCATGGCCTGCGGCACTGAATTCAACACCTACCGAACCCTCGAATCCATGGTCCTCGTCCTGGCCTCCGGCACCGTGATCGACACCGCCGCATCCGACGCCGAGGCCAAGCTGCGCACGCTGGAACCGGAACTCTTCGAGGGGCTGCTGCGGCTGCGCGGCAGGATCGTCGCCAACCCCCACTCCGTGTCCACCATTGAGCGGCTGTTCTCCATGAAGAACACCATGGGGTACGGCCTAAACTCCTTCCTGGACTACGAGAATCCGGTGGACATCCTGACCCACCTGATGATCGGCAGCGAAGGGACCCTGGGGTTTGTCGCCGAGGCCACGTTCCGCACGGTTCCGGCGCTGCCCAAAGTGGCCACCGGGCTGATGTTTTTCGACTCGCTGGACCGGGCCGCCAGCGCGCTGCCGGAGCTGGTGGCCTCGGGGCTGGCAACCATTGAACTGATGGATGCCACCTCGCTGCGCGTGGCCGCCGCCGACCCCACCGCCCCTCCCGAACTGCGCGGGCTGGAGATCGCCAACCATGCGGCCCTGCTGGTGGAGCATCAGGCCCGCACCGCTGAGGAACTGGCCGAGAAGCGTGACAGCTCACGGGGCCTGTTCGAATCCCTGCCCCTGGCCGCCCCGTTCGCCATGACCGCCGTCGCCAAGGACCGCGCCGCCATGTGGCACCTGCGCAAGGGCCTCTACACCACGGTTGCCGGCGCCCGCCCCTCCGGAACCAACGCGCTGCTGGAGGACATTGTGGTTCCGGTCCCCTCACTGGCCTCCACCTGCGGGGAACTGTCCCGGCTCTTCACCGAGCACCACTACCGGGACTCGGTGATCTTCGGCCATGCCAAGGACGGCAACGTCCACTTCATGCTCAACGAACGCTTTGATGACCCGGCGGAACTGGCGCGCTACCAGGCCTTCACCGAGGACATGGTGGACCTGGTCCTGGGCAACGGCGGCTCCCTGAAGGCCGAACACGGCACCGGCCGGATCATGGCTGCCTTTGTCCGCCGCCAGTACGGCGACGAGCTGTACGGCGTGATGTGCGAGCTGAAGGCCCTGATCGATCCGCCGAATCTGCTCAACCCGGGCGTGCTGATCAACGACGACCCGCTGTCCTACATCGCTGACCTCAAGGTGGCTCCCACCGTTGAGGTAGAGGTGGACCGCTGCGTGGAATGCGGGTACTGCGAACCGGTGTGCCCCAGCAAGGACCTGACCACCACCCCGCGGCAGCGGATTGTGCTGCGCCGGGAAATCGCCGCCGCCGAAGCCCGCGGCGATGCCGCGCTGGCCAAGGAACTGCGCAAGGACTATGACTACGACGGCGTCCAGACCTGCGCGGCCGACGGCATGTGCGTCACGGCCTGCCCGGTGCTGATTAACACCGGCGACCTCGTCCGCCGGCTGCGGAAAGAGAACGCCAACCCCGTCGCCGATCTGGGCTGGAAGAGCGCGGCCGAGCACTGGTCCACCGTGACCGTGGCCGGCGGCAAGGCGCTGAGCCTGGCCAAGGCGATGCCGGCGCTGCTGCCCAAGGCTGCCACCGCCGCCGCGCGCGCCGTGGCCGGCAGCGAAACCGTTCCGGCCTACGAAACCGTTCTTCCGGCCGGCGGCTCCAAACGGAAGCCGCTGGAGAGCCCGGCTGCGGTTGCCGTCTATTTCCCGGCCTGCATCGGCACCATGTTTGGTCCGGCCGGAAACGGCGGGGGCGTCTCCGCGGCGTTCCTCGAACTGTGCGGGCGCGCCGGGGTGGATGTGCGGATTCCCTCCGGCATTGGTGACCTGTGCTGCGGCACGCCCTGGAAGTCCAAGGGTTTTGCCAAGGGGTACTCGGTGATGACCGAGCGGGTGCTGGCCAATCTGTGGGAAGCCACGGGCGGCGGGGCGCTTCCCGTGGTCTGCGATGCTGCCTCGTGCACCGAGGGACTGGACACGATGAAACGCCTGGCCGGGGAAAGTCCGGAATATCCCGGCCTTGAGTTCGTGGATTCGGTGGAGTTCGTGCGGGACACCGTGCTGCCGCAGCTGGAGGTGACCCGCAGGCTGCCGTCGATGGCACTGCACCCCACCTGCTCCTCCACCCAGCTGGGCGCCAACGAGGCGCTGCATACCCTTGCCGATGCCGTCGCTGACGAGGTCTTTGTGCCGCCAAGCTGGGGCTGCTGCGCGTTTGCCGGCGACCGCGGGCTGCTGCACCCCGAACTGACGGAATCGGCCACCGACAAGCAGGCGGCGGAAATCAACGAGCGCGAGTTCGCCGCCTACGCGTCAGTGAACCGGACCTGCGAGATCGGCATGTCCAAAGCCACCGGCCACACCTACCGCCACGTGCTGGAGTATTTGGCCGAGGCCACGCGGTAGGAGGGTGCTGCTCCTCTCCCGCACGCATTCCCACTCTTTGATCAGTCCCGTGGCCAACGTGACCCCATCTGACACACCAGCCCCAGAGGGTGGGAACGTGTGCAGGCGAACGCTAATTCCGGCCGGAACCGGAACCTAAGCGCTACAGGAACGGGATAACTGACGAGCACCAACGAGACGGCCGAGACGTCCAAGCAGCCGCTTGTTTCGCCCGACGGCGGTCCGTCAGGAAGTCTCGGACGGCAGTGTCGGCGGAATCTCCGGGAGTTCCTGCAGTGACCACTGGTTGCCGTCCGGGTCGCTGAAGTACACAAAGGTCCCCCAATCCAGCGGCGTGATGTCACTCGTTACAACGCCATGATCCACCAGGTGCTGCCGGGCGTCAGCGGCGCTGGGCACCACCACCTGGATCCGCTGGCTCCCGGGCTCCATGTCCGTGGTGCCAGGGCCGATCACCACCGAACACGCCGAACCCGGCGGGGTCAGCTGCACAAACCGCAGCTCCGGATTAACGCGTTCATCGAAGTCCGCGTTGAATCCCACTTGGTCCACGTAGAACGCCTTTGAGGCGTCCACATCGGACACGGGTACAGGTACGAGTTCAATTTTCCAGTCCATGCGTTTGAGGGTAAATCGGCCGGCGACCCTGCGGAACTGCCCAGAGGTCAGCTCCTGTCCGCAACCTGATCCTTCTTCCCCATCGAACTGGCAGTAAGTGCTCTTCCCGGCGCTGGGAACAGCACTTACTGCCATATCGCGGAGGAGAGGGGAGCCATCTCGCGGAGGAGAGAGGGCGTCTCGCGGCGGGAAGCCGGGGACAAACCTCAGTCTGCTGAGGAATAAGCCCGGGAGGCCCCTTGTTGCCGCCTGTATGACAGAGCAGAACGTATCCCCCGTCCCTCCGACCATTGATCTCAAGGACCTGGGCACGGTACGCCGTCTTGGCTTCGGCGCCATGCGCATTGTCGGCCCCGGCGTGTGGGGCGAGCCCGAAAGCCGCGGCACCGCCGTCGACGTCGTCCGCCGCGCCGTTGAGCTCGGCGTCGACTTCATTGACACCGCCGACTCCTACGGCCCCACCATCAGCGAAGAAATCATCGCCGAGGCGCTGTACCCCTACCCGGACGGTGTCCGCATTGCCACCAAGGCCGGCTTTGTGCGCACCGGACCCGATGTCTGGGTGCCGCTGGGCCGCCCGGAGTACCTGCGCCAGCAGGTCGAGCTGAGCCTGCGCCGCCTGAAGGTGGATTCCCTGGACCTGTTCCAGCTGCACCGCATCGATGCCACCGTTCCCGCCGAAGAGCAGTTCGCCGTGATGCGCGACCTGCAGCAGGAGGGCAAGGTCAAGGCCCTGGGCCTGTCCCAGGTCTCGGTCGATGAGTTGAAGGCAGCCGGCAAGTACTTCACGGTCTCCACCGTGCAGAACCGCTACAACCTCACCGACCGTTCCTCCGAGGACGTACTGCAGTACGCCGAGGACAACGGCATCGGCTTCATCCCGTGGGCGCCGATTTCCGCAGGCGAGCTGGCCCAGCCCGGTGGCCCCGTGGCCGAGGCCGCCCAGCGCCTGAACGCCACCGATTCCCAGGTGGCCCTGGCCTGGCTGCTGCGCCGCTCCCCCGTCATGATGCCGATCCCGGGCACCGGTTCCATCAAGCACCTCGAGGAAAACCTCGCGGCGGCTGACCTGGTGCTCGACGACGCCACCTACGCAGAGCTCGACGCCGCCAGCAAGACCGCCGGCAAGTAGGCGGCGCGCCACCTGCAGCACAACCGCCGGGTCCTGCCCGGCAGGCACCACCATTTCCCCACCGAAGGAGCACACCCCCATGGCTAATATCCTCATGGTCGTTTCAGCAGCAGATTCCCTCACGATGAAGGACGGCAGCGAGCACCCCACCGGCTACTGGGCCGAGGAACTCGTGGAATCGCACCGCGTCCTGCGCGAAGCCGGCCACACCGTGCGCATCGCCACCCCCAACGGCGTCAAGCCCACCGTGGACCAGGTCAGCCTGGATCCGGCGTCCGCCGGCAGCCCGGAAAAGGCCGCGGCCTTCACCCAGTACATTTCCTTCATCGACGCCGAGCTGTCCTCGCCGCTGGTACTCGCTGACGCGGATCCCGCAGAGTACGACGCCGTCGTCATGCCGGGCGGGCACGGCCCCATGGCGGACCTGGCCTTCGACAAGGACCTGGGCCGGATTCTGATTGCAGCCGACAACGACGGAAAGATCATCGCTCCGTTCTGTCACGGCCCGGCAGGTTTGCTGAGTGCCGAGACCGGGAACGGCGACTTCGTTTTTGCCGGCCGCAAAATGACCGTGTTCACGGATGAGGAAGAGCTCAACGGCGGCACCGGGGAAAACACCCCCTGGTTTGTCGAGGACGTGCTGCGCAACAAGGGCGCCGAAGTGGAAACCGGTCCCGCCTGGTCCAGCTTTGTGGTCCGGGACCGGAACCTGATTTCCGGCCAGAACCCGCAGTCCAGCGAGGACGTGGCCAAGGCCGTGCTCGCGGCGCTGGCTGAGTAGGACTGCACTGTGACTGTCCTGATTGCCGGCTGCGGCGATTTGGGCACGGAAGCCGGCCTGCGGTTCGCCGCGGCCGGCTTTTCCGTGCTCGGATGGCGCCGGTCCCCGGAGAAAATCCCCGCCCCGATTACCGGCGCGGCCGCCGACCTGACCGCTGCGGAACTGCCGCCCGTCCCTGCCGATACCGACGTCGTCGTCATTGCCGTGGCCGCGGGCAGCCGCAGCGTTGACGCCTACCGGGCTGCGTACGTCGACGGCACCGCCAATGTCCTGGATGCGCTGGAGCGCGACGGCGTGCATCCGCGCCGGATCCTGTTTGTCTCCTCCACCGCTGTGTACGGCGATGCCGGCGGGAACTGGGTGGATGAGCAGACGCCGGCCGCGCCGGCCTCGGACACCGGTGCCGTCATCCTTGAAGCCGAGCAGCTGCTGCACGCACGCCGGCCGGATGCCGTGGTGCTGCGGCTCTCCGGCATTTACGGGCCGGGGCGCACCCGCCTGATCGATTCCGTGAACGCCGGCGCCGCCGTCGTGCCCGCCTCCCCGCAGCTGACTAACCGGATCCACCGCGACGACGCCGCCGCCGCCATCGTGCACCTCACCACGGCGATTACTGATCCCGCACCGCTGTATGTGGGCGTGGACAACGAGCCGGTGGATCTGGCCGAGGTGCTGCGGTTCCTGGCCGCTGAGCTGGGCCGGGAGCTGCCGGAGCCTTCGGACAAGGAATCCAGCCGGGGCGGAGACCGCAGACTCTCCAATGCCCGGCTGCGCGGCACCGGCTTTTCGTTTGCCTATCCCACCTTCCGGGAAGGCTACCCGGCGGTGCTGGCCGGGCAGGGAGTCCGCCACCCCTAGCCGGTGGCAGTGCTGCCCAGCAGGTCCACGAGCTTGGCCGGGTAATCCGTGATGATGGCGTCCACGCCGAGATCGAGCATCCGCGACATCTCGGCACGCTCGTTGACCGTGTACACCCACAGCCCCAGCCCTGCGGCCCGCACAGCGTCAGCACCGGAGGCGTCCAGGGAGTGGTGGTCCGCCACCACTCCCTGGACGCCGCGGGCGGCGCCTTCGGACAGCAGCGCCGGATCCGGAACCGATTCGACCAGCTGCCACACGGGAATGCCCGGCGCCGCACGGGCAAAAGCGCGCACGGTCGCCGGGTCAAAGGAGCTGACCGCAACGGGGTGGTGCCGGAGCAGCCGCGTCCAGTCGGGTCCCCTCAGCGCTTCGGCGATGGCTTCCTCCACACCGGGTGAGTCCTGCGGCGCCTTGATTTCCAGGTTGATGCCCAGGCCAAAGTCCACGGCGGCGGGCAGCTCGGACAGGAACAGAATCCTTTCCCCGGCAAACTGCCCGCCGAACCAGGCCCCGGCATCGAGCCGGCGCAGTTCTGCTGCGGTAAAGGAGGTAATCGGAGCTTCGGCACGGTCCGGAAAAACCTCTGCCACGTTGGTCGTTCGGGCGCCGGTGCCGTCATGAAAGAGGAACAATTCACCGTCCGCGGTGAGGCGGACGTCAGTCTCGATCATGTCGGCGCCGGCGGCCCGGGCCTGCGCCAAGGCTACGGCAGTGTTTTCCGGGGCCAGCCCGCTGTTGCCGCGGTGTCCCACGACCATGGTGCGGTTTTCGTCCGGGGATGCCATAACCTTGCTGCCCTTCGTTCGCTGATCCGGTGCTACTGCACGGAGTTGTTGTAATTATCCACTTCGCGCTTGAGCTCGGTGACGGCCTCGGTAAGTTCAGTCTGAGTGTCTCCGCCCAGCAGCGCGCCTTCCAGCGCGTCCTCAGCGGCCTTGCGGGCCTGCGGCATGGATCCGGCGGAGCAGCCCTGGGTTGCCGGAGTCAGCTTTGTCGCGGCCAGCTGCTGGACAGCCACGTCAAACTGCGGGTACTGCTCGCGCCAGGCCACGTCCTTCGGCTCGTCAAGGGCACCGCGGGAGATCGGGAAATACCCGGTGCCGGTGTGCCAGGTCGCTTGAGTGTCCGGCTGAGCCAGGAACTGCATGAACTGCCAGGACGCTTCCATCTCTTCGTCCGAGTGACCCTCATCGGAAATCCACAATGATGCACCGCCAATGATGGGGCCGGAGTCGTTGTCCTCAATCCGCGGATAGAAGCCGACGCCCAGCTCGAAGCCCTGCTCATCAGCGGCCTGCTGCATGCCCCGCAGCGCCCCGGTGGATTCCAGCGTCATCCCGATCGTTCCGGTCTTGAACGCGTTCTGCGCATCGGCGGTGGCCCGGCCGGTGTTGCCGGCAACTCCGGTGGCGACCAGGTCCTTCCACCAGTCGACGAAGGTGACGGCGTCGTCGTCATCGAACGAATACTCAGCTGCACGCTCACCGGCGCGGCCATTCTCGGGTCCGCAGTAGAGCCCGCCGTTGGCGGCGATTTCCTGTTCCAGGAACCAGCCGTAAATGGCCGCGTTGAAGCCGAACTCCGCCGGCCCGCCGTTGACCTTGGATAAGGTTTCAGCCGCTGCCCCTACTTCCTCCAGGGTCAGGGGCGGGGCCTCGGCATCCAGGCCGGCGGCGTCAAAGAGGGTCTTGTTGTAGTAGAGCACCGGCATGGAGGTATTGAAGGGCATGGACCACAGTTCGTCGTCGATGGAGTAGTAGCCGGCGATATTGGGCTGCAGGTCCGAGACGTCATACTCGTCCCGGTCAATGAAGGCCTGGGTTGGCACCACGGCGCCGGAGTCGATCATGAACTGGGTGCCGATGTCGTAGATCTGCACCATGGTGGGTGTGCTGTCGGACTGGACCGCTGCCTTGTACTTGGTGATGGTGGTGTCGTAGTCGCCCTGGTAGACGCCCTTGACTTCGATTTCGCCCTCGTTAGCCGCATTGAACTCCGTAATGAGTGCGTCGAGGGTCTCGCCGTTGGTGCCGTCCATGGAATGCCAGAAGTTGACCTCGGTGGCGCCGTCGGCCTTCTCGAGCACATCGGCGGCCGGAGCACCGGTGACCCCGGCGCCTCCCCCGCCGCCGCACGCGGACAGCGCCAGTGCCAGGGCAGCCGCGCCGGCTGCCAGCGGCAGGAATCGGGCCTGTGGTGTGAATCGCATGAAAATGGTCCCCTTTGTGGATTGCCCGAAGCTGGTCGCCCCGGATACTGCTGGAGTGGTGGATGAGAGGGTGGTGGCTGCAGCCGCAGGGTTACTTGATGGAACCTGCGGTGAGGCCGCGGACAATAAAGCGCTGGCCGAAAACCACCAGCAGGAGTGTGGGAATGATGGCCAGGACGGTGCCTGCCAGGACCAGCCCGGCGTTGAAGTTGTCCGCCGAGCGCAGCTGGGTGATGCCGATCTGGATGGTTTGCATCTCAGGTGTCTGGGTGACCAGCAGCGGCCAAAAGTACATGTTCCAGGCCGAGAGGAAGGACCAGATGCCCAGTGCTGCCAGCGTGGGCTTGGACAGCGGCACCAGCACCGAAAAGAGGAACCTGAAGTGTCCGGCGCCGTCGATCCGCGCCGCTTCCCACAGCTCCATCGGGAAGGACATAAAGGCCTGCCGGAGCAGGAAGATCCCAAAACCGTGGGCCAGGAACGGCAGCACCAGGGCCGGAATGGTGTTGATCAGTCCCGTGGAGCTCATGGTCAGGTAGTTCGGAATGATGATGGCCTCGGAGGGCACCATCATGCTGCACAGGAACAGCGCAAACCAGAACGCCCGCCAGCGCACCTTCAGGAACACCAGCGCATAGGCTGCCAGCAGCGACGTGAGCAGCTGTCCCAGCGTGATCAGCCCCGCCATCACCACGGAGTTTCCGTACTGCCGGACCAGCGGAATGCTGTCCAGGGCGCCGGTGAAGTTCTCCAGCCGGAAACCGTCGAGCGGCCACAGGGACGCCGGATAGGAGTTGATGTCCCCGGGGCCCATGAATGATCCGACAAAACCGAAATAGACCGGGAAGAGGACGACGGCGGCACCGGCGGAAAGGCCAAGATACGTCAGGACACGGCCGAGGGTCAGCGGCCGGCGCTGCCGCCGGGGTGCTGCCGGAGGTTTCCGCCCGACCGGCGCTTTGGTGCCTGCTGCTCGGATGTCTGCTGTTCGGGTGCCTGCTGCCCGGGTAACGGGTGCGGGAGCTGGTGTGGGAGCTGTTGTGCGGCTCATCGGTAGAACACCTTTCGCTCCAGGAGGCCGAATTGGACCGCGGACACCGCTACCACGATGATCAGCAGCACAACGGCCTGGGCGGACGCATAGCCGAAGTTGGAGTTGTTGTTGGCGAAGGCCTGTTGATAGATCGAGTAGACCAGGGTGGTGGTGCTGTCCTGTGGGCCGCCCTTCGTGAGGATGTGGATCTGGCCGAAGCTTTGCAGTGCGTGGATGGTGCCGGTGACCAGCAGGAAAAACAGCTGCGGCGTCAGCAGCGGCATGATGATCGAGCGCTGCATGCGCCAGCCGTGAGCTCCATCCAGTCGGGCTGCCTCGACGACGTCTTCGGACACTGCCCCAAGGCCTGCGGAGAGAACCAGGAGGTTGTAACCCAGCTGCATCCAGATTGTCGCGATGGACACCGAGAGCAGGGCGATGCCGGGATCAGTCAGCCAGCCCACCCGGTCCAGCCCGAAGAAGGCCAGCATGCCGTTCAGCACGCCCGTGGCCTGGTTGAACATCACTCCGAAGATCACGGATGCCGTGGCCACCGAATAGGCAAAGGGCAGCGCAAACGCCGTCCGAAAAAACCGTACGGCCTTGATTTTTTGGTGCAGCAGAAGGGCCAGGGCAAGTGCGATCAGAATCGACGGTGCCACGGTCAGCACCGTGAATCCCAGCGTTACCCACATGACCGATTGAAAACCGGAGTCCGTGAACAACCGCAAATAATGGTCCAGTCCGACAAATCCGGAGGGCCGGCCGAAAAGGTCGCTGCCCTGGAAGGACAGGAACACCGAGCGTCCCAGCGGATAGAAAAGGAATGCTGCAAATATCAGCAGCGCCGGCAGCAAATACCACCAGGCCTTGATGCCGGCCCGATCAGCGGGGCTTTTTTCGCTCCTGGCCGCCGGATTGGCGGCGACGCTCATGCTCCGGTCCCGGGGAGTGGCGCCCCGGCCTGGTTTGCAGCACTAAGACAGTGGACGGGGCCATCCTGCCACTGCAAACCGGTGAAGAAAATGCTCATTGCGTTCTTTTCCGTCCATAGTTCCGAGGCGCACTATTGCATTGTTTTGTGCGCCGCTCGCCACGGTATCCACGGGGTTGAAACGAAAAGAAAACGGAAGGTGAACATTCGGGACGCCTGCCCCGAGATAGCAGAAGGTGCACTTCCCGGAGCTGGGAAGTGCACCTTCTGCTAGTTCGGCGGTGGGTTAGGAAAGGGAAACGGGCGGGCCCAGGACCAGGAGCACATAGAAGACGACGGCGACGGCCGCCAGCAGCACGATCACGGAGACTGCCGGACGGCGAAGCACCACTGCTTGGGCCTTCTCGGGGAAGCTGCCGGGCGTTTCGCCGCCCGGAGCAAGCCGCCACCCGCCGTCGAGCTTTCCCCCGCGGTCCATCGTGCGCTCGAAGGGAATGGTGGCATACGGGACCACCGCCGTCACGAGGCCCAGAAAGATCGTGGCCGGTGACCACTTCTGGTTAATGCCGACAAATACCGTGCTCACGGCGTAGGAGAGGAACACAAAGCCGTGCAGGCCGCCGGCAATCGGCGTGAATGCCTCGTTGTCCAAAACGTACTTGGCGAACATGCCGGCCAGGAGCAGGGTCCAGGTGACGGCCTCGGCGAAGGCCAGGGTGCGGAACAAGGTGCGGGGTGTCATCGAGCTCTCTCGGTCGGGAGGTTTCTGCTGTGATGCCGCCGGGCGGTTGCTTACCAACGGGTTGTCAGTATCGTATCGCGGCGTGTGCCGCCCGGCCCCACAGAAACCTGCCGGTGCGAGCAAGATCAACCCTTTGATGGACCCGGCGGCACCCCTTGGCGGCCTTAGCTGCTGCTGCCGGCCAGCACCTCCCCACGGTCCGCCGCGGCGTCACGGCGGCGGTGGCGCAGATGCTGCAGTCCGCTGATAATCAGCGCGCCAGCCAGCACGGCGTACAGCGTAATGGTGATGGGACTGCCCACCAGAATGCCCAAATCCCCCTCGGAAACGGCCAGTGCGCGGCGCAGTTCCGTCTCCGCCATCGGGCCCAGGATCACGGCAATCAGCACCGGTGCCAGCGGAATGCTGTAGCGGCGCATGAGGAAGCCCAGCAGGCCAACTGCAATCAGCAGCCACAGGTCGATGAGCGATGAGCTCACCGCGTACACGCCCAGCATGGAAAAAACGGTGATGCCGGCATAGAGGTAATGCCGGGGAATGGTCAGCAGCTTCGCCCACACTGTAGCGAACGGCAGGTTGATGATCAGCAGAATGACCAGGCCGATGAACAGCGAGGCCAGCAGGGCCCAGACCAGGTCACCGCTTCGCTCAAAGAGCAGCGGCCCGGGCTGCATCCCGTACTGCTGGAAGGCTGCGAGCATAATGGCGGCGGTGGCCGATGTGGGCAGCCCGAGCGCCAGCAGCGCGCCCATGGCGGTTCCCGCCGTCGCGTTGGCTGCCGCTTCCGGCGCAGCCAGGCCCTTGATCGAGCCGGTGGTGCCGAACTCCGGATCCTTGCGGCGTTTGGCCAGCTGTTTTTCGGTGCCGTAGGCCAGGAAGGTGGGAACCTCGGCCCCGCCGGCTGGGATCAGCCCGAAAGGAGCGCCAAAGGCAGTTCCGCGCAGCCATGAGGGCAGGGCCTTGCGGAAATCCTTGAAGTTGATGCGGGCGTTTCCGCCGGCCTTGATGCGGGTTGCCACCGGATCCCGGTGGATGCGCGAGGCCACGTGGAACACCTCGCCCAGTGCAAGCAGGCCAACGGTAATGACAATGATGGAAATGCCGTCAAAAAGCTGGGGCAGCCCCAGCGTGAAGCGGGCGGTTCCGCTGGGTCCGTCGATTCCCACAAGGGCCAGGGCCAGGCCGATGCCCAGGGCGCCGACACCGCGGATGACGGATTCGGAGACCACTGCGGAGATGGCCAGGAAGGCGAAGACTGCCAGGGCGAAATACTCCGCCGGACCGAATACGGTGGCCAGGCGCACCAGCGTGGGGGCGAAGAACACCACCAGCGTGGTGGCTATCAGGCCGCCAATGAACGCACCGATGGCCGCGGTGGCCAGGGCCTTGGCGGCCTGCCCGTTTTTGGCCATGCGATGGCCTTCAAAGGTTGAGGCAATTGCCGAGGAGTTGCCCGGGGTGTTCAGGAGGATCCCCGCGGTGGAGTCTCCAAAAAGTCCGCCGAAGTAGATGCCGGCGAACATGATGAAGGCCGCCGTGGGTTCCAGGGAAAAGGTGACCGGGAGCAGCAGGGCCACGGCCATTGCCGAGCCGAGTCCGGGAAGGACGCCGACGGCGGTGCCCAGGACGGCGCCGATCAGCACCCAGAGCAGGTTGACGGGGGTCAGCGCGGCGGCGAACCCTTCCATAAGCAGTGCGAGCTGATCCATCAGAGCATTCCTCCCAGGAAGCCGGAGGGCAGGTTCAGGCCCAGTCCGGCGTTAAAGGCGAGCTGTACGGCGGAGGCAAACAGCAGCGAGACACCGACGTCGAAGAGCGGACGCTTGCTGCCCATCGCGTAGCAGATCACCCAGAACAGGAACGCCGCACTGAGGATCCAGCCCACGATGTTGAGCATGACGGTGAAGGCCACCACGCCACCGACAACCATGCCCACGGTCCGCCAATCGGAGTAGGTCTTGTAGGTGGGATGGTCCCCCGTGTCGTCGTGCAGGGTTTCAAACTCACGTTCGCCGGAGAGGTCATCGAGCATGGCACCGGAGAAGTTCCCGCGTCCGGGATGGATGCGGGTGTCCGGAATGTTGGGGCGCCGGATCACCTGGATGGCCAGGGCCGTGGCCACCCCATAGAGGGCGATGCAGACCAGGACCGGGAAGAACTGCGGCCCCGGAGAAGCGGTGCCCTGCACGTTCATGGTGGCGGTGCCGATGGTCAGGAAGATCGCCACGGCGTAAAGCACGGCGACGACGATCAGTTCACTTCGGCCTTCCAGCGCCGGGCGGCGCGGCGCCGGTGACTGCCGGGCGGGTGCCGGCTTGTCCTGGGCGAGACTCATAATCCGAGCTCCTTTACGATTCCTTGTGCCGTGGTGACTTCTCCGTCGATGAAGTCCTCGAATTCCTCGCCGGTGGCAAAGCTGTCCGTCCAGCTGTTGCGCTCGAGGGTGTCCCGCCATTCATCCGACTCCCGCATCTCGGTGATGATCGCAACGAATTCCGCTTTCGCTTCATCCGTGATGCCGGGGGCGGCCACTACGCCGCGCCAGTTGGACATGGACACGTCCACGCCCTGCTCCCTGAAGGTGGGGACATCCACGCCGTCGAGCCGCTCCTCGGAGGAGATCGCCAGGGCGCGGAGGGTTCCGGCTTCAATCTGGTCCGCCACCTCGTTGTACCCGGACATGCCGGCGGCCGTGGTGTGGGACAGCAGTGACGTCAGGGCTTCGCCGCCGCCGGAATAGGCAACATAGTTCACCGTGCTCGGGTCCATGCCGATCTTCTGGGCGAGCAGGCCGCTGAGCAGATGGTCGATGGAACCGAGCGAACCGCCGCCGATGGAGTTGGCCCCGGGGTTCGCCTGCCATGCGGCCAGGAAGTCATCGAGCGTCTGGAATTCCGAGTCCGCCGGAACCACCAGCGCCGCATAGTCATCAGCGAGGCGGGCGATGGGAACGACGTCGGCCATGGACTCCGGGTTGTCGGCCAGTTCGATGGCGCCGATCATGACCCCGCCGGTGACCAGCAGCGCATCCTCGCGGCCGGGGGTCTGGACAAACTGGCTCAGTCCGATGGTGCCTCCGGCTCCGGGAACGTTCACCACCTGCGGATTATTGACGATGCCGTTGCTGCGCAGCGCCTGCTGGGATTCGCGCGCGAATCCGTCCCAGCCTCCGCCGGGGGCTGCCGGAGCAATAAGTGTGAGTTTGCTGCGTGCGGTGGCCGTGCCTCCGGACGCAGCTGCATTAACGAACGCCAGGATCGTGACCACGGCGACGACCAGGGCGAAAACCCCCGTGCGGATGGACTTTTTCATCTCTTCCCGTTCCATTACTTCGTTGTCGGACGGACGATCCTCGGTATGTGCGGATTGTTGTACACAATCACATACATACAGCCGGGTGACCTAAGTCACCACCCTAAAGGACTGTGAAGCAAGTAACAATTGTGACTGAAGGACCTGTAACTTGACGTGAGTCACGGTTCCCCTAGAATCGTTTCCATTCACCGAGGCTTTGTATACATGGGTATGCAACCAACATCAGGAGCAGCACATGGCAGTAGCAGGCACTACCGGGTCCGTCAGTGCGGACGTCATTGTGGTGGGGGGCGGCAACGCGGGATTCACCGCGGCCCACGCTGCTGCCGAACGCGGACGTTCAGTGATCCTGCTGGAAAAGGGATCTGAAGAGCTCTCCGGCGGCAACAGCTTCTACACCGCCGGCGCCACCCGCATTACGCACGGGGGCCTGGCGGACCTGGCCGGCCTGATCGAGCATGATGACCGCCATGCCTCCACCGTGGTTCCGCCCTACTCCGCGCAGGAGTACGCAGCGGACCTGGCGAAGGTCACCGAAGGCCGGAACGATCCGGAGCTGACCGAGGTACTGATCTCCGAAAGCCAGTCCACGCTCCGGTGGCTGAACAGCCTGGGCCTGAAATACCGCTTGATGTACGAGCGCCAGGCCTACGAACGCCCGGACGGCAGCTACCTGTTCTGGGGCGGGCTGCATGTGGGCAACGTGGGCGGCGGGGAAGGCATGATGGCGGACCACACCCGCGTGGCCCGGGAACTCGGCGTCGAGATCCGCTACGCCAGCCCGGCCACCCGCCTGGTGCTCGACGGCGGCCGGGTCACCGGCGTCGTTGTTGCCGGTCCGGAGGGCGAGTATGTGCTGAACGCCGAATCCGTGATCCTCACCGCGGGCGGCTTTGAATCCGACCCTGCCCTGCGCCGCGAATTCCTCGGTGAGGGCTGGGAAAACGCCAAAGTGCGCGGCACCCCCTGCAACACCGGCGATATGCTGCTGGCCGCACTCGACATTGGCGCCGCCCGGGGCGGTGACTGGAACACCTGCCACAGCGTGCAGTGGGACGCGTTCACCGAAAACAACGAAAGCAACCGCGAACTGACCAACCGCCTGACCCGGCAGAGCTATCCGCTGGGCATCATCGTCAACCGCGACGGCGAGCGCTTCCTGGATGAAGGCGCCGACTTCCGCAACTACACCTACGCCAAGTACGGCAAGGAAATCCTGAAGCAGCCCGGCTCGGTGGCCTGGCAGCTTTTTGATGCCACGCTGCGGCCCATGCTCCGGGCGGAGGAGTACGACATGCCCGGTGTTTCCGTGGAAACCGCCGACACGATTGCCGAACTTGCAGCCAAAATCGGCATCAACCCGGAAGCGCTGGAGAAGACCGTGAGCGGCTTCAACTCCTCCATAGACCGCAGCATCGCCTTTGATCCGAACGTGCTGGACGGCCGGGCTGCGCAGACCGAGCCGGTCAAGAGCAACTGGGCGGTGCCGCTGGAAACCGGACCGTTCTACGCATACGGCGTCACCTGCGGCATCACCTTCACCTTCGGCGGCGTCAAGGGTGACACCTCAGGCCGGGTGCTGGATGCCGAGGGCAACCACATCCCGGGCTTGTTCGCCGCCGGTGAGATGCTTGGCGGATTGTTCAGCACCAACTACCCCGGCGGTTCCGGCCTTGCTGCCGGCTGCGTGTTCGGACGACGGGCCGGTTCCCTGGCCTGATGATCCTCCGGGGACCTGCGGTGCAGGTCCCCGGGCAGGGCTCCCGTAAAGTTGGCTCCGTCGGTTTCGGTTTTACGCATGCCCTTTCCCCTCCGCACTTCCTAGGACGCCCCATGGCCCAAGCAGCAGCACGCATTGACGGTGAGGCCATCTTCGCGACCCTGCGCAGCGAGATCCTCTCCGGCGTCCATCAGCCGGGCACCCCCATGCGGGAGATCTCCCTGGCGGAGCGCTTCGGTGTATCGCGCACCCCGGTCCGGGAAGCCCTCTCGCGCCTGCAGCAGGAGCGGCTGCTGGAACGGGTGGCCCGCGGGCTGCAGGTCCCCCAGGTGGAACCGGCACAGGTGATCCAGATCTATGACATGCGCATCCTGCTGGAGGAGGAGGCCGCCGGCCAGGCCGCCCGTGCCCGCCAGTTCACCGATCTGATGCGCCTTGAAGCGCTGTTGGAACGGGACCGGCAGCTTCAGGCTCCCGATGACCGCACCAGGATCACCACCAACCTGGAGTTCCATGCAGCCGTGTGGAAGTGCGCGCACAACCCCATCCTGACGGACCTGCTGGAACGCCTGTCCACCCATTTGGTGCATGCTCCGCGCTCCACCCTTTCCGTGGACCAGCGCTGGGATGCCGCCCTCGATGAGCATGCCGCCCTGATCAGCGCCATCGACAGCCACGACGTGGACGGTGCCCGCGCCATTGCCCGCGCCCATATGGAAACAGCCCGCAGCATCCGTCTGCAGCTTCTGCGCGAGCGCGCCCTCGAGCAGCCGCTGCCTCCCTACAGCCGGTAGCCGCCGGTCCCGCCCCAAGGCGGGAAACAGGTGGCGCGGACGCGCGGCAGCCCAGGGCGGAAACTACTTCCGGTAGGTCAGCGGCTCGGTGATCCACTCCAGGTCCGTCCACCGGTCCAGCCGCTGCAGGATGGTGAAGCTGGAACGGCAGAACTCCCCCACCGCATGCTGCGGATCGGGATAGGACAAGGCGTCCTCCAGGCTGAACAGGAACTCACTCTCCGCGGCCAGGAAATATGCCTTCTCGGGCGACAGCAGCGTTCCGTAGCTGCCGATGCTGGCCACGAACGGATACGGCAGCGCATAGAAGGAGGGCTGGGGGTTTTTGTTGTCGCCGGGCCAGAACCCGAACTCGCAGAATTTTTCGTCAAAGCTGTTTTTGCCGATCTGGTCCGACCCCGAATACGGTGCCGGCTGCCCGCTGAAAACATTGCCGGAAAGGTCCATGGTGCCAAACCAAAACGCCGGCATGTCCACCTTTCCGCGCATGGGAGCGAGGAATCCGCCCAGGGAACGGTAAGCGAACTGCAGGTTGGCCAGGAACAGTTCAACGGCATCCCGGTCATACGAGTGATGCTTGGTGTCCACATCAAACGGCGTGGGGTCGTAAAACTCCTGCGGGGCGGTGGTGATGGGCGTGGGCGTGCCGATGTAGTCGAGCGCCGTGATGAGTTGCCGGTGGAAGTCCGCGACAGCCAGCCCGTCGCCGAGAGGGATCCGGGTCCGGGTTCCCCGGCTGTTCTGCACATCGACATGATGCTGCGCCAGATTGAAGTAGATCTCGAAGTTGCAGTCCTCCGCCGGGATGATGCCGGTTCCAATGCCCTGAAGGCTCAGGTCCAGCCGCACATGCGCCCATTCGGGGCGTCTATAGCTGCGCGCCAGCTTCACCTTCCCCGCCATCTGCAGGAACATGTGCAGGGTGTCGGCAGTGTCCTGCCATTCCGGATAGTTCAGGAATCTCTTTTCCATGGCGCTCACCTCTCGAAAGGCGGTGCTGCTCGGTCCCGTGCGGCAGAATACCGCAGCAGAGGTCCTTCCAGTCTGTGGTGCCCTCCGCGCCCGGTCAACGCGGGAACCCGCGCTGGTTACACTGAAACTCCAACCTCCGAAAGCCGCCGCATGCAGACCTCTCCCCCTTCCCGCACCGCTGTCCTGGCCGACGTCGACACCGGCATGGACGATGCGCTGGCGCTGGTGTTCCTGGCCCGGGATCCCCGGATCAGCCTTTTGGCCGTGACCTGCGTGGCCGGCAACACCGATGTGGACCAAGTGGTGAGCAATACCCTGAATGTGCTTTATGCCGCCGGGTCCGGCGACGTTCCCGTCGCCCGCGGCGCCGAGCGGCCGCTGATCAATGACCCGCGGAACGCCCATGCCTTCCACGGCGCCAACGGGCTGGGCGGTCTGGAGCTGCCGCAAAGCCCGCATGCCCCCAGCGCCGTGGCCGCCGTCGAACTCATGCACCGCACCATCGACGTGGCCGCCGTTCCGGTCACGCTGCTGGCGCTGGGTCCGCTGACCAACGTTGCCCTCTTCCTCCGGGCATATCCGCAGACGGCGCGAAAGCTGGAGCGGATCGTGTTCATGGGAGGTTCAGCCGGAATAGGCAACGCCACGTCGCATGCCGAATTCAACGCATGGCACGATCCCGAGGCCCTGGCCATCGTCATCCACAGCGGCATTCCCACCGTCATGTACGGGCTCGACGTTTTCCTCCAGGCCACCCTGACGCCCGGACAGTACCTGCCGCTGGCGGAGGCCGACGACGACGGCGCCCGGCTGGTTGGCGCCATCCTCGCTGCGGGCGGGCGGCGCGGGCAGGCCGAACCCCAGCCGGTGACCATCGGCGACGCCGGCGCCGCCTGCCTCGTGGCCGTTCCGGAGACGGTGCAGCTGCAGCAGTATCCGGTGCGCGTGGAACTGACCGGCCACAGCCGGGGGCAGACCCTGGTGGACCGCCGGCTGGAACCGGGCGAAAGCGAGCACCACGGCGACGCCGGTCCGGTGCCGCTCATCGACGTCGCCCTGGGTCTGGACCAGCCGCTGATGGCGCAGACGTTCCTCCACACCGTCCGAAGTGGCCGATAACACTGCCGTTTCCTCTTGTTCAGGCGGGCTGTCCGACCCTAGGCTGAAAACGGCTCCGTTTTGTTCTGCAGCCGAACAAACCGCGCCTCGCACCGTCGCCCCACCGCGACACCCCAGACACTCCACCCCCACCACAAGGAGCGCCCCTTTTGAGCAACCCCGCCAGGGCCCAGGGCACCCAGGCCTCGTACCGTCCGGGATTCAAGTACATCCTGATGCTTGGCGCGCTGGCGGCCCTTCCGGCCGTCACCACCGACATGTACCTGCCGTCGCTGCCCACCGTGGCCTCCGATCTGCAGACCAGCCAGGCGGCGGCCCAGTTCACTATGTCCGGAACCCTGATCGGCGCCGCCGTCGGGCAGCTCGTCATCGGGCCGTTTTCGGACCGCTTCGGGCGGCGGCTCCCGCTGCTGATCGGCATCAGCCTGCATGTGATTGTCTCCCTGCTGTGCGCCGTCGCTCCCGGCATCGGCACCCTGATTGGGCTGCGGGTCCTGCAGGGGTTCTTTAACGCCGCCGCCGGCGTGGTCGCCATCGCCGTCATCCGTGACCGCTTTGTGGGCTCCGACGCCGCGCGGCTGCTGTCCCGGCTAATGCTGATCATTGGCCTTGCCCCGCTGTTGGCCCCAACCATTGGCCAGGCCGTGGCGGGCATTTGGCAGTGGCGTGCGGTGTTCGTGGCACTGGCCCTGATCGGGGTGATCCTGGTGCTGATTGTCTGGCGGTTCATGCCGGAGACCCTGCCGGCCGAACGGCGCCGCACCAGCAGCGGACCGGGGGCGTTCCGCGGTTACCGGGTGCTGCTGCGGGACCGGCATTTCCTCGCACTGGCCTTCATTCCCGGCCTCGGCATGGCCGTCATCATGAGCTACGTGGTGGGTTCCCCGTTCGTGTTCCAGGACGAGTACGGCCTGACGGCGGGGCAGTACGCCCTCGTGTTTGCGGTCAACGGCGCCGGCATGGTCCTTTCCGCACAGGCTAATGCCGCACTCGTGCAGCACGCATCGCCGATGAGCATCCTGCGCATTGCCGTTCCAATTCTGCTGGGACTGTCCCTGCTGCTGCCGGTCCTCATCATCACCAACCTCGGCGGCGTGTTCGGCCTGGCCGCAGGGTTGTGGCTGGTGCTGGGCATGCACGGGCTGATCGCGGCGAACGCCACCGTCATGGCCCTGGGCAACTACGGCCACATGGCCGGATCCGCCGCTGCGATGATCGGCGCGCTGCAGGTGGGCGTGGCCGGCGTCGTCAGCCCCCTGGTGGGAGTGTTCGGCGGAAAAGCGCTGGCCATGTCCGCTGTGATTATCGGCTGCTGCGTGCTGATGACGCTGATCCTCGCCACTGCGACCCCGGCGTACCGCCGCGGGGGCATGGCCAAGCTGGAGGCTTCCGGCAGCGCCGGAGCGGTGCCGGAACCCGACGCCGCAGCGGATACCTCACCGGAAACGACCACCGGCCAGGCCTAAACTCAGCGGAGCACTCTGCACGGCACGGAGCCATTTGAAATATGTTCCTCGTCACAACGATTAGGATTCGTTCATGTACTTCGATCTGCCCGCCGACCAGCTCGCGGCCTACACCAGTTCCCAAATCCGCCCCGCCGACTTCGAGTCGTTCTGGGAGGAGACCCTCGCCGAGGCGCGGTCCCACCCGCTGAACCTCACCGTCACCGCCGAACCCACCGTTTTGGCCACCGTGGACGTCTACGATGTCCAGTTCAACGGCTGGAATGGCGAGCCGGTCCGCGCCTGGCTGCGTTTGCCGCACGGGACGTCCGAACCCCTGCCCTGCGTCGTGGAATTTGTCGGATACGGCGGCGGCCGGGGCGAACCGCAGGACAATCTGCTGCTGGCCAGTTCCGGCTTCGCGCACCTGCAGATGGACACCCGCGGGCAGGGCGCCGGCTGGAGCCGGGGCGCTACGGCGGACGGCGCCGGCAGCGGCGGCCCGCAGGTTCCCGGCCTGATGACCCGGGGCATCCTGGATCCGCACACCTACTACTACCGCCGGCTGTTCACCGACGCAGTCCGGGCGGTCCAGGCAGCACGCGAACTGGACTGGGTGGACCCGGACCGGGTCGCGCTCACGGGCATCAGCCAGGGCGGCGGCGTCGCGCTGGCCACCGCGGCACTGTGCCCTGATGTGCGCGCCGTCGTCGCACGGGTTCCCTTCCTCTGCGATTTTCCCCGTGCCCTGCAGATTACGGATGCCTATCCGTACCGGGAAATTGGTGCTTTTCTGTCCATCCACCGCACCGAAGCCGCACGGGCCCAGCAGACGCTGCAGTACTTCGACGGCGTCAATTTCGCTCAGCAGGCCACGGTTCCGGCGATGATCACCGTGGGACTGATGGATGCCACCACTCCCCCGTCCACGGTGTACGCCGCTTACAACGCCTACGCCGGGCCGAAGCAGATCACCGCCTGGCCGTTCAATGGTCACGAGGGCGGCGGACCCGAGGACGACGTCGCCGCGATTAGGTTCCTGCGGGACATGACGGCGCCGGATCCGTCAGCTGCGGCTGGGGAACCCGAAGTCGGGCAAACCGCAGCGGCCATGTAACGCTCCCTCTCCCCCGCGAAGCCTTCCCCCGGAGAGGTCCTTCCGGGCAGATCCCGCCCGCACAACGGCAGAAAGTGCTCCTCTGAATGCTGAGAGGAGCACTTTCTGCCATTTCGGCGTGGGCGGACCTAGCCGATGGCAAAGGAAAAGGCGACGACGGCGGCAAGGAACCCCGCGTGACCGGCCACCGCGGCTTTCCCCGGCTCCTTTTTCGGTTTTGTGGACGGTTTCTTCACCGTCTTAGTGCCGGCATTCCCGCTCCAGCGGTCCGGTGCGTCCTCACCTGCCGCGGCGTGCTCCGCTGCCGCGTCATCCGCAGCCAACCGCTCGGCGGAACGCGGCCGGGCAGTCAGCTCCGGCCAGCGAATGATGACGCCGGCCGCGGCGGCGGCCAGAGCCACGGCGGCCACCACCCACAGCGCCACAGTCCCTGGGCTCCAAGGCACCACCAGGCGGAACAGTCCCGCCACGGCCGCCGTTTCCAGCAAGCCAACCAGCAGGGACATCCCGCTGCGCCGGGACCAACGGCCTTCCCGTTTCCACGCTGAGACGGCCAGGGAAAAGCAGGAGTACACCAGTAACCCGGAGAGGATCCAGGGGATGACCGAGAGAAGCATCAGAGGCCTTCCTTCAGCAGGGTCAGCGCCGCTTCTTCTTGGCCGGCGGCCACATTGGAAAAGATGAGCACTGCCTTGCCCACGCCGCGGTCCAGCGCCGCCATGGAGGCGAAACCGCCGGTTTGCCCGTTGTGCCACGTGACAACCCGTTCCGGTGATTCCTTCGAAACCTGGGTGAACCAGGACAGGCCCACCCGTTCGCCGTCGTCCCCGGTTTCCCAGACAGGATCGAGAGCTTCGGCGCCGGGCGCGGTGCCGGCCAGCATTGCCTGCGCGTAGCGGGACATATCCGCGGCCGTGGAGCGGATTCCGCCGGCCGGGGCGCTGCCGTGCATGGTCCAGGCCGCCTGGCCCAGCCCGCCTGCGGAGCGGCCCTCCGGGGCATCGGGCCGCAGGTTGTCGGCCGTGATTGGTGCGTACGTGTCCTGCATGTCCAGCGGCTCCAGGATGCGCTGCTGCAGCAGCTCCTGGTAGTCCATCCCGGCTGCCTTCGCCAGCAGCTGGCCGAGGAAGGCATAACCCAGGTTGGAATAGCTCACGTCGCCGCGGCCGCCCACCGGCGCAGAGCGGGCCTGCTCAATCACCTCGTCGGGTGAAGCGGAGTAGGGGTCGCGGTGCAGGATGCCCGCCATGAGCCCGGAGAAGATCGAGCCAGGGTCCGTGGCCAGGCGGGGTAGCCCGGATCGGTGGCTGGCCAGCTCGGCCAAAGTAACGGTGCCGATCTTCGCGTCCGGATCATTCAGGTCAGGGCCCAGGATATCGGCGACAGTGGTCTCCAGCGTCACTTCCCCGCGCTCGACGGCGTCCGCCAGCAGGGCCGCGGTGAACGTCTTGGACACGGAGCCAATCTCAAACTCGGTGTTTTCATCGGCACCGAAACCGGCATACCGAACCGTGCCGTCGTGGATGTAAACCACGCTGACCTGGTCCGCCGGAGTCTTTAGGAGCGGCCGGACGGCGTCGGCCAATGCTGTGTCTCCGGAAATCTGTGAGGACAGCCGGGGCGACCATGGCGCCGCCAGAAGCCCGCAGGCCACGACGGCGGACGCCGCCAGAATTCCGGTAACGATTCGTGCTCGTGCGGGCATGTCAATTACCTCCGGTTGCAGCGGTCAGGATGGCCAGCAGCGGGATGACCCGGGCCGGCGGAATCCGGTAACGGGAGCGGGCGTGCGGAGAGAGCCAGCCCGCGGCGGTCAGTTGGTGGACGTGGTGGTAAATCTGGCCGGAGGTTCCGGAGCCCAGTTCCTCCACCAGTCCGGTGACGGTCTCGGTTCCGCCGAGCACCGCGCGCAGGATCGTCAGCCGAACCGGATGGCCCAGTGATGCCAGCGAGTCGGCGAACTGAGTCCAGTCGACGTCGAGCAGGTGCTCTGTTTCCAGGCCGTACTGGTACTCGTAGCGGGCGCCGGCCGCGGTTTCCGCGGTGCCGGCAAAGAGGACAGCTCCCGGACCGGGATAGCGGCTGCGCACGCCGTTGAGGACCCAGAACACGTCGCCGTTGTCTGGTGCCGGCGCCGGTTCGCGATCCGCGCTCACCTGTTCCAGGGCGGCAACGCGCTCCTCGAGCGCCTGCAACCGGTCCTCGTGTTCTGACGTCATACCCGATAATTACGTAATTACGGACTAATTACAAGGATTTCGTAATTTGCCCACGCCGAAATGGCGGAAAGTGCTCTTCCCAGGGCTGGGAAGAGCACTTTCCGCCATTTCGCGGGTGGGTTTAGCGGGCGGTGGCCGCGGCCCGGCGGTAGCGCTCCAGAACATCCGGAGCCGGTGCAGCCTCCACAACGGAGGTGCCGGCCGCGGTCCACTGCGGCCATTCACCGGACAGGACGGCCGCGGCCTGCCGGGCGGCGCCGTCGGCCACGTACTCCCCCGGCTCCGGAACCGTCACGGGCATGCCAAACACAGCCGAAACCGCCTGCTGAATTGCTTCGGACCGCGCGCCTCCGCCCACCAGGATGATGCGGCGGGCCTCGATGCCCTGATCGGCCAGCGCCGCGAACCCGTCCGCCAGTGAGCAGGCGATGCCTTCGACGGCGGCGCGGGCCAAGTTGGCCGGCGTGAAGTTCGCCAGCGTCATCCCGTGCAGGGATCCGGTGGCATCGGGAAGGTTGGGGGTCCGTTCCCCCTCAAAGTACGGGACCATGCTCAGGCCGCCGGCGCCCGCCGCAGCACCAAGCGCCAGGCTCGTCAGCGCGGGCAGGTCGACTGACAGCAGCGCCGCCGTCGCATCCATGACTCGGGAGGCATTCAGGGTGGCGGTGAGCGGAAGGTAGTTGCCGGTGGCATCGGCAAAGCCGGCCACCAGGCCGCTGGCGTCGGCGGTCGGATCCGCAGCAACAGCGAAAACGGTACCGGAGGTGCCCACGGAAACGACGACGTCGCCCACTCCCGCGCCCACGCCCAGGGCAGCGCCGGCGTTGTCTCCGGTGCCCGGTGCGATCACGGCACCCTCAGAGGTGTGCTGGTCCGTTTCGAGCGGGCCGAGGACCCGGGGAAGCAGCGGCACGTGGCCCAGGGTCTGTTCCAGCACTGCCGGCAGGTATTCGCCGGTGCGCGGGGACCAGTAGCCGGTGCCGGAGGCATCGGAGCGGTCCGTGCGCAGCGCCTCGAGTCCGGCGCGGCCGCTGCCCGGCCCGTACCCGGCAAGGCGCCAGCTCAACCAGTCGTGCGGCAGGCAAACCGCGGCCGTGCGGGACGCATTGGCGGGTTCATTCTCGGCCAGCCACCGCAGTTTTGCCGCAGTAATCGAGGCCACGGGGACCGTGCCGGTTTCCTCCGCCCAGTACCGCGCGCCGTCGGGTCCGGCCTCGGACACCATTTTGTCGGCAGCCGGCGCGGAACGGGTGTCATTCCACAGCAGCGCCGGACGGATCACGGCGCCGTCCTCATCCAGGCAGACCATGCCGTGCTGCTGGCCGGAGACCGCAACGGCCTGGACATCAGCCAGACCGCCCGCCGCCTGCAGCGCCTGCTGCAGGGCTGACCACCAGTTTTCCGGATCAATTTCGGTGCCCGCGGCATGCCGGGCGCTGCCCGAACGGACCAGGGCGCCCGTGGAGGCATCCCGGATGACCACCTTGCAGGATTGGGTGGAGCTGTCCACGCCGGCGACCAGTGCCATGGCGGTACCTTTCGTCGTTGATGAATTATCGGTTTCAGCGAGTCGATGTGTTCGTGCGATGCTACCCGGACGCCCAACCGCCGGGCCCGTGCGGACACGGACCCGGCGGCAGGAGTCGGCGGTAAGAGAACCTTGCAGGAGTTAGCGGGCACCCATCAGGTGTTCCACGGCCAGCTGGTTCAGCCGGACGAAGCCGAAGTCGCGCTCTCCGGCCTTGTCGGCGTCGTAATCCTCGAAGGAAGCGGTGTCGGCGAGGAAATCGGCGGTGCTTTCGCCGGCATCGAGGGTTGTCTGTCCCAGTTCAAAGACGCCGGAGACGGCGAGGGCTTCCTGAACTTCGGGGTCGGCGCGGAAGGCCAGGGCGCGTTCCTTGAGCAGCAGGTACATGGACATGTTGGCCGCCGCGGAGGCCCACACGCCGTCATACCCGTCAGTGCGGGACGGCTTGTAGTCGAAGTGGCGCGGGCCGTCATACGTCGGGCCGCCGTTGGGGAAGCCGTTTTCGAGCAGGTCGACAGTGAAGAACGCACTGGTGAGGTCGCCGTGGCCGAAGACCAGGTCCTGGTCGTACTTGATGGACTTCTGGCCGTTGAGGTCAATGTGGAACAGCTTGCCGGACCACAGCGCCTGCGCGATGCCGTGGGTGAAGTTCAGCCCCGCCATCTGCTCGTGGCCGGTTTCGGGGTTCAGCCCAACAATGTCGCCGTGCTCCAGCTCGTTGATGAAGGCCAGGGCGTGCCCGATGGTGGGCAGGAAGATGTCGCCGCGGGGTTCGTTCGGCTTGGGCTCGAGCGCGAGGCGCAGGTCATAGCCCTTTTCCTTGATGTAGCCGGCGGCGGTGTCAATGCCTTCCTTCATGCGGTCAAAGGCTGCGGCGAAGTCCTTGGATCCGTCATATTCGGAGCCCTCGCGGCCACCCCACATGACAAAGGTTTCCGCTCCCAGCTCGGCTGCCAGATCCAGGTTGGCCAGGACCTTGCGCAGCGCGTACCGGCGGACGGAACGGTCATTGGAGGTGAAGCCGCCGTCCTTGAACACCGGATGGCTGAACAGGTTGGTGGTCACCATGGGCACCTTCAGCCCGGTTTCCGCCAGGGCCGTGGTGAAGTTCTTCAGGATCTGCGCCCGGTCCGAGGCGCTGGCGTCGAACGGAATGAGGTCGTTGTCGTGGAACGTGACGCCGTAGGCGCCCAGCTCGGCCAGCTTGTGCAGGCCCTCGACCGGGTCCAGCTCGGAGCGGGTCGGAACGCCGAACGGATCATTTCCGGTCCAGCCCACCGTCCAGAGTCCAAAGGTAAAGCGGTCCGATGGTGATGGCGTCATTGTCACAGTTCACTCCAAGATCCGGTATTAGTTGGATTCAACAACATATGACTCTAAACCGCAGGTGTCAATGGTTTTCACAAAACCTGAGGTGGACTTCCGCCGTCCAATGCCACGTTTTGAATCTTCCACAACAAAACGCGGTTTGGCGCCCGGACCCGGGTTACGCTGGAAAACCGCCGGCTGGCCGGGCATCGTTCCGCGGCGGGCTCCACTCCGTCATCCAACTTCAGCAGAAACGGCAGCAACATGAGTGCTGGTACATCCCCGGGCACGGACATCCGCGGACAGAACCTGTCCCGGGTTCTGACCCTCCTCCACAGGCGTGGCCCGCTCTCCCGCGCCGATTTGACCCGCATCTGCGGCTACAACCGCTCCACCGTGAGCGCGCTTGTCGCCGAGCTGGCCGAGCTGGGCCTGGCGTACGAAACTGATCCGCCCGCCCTCAAACGCGTCGGCAGGCCCTCTCCCCTGGTGCACGCGAACGAGAAAGTTGCGGCGATCGCCATAAACCCCGACGTCGATGCCGTCACCGTGGGCTTGGTGGGGCTGGGCGGCAAGGTGCACCGGCGGGTACGGTACGACGCCGGTTCCCCGCCCACGGTTGTGGATACCGTGAACATCAGCAGGGCTGTGGTGGATGGCATGCAGTCGGAGCTGGCCGGGATGACCCGGATTGCCGGAGTGGGCGCCGCGGTTCCCGGACTCGTTAACAGTCATGACGGCTCTGTGCTGTTGGCACCGCATCTGCTGTGGTCCGGCGAGCCGCTGGCTGACGCGCTGTCCGCCGGGCTCGGATTGCCGGCCCGGGCGGCGAACGACGCCAACCTGGGTTCGCTTGCGGAGAGCCTTTTCGGAGCTGCGGTGGGAGCATCCGATGTCATTTACCTCAATGGCAGCGCGAGCGGAATCGGCGGCGGCGCCATGGTGGGCGGAGTGCCGCTGCGCGGTGCCGCCGGGTACGCCGGTGAGCTGGGGCACACCGTGGTCACTCCGGGTGGGCTCCCCTGCCACTGCGGCCGGCGCGGGTGCCTGGAAACCGAGGTCAGCCTGGGGAGGCTGCTGTCCATCCTGAAGCTGGAGCATGCGGACCAGGACCAGCTCGAGGCGGCCATGGCCGGGGACGGCTCCCCCGAGCTCATCGCCGAAACGCACCGGCAGCTGGATTTACTGGCCCTTGCGCTGACCAACTTTGTGAACATTTTTAATCCGAGCATCATCGTGCTGGGGGGCTTCCTGGGCGTGCTGCACTCGTTTGCCGCCGGGCGGCTTGAAGCTGCCGTGGCGGCCGGCGGGATCGGCGGGCTCGGCAGTCAGGTCACCATCTCACGGGCCGCCCTGGGCGCCGATCTGCTGCTGGTCGGCGCCGCGGAGCTCGTCTTCGCCGGACTGCTGGCGGACCCCGCCTCCGTGGGCGCCCTGCCCCAAACCGCGCTGCGCTGACGGGCGCGCACGGCTCGGCCTCGGCTCAGGCCCGGCGCCCCGTCCGGGCGAGCACCCGGCGGAGGAGGCCGGCGTCGTCGGGCACCGGAACCGGCGGGGCGAACAGACCGGGACCGTAGGCCTGCTCGCCAAACCCGTCCATCGCGGCATCCACCGCCTCCAAATCCTCCGTCGACAACCCGGCGTCGAGCCCCTGGGACGTGGCAAGATCCCAGCGGTGCACAATCAGGTCTCCACCGTAGAATCCGGCAAGGGTTTCACCGATCGTGCTCGGGCCAAAGTAACCGGGGAATTCCCGGTCCGCGACGGCGGGATCGGCCAGCAGCTCCGCTACGTGACGTTCATGCTCCAGCCACCGCTTTCCCGGATCACCGCTGTCCACCTCCGGACCGGACAGTCCGTGCCGCTCCAGGAAGTCCCGTTCGGTGGCGACCACATGCTCCACCAGGTCGCGGGCGGTCCAGCCATCGCACGGCGTCTGCGCGTCCCAGTCCGTGGTCCGTACGGTGATCGCGGTGAACGGCTCGGCGTTCTTGCGCCAGAGGTCCAGGGATGCTGTCATGATCGTTCCTTAGGTTGTGGTGGGTCTCTTGGTTGCGGGTTGGTCTTCGGTGCAGCTGCTTTCACGCTAGGCCGGTCCGAAGAGTGTTGTCTTGAACAAATCCGACAGCAGAAACGGAAGCGGCAGGTGTTCGACGAGACCGGATTCAGCGAAATCGGCAGGGGCCACCTCAGCGACCCCGCCGACCGCTCCTTCACGCTCCACCGCTACAGTCCCTCGCCGGCCGCGGACCCGTGGCTGCGCGTCTTTTGGATTCCCGTCTGGAACGTACCGGCCGGTGAAGTCCGCGAACAGCGCATTTTGACCTATCCCACCTGTCTGCTCAGCATCACAGCGGCGTACGCGCGGCTGGTGGGGCCGACGACGGCGGCGGCCCGGGTGCCGCTGTCCGGCAGCGGGTGGGCGTTCGGCGTTATGCTCCGGCCCGGAACCGGACGGATCCTGCTCGGCGGGTCCCTGCCCGGCGGATCCCCGCCGGGTGCCGGGGCCAGCGATGACGTCAGCACGCTGACCAACCGCCACGCCGATCTGTCGGAGTTGCCCTTTCTTTCCGGTCTGGTCCCCGGGATCCGGGACCTGATGTCCGCCGGTCCTTCCCATCCCGCAGCCCATGCCCGGGCCCGGCGGATGGTCGAGGACCGCTTCTTGGAGCTTCCCCCGCCCACCGGGGACGCCGCGCTGGTCAACGAAGTGACGGCCCGGGTGGAAGCGGATCCGGAGATCACCACCGTGGCGTCCCTCTGCGCGGTCTTTGATCTGCAGGAGCGCACCCTGCAGCGGTTGTGCACCCGGTATCTGGGCGTGACCCCGCAGTGGCTGATCCGCCGGCGCAGGCTGCAGGACGCGGGCGAACAGCTCCGGCACGGCTCCGTCCCGCTGGGGGATCTGGCGTTTCGGCTTGGCTACGCGGACCAGTCCCACTTCTCCCGTGATTTCCGCCGGGCCACGGGATGGACGCCGGGAGAGTTTACGGCGCTGGTGCACCGCGGCGAGCCGGCAGGTCAGGATTCCGGGCCGTCAGCAGGCGGTCGGGACGGAACGGTGCCAGCACCGGATGCCGGCGCCCGGCAAGGATTTCCGCGGCCAGCAGTTCCCCGGCGATCAGGCCCAGGGTCGCCCCGGAATGGGTGAACGCCATGTAGCAGCCGGGCAGGCCGGAGATTTCACCCAGGACGGGAAGCCCGTCACCGGGCACCGGCTTGAGCCCGATCCGCCAGCTCTGCGGCATCAGCCGGGGATGTCCGGCCAGGAGCGATGATGCTTCATCCACCAGGTCCTGCGCCACCTGCGGATCCACACTCCAGCCGCCGTCCCCGTCAGGCGTGATCTGGTCCAGGTACCAGGTGTGGTCCATCGCCAGCCGCGATCCCGGATGCGGGCGGAGGGAAACCCGCGGAGTGTTCAGCACTGCCTTCAGTCCGTGGGCCTTCGGTTCCGTCACCACCAGCATCGCCAGGTCCGAGCGGTCCCCGAGCTGATAGCCCAGCCGGTCCAGGATGGCAGGTGTGCCGGCGCCGCCGGCCACCAGGACAACGTCGGCCGGATACGTTTCTCCAGCCGCGCTCCGAAGCCCGACGGCGGTCCCGCCGTCGACGACGACGCCGGTGTTGCCGGCGCCGGTGATCAGCGTTCCGCCGCGGAACGCAAACTCGTGCAGCAGATGCCGGATCAGGTGCGGCAGGCTCACCCACCCCTCGCCGGGGTTGAACAGCACCACGGGCGGCAGCGCCGCAGGGTCCAGGCCCGGCACCAGGGCGGGGACCTCGGCCGCGGGAACCAGCCGCGCGTCGTACGCCTGGTTCCGCTGGTGCTCATACCGTTCCGCCGGTGGCGCCGCGGCCCCGTCCGCGCTCCAATACACCCCGCCGTCGAACCGCAGCCAGTCAATCCCAGGGTTCTCCGACAGCAAAGTCCGGTAGCGGTCCATGCCGGCCAGCCGCAGCCGGTGGTAGGCCGGCGGGTAGTCACCCCCGGAGTTCAGCCAGGACAGCGAGCGTCCCGAGGCCCCGCTGGCCGGGTGTCCTTCAGTCACCAGCGTGACGCGGGCGCCGCCGCGCAGCAGTTCCACCGCCGTCGAGACCCCCAGGATCCCGGCGCCGAGCACCGCGACGGCCGGAGCAGACCCAGCCCCGCCGCCACCGGGCTTCACCACGCGCTCAGATCTCCCCCAGGGCCATTTGCGCCGCCAGGTACTCGGCCTGCCGGATGGCCAGCGCCACGATGGTCAGCGTGGGATTGGCCGCGGCTCCGGTGGTGAACGCCGATCCGTCGGAAATGAACAGGTTCGGCACATCGTGGGTTTGGCCAAACCCGTTGCACACCCCGTCCTCGGGCCGGCTGCTCATCCGCGCGGTCCCCAGGTTATGGGTGGAGGGATAGGGCGGCGTCCGCACCGCCGACGTCGACCCCACCGCCTCGTACAGGGCCTGGCCCTGCCCGTATCCGTGTTCGCGCATGGCGACGTCATTGGGGTGATCATCAAAGTGCACGTTTGGCACCGGCAGGCCCAGCGGATCCGTGACGGTGGTGTTCAGCGTGACCCGGTTGGTTTCCTGCGGCATGTCCTCGCCCACAATCCACATCCCGGCCGTGCGCCGGTATCCGTCCAGGATCGCCGCGAAGCCGGGACCCCACGCGCCCGGATCCACGAAGGAGGCCAGGAACGCCGGGCCCAGCGAAATGGTCTCCATGTAGTAGCCGCCGGCAAAACCGCGGTCGGTGTCGTGGCGGGATTCATCGGCAATCAGCCCGGCCATGGTTTCCCCGCGGTACATATTCACCGGCTGCTCGAACTGTGCGTAGACGGAGCCGGTGGTGTGCCGCATGTAGTTCCGGCCCACCTGGCCCGAGGAGTTCGCCAACCCGTCCGGGAACAGCGGTGAGGCGGAGAGCAGCAGCAACCGCGGCGTTTCAATCGCGTTGCCGGCCACCGCCACCACCCGGGCCTTTTGATGGTGCAGCTGCCCCTCGGCGTCGGCATACACCACCCCGTCCACCTTGCCCTCCGGGGTGTGGGTGATCTGCACGGCCTGACTCTCCGGCCGCAGGTCCAGCCGCCCGGTCTTCAGCGATTTGGGGATCTCCGAGACCAGGGTGGACCACTTGGCGCCGGACTTGTCGCCCTGGAAATTGAAGCCGTCCTGCACGGAGGCCGGACGCCCGTCGTAGGGCTCCGCGTTGGTGGCATAGGGGCCGGTGGCGAAGTGCCGGTAGCCGAGTTTCTCCGCGCCGTTGGCGAACACCTTGTAGTTGTTGTTCGCCGGCAGCGGCGGACGGCCGTGGACGTGGGTGGAACCCATTTTGCGTTCCGCGACGTCGTAGTACGGCTCCAGGTCCTCCAGGGTCAGCGGCCAGTCCAGCAGGTTGGCGCCGTCGATCCGCCCGTACACGGTGCGGGAGACAAACTCGTGCGGCTTGAACCGCGGTGTGGCTCCGGACCAGTGGGTGGTGGTTCCACCCACGGCCTTGACGATCCATGCCGGCAGGTTCGGAAAGTCACGGGCAATCCGCCAGCTGCCGGAGGTGGTGCGCGGATCCAGCCACGCCATTTGGTTGAACGCTTCCCACTCGTTGTTGACGTAGTCGGAGTTGGTCAGGAACGGTCCCGCTTCGAGCAGCACCACCTTCACCCCCTTCTCCACCAGTTCATGGGCCAGGGTTCCGCCGCCGGCGCCCGAGCCAATGATGACGACGACGGAATCGTCGTCGAGGTCAAAGTGCGCCGATGCGGCCAGCGGGTCCGCTGATCCGGTGGGCTGGAAACTGGAAATCTGTTCGCTCATGCCGTTCCTCCTCCGTGCTGCCGGGGTGCCTGTGCCGCGGTGCCGGATTCCGGGGCCGGTCCGGCCGCGCGGGCTGCGGCCGAACCCGCCGCTTCATCCCGGTCCGGTGCGCTGTCCGCGTTGCCTGCGGTGGCTTCGTTCCCGCCCGCGCCCCGGGACCCGGACCGCTGCCCGGGCTGGGCCACCGGATACGGCAGCGGGCCGGTGTCCGGAACGTAGCCCTCCGGCGCTTCAACCCGCGGGGTCGGCAGCCAGTTCAGGTCATCGAAGCCGCGGTTGACGTAACCGCCCTTGTCGAAGGACGGGCCTTCATAACCGAGCACCTCCCAGACCTGCGGATCGTCGTAAAGGTTCAGGACGGTGGTGCGGCGGATAAAACCGAAGAACTCCAGGTCCGAGACCCGGCGCAGCACCGCGAGGGCACGTTCATCGGACAGCTCCAGGAAGGGTTCCTCGGACTGGGCGCCCAGGGCGATCAGTCCCTGGGTCAGGACCACGCGGAACCACGTGGAGGCGTCGGCTTCGGCGACAATGCGGTCGGTCATCCGTTCGTAGGCGGCAGCGGGAAAGTCCGGGTGTGGGAAGGCCGTGCGGATGATGCGCTGCAGGATGGCCCGCGCTTCGGGTGTCAGGTTCGTTTGGTTCAGGGCGGGGTACTTGGCGGGATACGTCACGACGTCCTTCTTCCTGCCGGCGGGATGAGGATGCCCCGGCCGGTCAGCTTGCCGGCGTCGAGGTCGTGCATGGCCTGGACGGCGTCGTCGAGGTCGTACGTGGTGGTGTGCAGGGTGATGTCGCCGGCGGCGGTCAGGGTCATCAGCTCCACCAGGTCCTGGTAGGTGCCCACCAGGTTCCCCACCACTGAAATTTCGCGGGAGATCAGCTCGATGGTGGGGATCCGGATTTCTCCGCCGTAACCAATGGAGTAGTA
Source organism: Arthrobacter citreus (assembly GCF_038405225.1). NCBI lineage: Bacteria > Bacillati > Actinomycetota > Actinomycetes > Micrococcales > Micrococcaceae > Arthrobacter > Arthrobacter citreus. The sequence continues at coordinate 2,554,415 of NZ_CP151657.1, forward strand.
GCTGCCCCGGTTCCGGAGCATCTCGATGCCCTGTGCTTCGGTGCCGTGTTCGCCCACAAAGTCGAAGACGACGTGCGCTCCCCCGTCCGTGGCCTCCAGCACCGCTGCGGTGTCCGGGCTTCGCAGCACGGTGTCCGCGCCGAGGGAGCGGGCCAGTTCCAACGCGGCCTCGGAGGTGTCGATCACGGTGATGTGCGCGGCGGTGAGGGCCTTGAGTGACTGCACGCCGATGTGCCCGAGCCCGCCGGCGCCGATCACCACGGCCTGGGTGCCGGGAAACAGCAGCGGGGCGGCCTTGCGGACCGCGTGGTAGGCGGTGAGTCCGGCGTCGGCCAGGGCGGCGATGTCCGCCGGCTGCAGTGACGGGTCCAGCTTCACGACGGCGCGGGCATTGGTCTTGAGCTGCTCGGCCATCCCTCCGTCCACATTCAAACCCGGGAACACCGCGTTTTCGCAGTGCGAATCGTCCCCGGCACGGCACGGCGGGCACAGTCCGCAGGTCACCAGGGGGTGCAGGATCACCGTGTCCCCGGGCGCCACGTTGACGACGGCGGAGCCCACCTCGCGCACCCAGCCGGCGTTTTCGTGGCCCAGGATGTAGGGCAGCCGGGGATGCTGGATGGCATCCCACTGGCCCTCGATCACATGCAGGTCGGTCCGGCACAGCCCGGCGGCTCCGACATCCACGATCACATCCCAGGGACCGGTAATTTCCGGCTCGGGAACTTCATCAATATGCGGATCCTCGCCATAGCGGTGCACCCGGACAGCCTTCACGCCGCACTTCCTTCTCCATCGAATTCGGCCAGCAGTTGGACCCCAGTCTTATCCGGGGCGCGGGCGCGGGTCAACGGGTGGCCGGGTTCCGGGGTGGGGCGGCAGGCGCCGAAGCGGTCAGGACACAACGAATCCCAGCTGCTTGTCCACGACGTTGGCCAGCGGCCGCCCGGCCTTGAACGCCGCCAGATTGTCCGCGAACTGGCGGGCCAGCGCCGGCAGCTGGTTCTGCGAATCCCCGGACAGGTGCGGGGTCACCAGCACGTTCTCCAGCTCCCACAATCCGCTCGATTCCGGCAGCGGTTCGGTTTCAAACACATCCAGCGCCGCTCCGGCCAGGGCGCCGCCTCGCAGCGCGTCCTCCAGCGCCGCCTCGTCCGCCAGGGCGCCCCGGCCCACGTTGATGAGCACCGCCGTCGGCTTCATGGCGGTGAGGACCTCCCGGCTGAGCATTCCGCGTGTGTCCGGTGTCAGCGGCGCCGCCAGGACCACATAGTCATAGGCACCCGCCACGGCGGCGAAATCGGCGCTGGCATGGATGGTGCCGAAGTCTGCGTCCCCGCCGCGGGCGGTGCGGCCCGTTCCGTCCACCCGCAGGCCGACGGCGGCCAGGAGCCGGGCGGTGCACCGGCCAATGCTGCCGGTTCCGGCCACCAGCACCGAGGCTCCCGCCAGGTCACCGGTGGCGTAGTGCCGCCACTGCCGCTGCCGCTGCTGGGCGGAGGCAAGCCCGAAGTTCTTGGCGAAATGGAACATGGATCCCAGCACGTGTTCGGCCATGGGACGGTCAAAAACACCGCGGGCGTTGGTCAGCACCACCTCCGAAGACACCAGCTCGGGAAACATCAGTTTGTCCACTCCGGCCGCGGGCACATGTATCCAGCGCAGGGAATCAGCGGCCGGCCAGGCCCGCCGCACGCCGTCGGCGAAGTAATCCCAGAGATAAAGGATGTCCGCGCCGGCCAGCGCCTCGGGGAGGCCGGCGTCGTCGGTCACCCGGACCTCGGCCTCGCGCTGCAGCTCTTCCATACCAACGAGGGGCCGGTTTCCGGCGAGGACGGTGATGACGGGGTGCGCATTCATGCCCCCAGCCTAGCGACGAACCACAAAGGGAACCGGTGGGCGCGTGACGCCGGCCGGTTCCCTTTGTTTTGGTGCTTACGGTGCTGCCGAACCCCGCTGGAACTTCATGGCGGGGCTCTGCTGATGAACCCCTGGCCGCTTATTCGAAGTTGAGCACGTAGTCCACTTCGGAGCCGCTGCCCGTTCCCTTGACCAGTTCCAGTTCCAGGGTGTGTTCCTTGCCGTCGTCCGGAACGGGGATAACGAGTTCTTCCGGATCATTTCCCACGGCGACGGTGTATTCCTTGCCGTCCACGGTCACCACCAGGCTGCCGGGCTTGTCCCATTCGGAGAAGCTGCCCATGGCCTCGAGCACCAGCTTCACGTCATCGTTGCCCTTGGGCACCTTGACGGTGATCTCTTCCGTGGGGCCGGGGTAGTCATCCAGGGAGAGGTAGCCGAATTCTTCCCCGGGGTAGTCGTTGATCATCGGCGGTTCCACCACGCCCTCGAGGGTGAACGACGTCGAGTACTGCACGTCGTTGCCGCTTTCGGCGAACTTGTCAGCCCATTCGTCACCGGCGTAAATCACCACTTTGTATTCACCGGCGGGGGTTTCCTCCCGCAGGTAGGAATCCGGCGAGGTGATGGTTTCCTTGCCGTCGGGCGAGTAGACCGTCAGGCTGCTGTAGTCGTCGGTGCTGTCCAGGATCATTTCCTCGTCCAGCTCCAGCTTCATGACGGCGTAACCGGCTGAGTTGAATTTCAGTTCGGTTTCCTCGCCCACCACCATGGTTCCGGCGGTGTCCTCGCTGCGGGCCAGATCCAGCATGGCCAGTGCCTGCTCGCGGGTGATGGAATCGATCCACTGCAGCGTCCAGTCCGTGGTCGTCTCCATGAGGCTGACCTTCCAGTCGCCGTCTTCCTTCACGGTGGACATTCCCAGCGGCGGGAGGGCGCGCATCACTGCTTCGCCGTCGACGCCGCCCTCGAGCATGACGTAGCCGGACTTCCCGCGGCACATTTCGTCCGAGCCGTCGAGTTCGATGCAGTCGGAGGTTACCCGCAGCTTGTCCCCTTCCACTTCCGCTTCCAGGGTTTCCACGGTGGCCCGCCCGCGGTCGCCGTCCGTTTCCGCATCCTTGAACTTATTGGTGGTCACCTGCAGGTCGACGTCGGATCCGCCGTCCATGGCGTCGTTCAGCGCACCGCCGTAGTAGTGGACGGCGTTGCCCTCGTAGCTGACGAGGTAATTGCCCACATCGGTGAATTTCCCGCTTTCCACAATGCCGGGCACGGCTCCGATCAGGGCCTGCACGGCTTCCGCCGGTGAGCCGCTGCCGTCGGTGCCCTCGGGCAGGCTGCCGCGCTCGCCGCCCGTGGACTGGGTGATGAGCTCAAGGCCGGTGTAGAGCGGGCTGAGGTACCAGCGTCCGTTGTCCTTGACGGCGGCCATCAGCAGGGGGTCGCCGTCAATTCCCAGCTCGGAAAACTCAGTGGTCTCGTCGATCTTCTCCATCTCGTCCGCCGCTTCCAGGGCGGAGCGGACGGCACCCGTGGTCTGCTCAGGGTCCACCTGGACCCGGACGCTGCCGGAGTTGAACGCCAGCACTGCCAGCTGGTCATCAACCTCGGTGATCTCCGGCTCCACGTTCTCGAATGTGACGGTGATGCCGTCGAAGTTAATGTCGTCGTTCACGTCCTCGGCGTCTTCGCCCACCTTGTTGGCGGCCTCGAGGATGCCGAACTCCTCGACCTTTTCGGTGAGGCCTTCGCGCAGGCGGTTGAGCGAGTCACGCTCCGCGGGAGCGACCATCGTGACCAGGCCAATCCCGTCCTTGGCTTCCACTGACTCGATCAGTTTCTCGGCCACCTGTTCGGGAGATCCGGCGCCGCCGCGGATGATGTTCTGGATGAAGAAGTAGGCGCCGAGGCCCGCCACTGCCAGGACGACGGCGAGGAAGACCAGGACGATCGTCTTGCGGCTGGCCTTCTTCCGCGGCTCCTTCATGCCGTCCGCCGGATCCGCCGGCGGCGCCGGGGGTGCCGGGGGTGCGCCGGAGCCGTCTGCTGCGGATGCACCTGCGTCTGGCACAGCCGCGCCGGAGCCACCCGCGCCTGGCACAACCGCAGCGGGCGTGCCGGAACTATCCGCACCGGCGGAGGGGGCGGAAGCCTCATGGAACTGGGGATTCGGGGAATGGTCCTGCTGGCCGGTCCCGGTACCGGGTTCAGGCGGTTCTTCCGTGGATGCGGACTGCTGTTCGCTGCCTTCATCAACCGGACGCCGGCAGTTTCCGCAGAAACGCCATTCCGGCTGCAGCGCAGCGCCGCAGGACATGCAGTATTTCATTTATTTTCCCCCCAGGGTTGGCACGGGGAGTTATGCAATGCAATATCCCCCCGGAAATAACAACGCAGTGTTCGGAGCCTAACATGTCACCATTGATGGCTCCCAATGAAGAAAAGCAGCCAAGGGACGGCATCCGTCCCCTGGCTGCTTCTACTCAAAATGCGGCAGCGGTTATGCCCCGCCCTCTGGAATCTTGTTCTCCGGAATCCCGCCTCCGCACATTTTGTCCCCGGAACATTTTCTCCCCCGGCAATATTGCTACGAGCAGTCGACGCGGTGGGCAGCTCCTACCCGCACTGGGCGCAGAACCGGCGTACCGGATTCACGTCAGGGTTCATCGGTTACCACCATGGTCCCGGGTAAACTCCGTTGTCGTTTGCTTCCAGGGAGTATGTTCCCTTGGTCTCGTCGGTCACCAGTGTCCAGTCGGCGCTGACGGCCTGAGCCGGACGCACTTTCCAGTTTGCCGCCAGCTTTTCACCCGTCATAGCATCCAGGACGGGCTGCTCGTCAGTGTTTTCGATGTACAGCTTGGAACCGAAGAGGTACAGCGACTGCAGGTTCAGCGCCTGGCCCTGTTCGCTGGTCACCTCCAGCGTGGATGCCCACGTTGTGGTGTCATACACGCGCAGTGCCGGCAGCGTGGCATCCGATGTGCCGTACTCGACAACCGCCAAGGGTCCGGCCGAATCAAACTTCACGCTCTGCGCGCCGGTGAGCTGGTTACGCAGGATTCCGGTGGCTGGATCCACCACGGCAACAAAGTCCTCATTGCCGTTCACCACCACGGTGAGGCCGCCGGCGTCGAGCGTTGCCGAACAGCTCGGGTAGGTGACGGTGCCGTAGTTGTTTTCCCACAGCTTGGCGCCGGTAGTGGTGCTCCAGGCCGAAATCAGGCAGCCGTCGTTGCGGTCGGACAGAATCGCCGTCGTTCCATGGTGCGCGGTGAACACTCCGCTGCCCTCGCCTACCTGCTCGAGCGCTGCGTTGAAGAACCGCGCCGTCGGCTCGCTGTAGTCCTCGCTCTCCAGGGCCATCGAGCCGTCGCTGCTGCCGTGCAGGGTCAGTTCGCGGAAGTTGTCGTGCTCAATCCCGGTCACCGGCGCTTCAGCGAGGGGCGCCGTCTTCTTGTCGTCGTAGGTGCGCAGCACCGTGGCGTACTGCTCCGGGTCCAGTCCGGAGGCCGGCGTTCGGATTTCCACCAGGGCCGCGAGCTTCGGGGCATCCCCGGTGCCGATGACGTCAAGGGTGCTGCCGGATACTTCCTGGCCGGAGGGCGCCGCAGGCATTGGATAGGTGCGGGCGATGGACTCTCCCGGGACGTGGGCTGAAACGCCGTTGGACGTCCGGTAGATCACCATGCCGTTGCGGACTTCCGACGTTGACGGTTCAAAGCCGGACAGCGGAATGCTGGCCGCTGCCTTCGCGGATGCCGGGGAACCGGCCGACGGCGATGCGCTGGCGGAGCCGCTGCGGGCGGCACTGGGGGTCGCGCCTGAGCTGGCGGAGGCACCCGCGGAGGCGGAAGGCGAGGGTGAAGCGGACGACGACGGCGCGGCTCCGGTTGCCTCGGTCTGGTCCTTCCAGGGTCCCCAGACATATATGCCGGCCGCCAGCGCTGCCACCACGATGACGGCGCCGGCGATGGTCAGCGGCGTACGCCGGCTCTTGGACGGGGCCGTCAGTGCTTCCTGCGCCCCGGGCTGGCCGGAGGGCTGCGGATTGGGCCGGGTATCAGCCCCGGGCTGCTGGTCCTCCGGGCTGGGTGACGGCTGGTCCCGGGGCGCCGGGGGCGGAGGCGGCGCCGCAGCGGATGGCGCTGCCGCGGATGGCATTGCCGCGGGCATCCCGCAGTTGGCGCAAAAGCTGACTCCGGCTTCCTGCGGTTCCCCGCAAACTGAACACAACATGGCGTCCTTTCAATGAGACACAAGGGCTTTCCTGAGCTGCGGTACGCCGCGTCGCCGGCGGTTAGGCCGGATGTTCTTCCAGCCACCGCACAAGGTCTTCCGTCAAAACCCGGTAGCCGTCCGCGGTGGGATGCAGTATTTCCTGGGATGCGGAAACCGAGGCCACCGCACCCAGAAGTGGCCCAATGCGGGCCGTGTTCACCAGGGGATCCGCGCTGCAGGCTCCCCGGCCGGCAAAGGAATCCTCCAGTGCACCGGCGTACCTCACGTCCGGCAGGCCCGCTGCCTGCACGGATTCCTCCAGCACTGCGTTCAGGGCGTCGGTGACACGCAGCCCGAAGTCCAGTTCCCCGGACGACAGCCGCCCGCATTCAGCAGCACCGGCGTCGAACATTCGCGGATACGGCAGTACGAGCACCGGCGCACGGGCCGCGGTCCCCACCCTGCGGTAGGTCTCCGTGAGCTCCGGGCCCAGCGAAAGCAGCTTCTGCTCCGTGCTTTTCGCCAGGCCGATGTCCTCACCGCAGGGCTCTGTTGCAGCCACGCAGGCCTGCAGCAGGTCCGCGAAGCCCAGATCGTTGCCGCCAATAGACAGAAGGACAAGGTCAGGACGCACTCCGGCCATTTGCTCCAACTGCGCCGGAACTCCGCCGGGACCGTGCCCTTCCACCTGCTGCGCGGTTTCCAGCGCGGAAATGCGCGCACGCGAGCAGGCAAAGTTGTGGACAATAGGCCCGGTTTGCGGACCCGTCTCCCCCGCCGATGCCAGCGCCTCGGAGCTGCGGTGGCAAAGGCTTTCGGCGACGCCGTCAATCGGTTTGTAGGAACCGGCGCCTTCACCGGCAGCAAAGGAATCGCCGAGCAGCACCACCTGTGCCGGTTTCCCTGGTTTCCCGATAAGCGCCGCCAGCCTTGCCGCAGCAGCAGGAGCCCGTTCGGGTGCCGGCTCCCGCGTAGTTACCTCCCCGGGTGCCGCCGGAACGGGTGCGGAACCGGACGGCTCCTGCGTAACCGGCGGGGTACGGCTGGCGGCCGGAGTGCTCTCTTCAACGGCAGGGGCAGGCGAGCATCCCGCCAGAAGAATCCCTGCCGCCAGCATCCCGACCGCCAGCCTTTTCATTAGCTGCGCAGGCGGAGCGCCTGGTCCACTGCGGGGTCCCCGAGTTGTCCCAGCCAGGTCAGCAAAGCCGGGTACGTGGACGGGTTGGCCGCCACAGCGGGACGGGTCTCCGGATGATTGGCGGCCAGTTCCTGCAACCGCGCCAGCGGGGTCTGAGGATTAGCCGCTTCCTTCATCAGGTCCGATCCGCCGTCAGCGGCGGGCTGCGCCGCTGTGGAACCGGCCGTGGAACCGGCGCCGGGGCTGGGCTTCTGAGCGGCAGCCGGGGTTTCGGCTTTCTTGGATTCGGCTTTGACCGGCTGAACCGGCTGTTCCTTCATCTGGACCGGCCGTCCGGACTGGGCCTGCGGAGCTTGCTGTGTTTGACCCTGACCGGCCGCCTGGGCCGGTGTCTGCTGAACCCGTGTCTGCGCGGTGGGCTGTGCAGCGGGAGCACCGGCAAAAGTGAAGCCCGATGTCCCGGAGCCGTTGCCGCCGGGAAGGGACGTGAAATGTTCACGGGAAGCACGCGGCAGCCACAGCACCGAGAGGATGGCAGCCGGGACCACGAAGGTCAGCAGCAGGATGACAGCACCGAGGTAGCCCTCATGCTGAACGGCCCAGACGATCATGAGCACCAGGCCAAGGACAAACAGCAGTCCGGCGTATCCGGTGGGGATGATGTAGGCGGAGCGGGGGTCCTTGCCCATGAGGCGCATGGTCACCACGGCTCCGGCTGTCAGCAGCAGTCCGAAGAACAGGGCGAGGACCTGCGGCACGTAACCGTCCGAGTAGTCGCTCGTGGCCTTCGTGATCAGGCCGATGGCAGCCGTGAGGGTGAGGACGCCGCTGAGCCCCGCGGCCAGGAGCAGCCACGGCTGCAGCCCGCTGCGGGCATCCGCCGGTGCCACTGCCGAAGCTTCGGTGAGACGGGCGACGGAGGGCGCGGAGACTGCGGCGCCAAAGGCCATCCAGAAGACAACGGAGAACCCGGGTGAGATGGAATTCAGGCTCAGGTTCAGCAGCGTCTGGTCCTCAAAGAGGGCAATCAGTGACAGGAACGCGGAACCGAAAGCCAGGATGACGCCGGCACGGCGCCAGCGGTCGGAGCGTTTGTTGAGCTGCAGTGCAATGAAAACCAGAACGGCCGCACTGGCCAGCGCCGTGAGGGTGGCGGCGAGTCCCCAGCCGGTGATGTCCGGGAATCCGGTATCGCCCATGGCCACCCAGTAACGGATGATCTGGACGAGGGCCACCACGGTTGCCAGCCCGGCGATGCCGAGGCTGACGTAAATCCAGCGCTGGTTGCGGGGCTGATCCACGTCTCCGGGCGCAATTTCTCCGCACCGCGGCTGCGCTGCCAAAACAGCTCCGGCGAGGCCAAAGGCCAGAGCCGGGCCGAGGGTCCCAAAGGTGCTCGGTTCAAAGGTCTTGGACGTGATCAGGTGCAGGGCAACATACACCAGCACCAAAATGAAGTACGGAATGTTGGCCAGAAGCTTCAGGTCCTGGATCTTGCGGTAACCGACGCTCGGTCCAAAGACACCCGCGCGCCAGATGTAGCTGATACCCAGTGACAGCAGGCTGACCAGGGTAATCAGGATGACGTCGATGCGGGTGCCTGCCCGGGATTCCTCATAGGATCCGTAGCTGAAGGCGGAAGCGTCGTCGACAATCCACACCATGAACAGGGAAAGGATCAGCGCCAGGGCGGCGATGCCGTCCCGGATATAATCGCTCACCGGAATGCCGGCGAACGCCCCGTTGGACTTCTTGGGGGCAGCGGCCGGAGCCGCGCCTGTCTCCGGAACACTACCGGCCGGGCTGTGTCCCTGGCCGTGCCCGTCCTGATGGGCGGCCCCGACGCCAGCGTATTCAGGCTGCCGCTGGGCTTCCGCCTGCACCGGGGCCCCGGCGGTCCCGGCTGCGGAGGCCGCCGTCGTGGTGTCGCCGGATGCTGCCTTTGTACCGCAGCTCACGCAAAAGCGCGCTTCCGGTGTTAGTTGCTGCCCACATTGGACGCAGAATTTCATAACACTTCCCTCTTGTAATGGTTGTAAGTGGCAGGCCACGCCCATTCCGACGCCGGCTTCCGCCGGACGCCACAGCGAAAGCTTTCATGATGCCGTGGCCTCCGGTCTGGTCCAAGGCTTCTGGGAGGCGTAGCAAAGCGCCGCGTGCGTGCGGAGGCATCACGATGAAAAGGCCCGGTGCCCATCGCTGTCAGTGTCAGCAGCACTCCGGTAAGGATGGCCACATTGCAGCCGGATTTCTGAAACCCTTCGGCGGGGCCGGCCCCGGGGGTAGCGCCCTCGGGTGCAATTCCGATCCCGCGGATGACGGGCACCGTGTGGCAGGCATTGTCGTTCGGATCAGGCTCGCGGCATGGACCGCACAACGTCCAGTCCGGCTGGAGCTTGGCGCCGCAGGACATGCAAAAGTTCAGCAAAAGTTTTTTCCCCCGAAAAAACGGGGAATGCGAGTGCAGCTATCCCCCGATAAAACAACACTCTTACAGCGAGGAGCCTAGCACGCGGGGAGCCTTTTAATGCGCTGCTAATCACCGCTAAACGCGCTCCACACGGGGTTATTTAAAGGCGTCAGCCACTCCTGGAATTGTTTGCCGATAAACGTCCAGGAGTTTTTGCGCCACGGAAACGGAATCCACCAGTGGGTGAGCCGCCAGCGCCCGCCAGGCCAGCACGGGATCCCGGTGCACGGATGCGGCGATGGTCAGCTGCTCCACCGCTTTGACCTGCTGCAGCAGCCCCAGCATTTCGCCCCTGACCGGGGCAACCTTTTGGGCGCTGACGCCGCCGGCCCTCACGTCGCAGGCCACCTCAATCACTGCTTCATCCGGCAGCTCCGGGACAGTGCCGCGGTTGGCCACGTTGAGGATCATGGTTCCGGCGGTTCCATCCGTCAGGCCGCCCATCAGCTCCAGGGCCACGCCCTGGTATCCCCCGCCATCGAGATCGCTCTCCTGCCGGTTGTTGCGTTCGTCCTCGGGGCGGCTTTCGGCCATGTAGCTGGCCTCGCGTTCATGCTTTGTCCGGTTCCACAGCTCCAGAGCGCTGTCCGGATGCCGGTGCGCCTGGTCGTAGAACCCGGACTGCTGGCGCTGGAGGAATTCGCCGCGGGTCTCGGCCGCGGTGCGGATGCGTTCGGTCGCCTCGCGCTGGAAGTAGTAGTAGTACAGGTATTCGTTGGGCACCGCACCCAGGGCACGCACCCAGTCAAAGCCCATCAGCCGGGCTTCTTCCATCTGTCCCAGCGCGGCGTCGTCGGCGAGCAGTCCCGGCAGCCTGTCTTCACCGGCCACGGAAATCCGGCGCAGCCAGCCCAAATGGTTCAGCCCAACATAGTCAAAGTCCACCGCGCCCGGTGTGGATCCCACGGCGTGCACCGCACGGCGCATCAACCCGATGGGGGTGTCGCAGATGCCGATCACCCGGTCCCCGAGCACCGCGCGCATGGCTTCAGTGACCATGCCGGCCGGGTTGGTGAAGTTGATGACCCAGGCCTCCGGGGCCACCGCTGCCACCCGTTCGGCCAGACGCCGGGCCGCCGGAAGTGTCCGCAGCGCATACGCCAGTCCGCCGGGCCCCACCGTTTCCTGGCCGAGGACGCCCAAATCCAGGGCAACGCGCTCATCGGCGATGCGCCCCTCCGCTCCACCCACGCGCATGGCGGAGAAGACAAAAGCGGCTCCCCGCAGCGCGGCGTCGAGCTCCGTGGCTACGGTGACCCGCGGCGGGCGGGATGTGGCGGCGGCCAGCTGGGCGAGCACCGACTGCATCACGGCCAGCCGCTCCGGTGCGCTGTCATACAGACACAGTTCGGTGACGCGGGCGGCGGCGTCCTCAGCGGCGAGCGCCTCGAAAATCTGGGGAACACGGAAGCCTCCGCCGCCGATCAGGGTGAGTTTCATACGGTTATTACGTCGCTTCCTGCTTGCCGGAACAGCTCCAGCGTTGGCGGATCAGAGTGGATCGATGTGATCAGGGTGGTGAAGGCTCCCGCCGAGGCCACCGGACGGATGCCGGTGCCCGGGAACTTGGTTTCATCGGCGGCGAGCACAATGTGCGGAGCGGCCGCCAAAAGGGCCTGCTTGACCGGCACTTCGGTTCCGGTGGTGTCCATGACACTGCCGTCCGGCTGGACGCCGCTGGTGCCCAGGAAGCAGATGGTGGCCCGCAGGCTGCGCAGCGCATCCTCCGTCAGGCTCCCCGCCAGCGAGTGGCAGGACCGGCGGAGCATTCCCCCGAGCAGGATCAGTTCGGTGGCCGGGTCATCGCGCAGTTCGTCCAGGACCGCCACGCTGGCGGTGATCACTGTGACGGCACGCCCGCGAAGCGCCCTGGCGATCAGGGCGGCGGTGGTGCCGATGTCCAGGACCACGACGTCGCCGTCGCGCACCAGTTCCGCGGCCCGGACCGCGATCCGCTGCTCGGATGAGGACCCGGGGGCCGGGGCTGCGGCGGGGCGGGATGCGGCTGGCGGTGCCGCGCCGGGCCCGGACTTCTCCGGATGGACCATGTGGTCCGGCTGCCCGTGCTGGTTCATCCCGGCACCCCCGCCCCGGACGCGCCGGAGCAGGCCCCGCCCGTTGAGCGCGTTGAGGTCCCTGCGGATGGTGGATTCGCTGACGTCAACCAGGCGCGCCAGGTCCGAGACGGAGGCGCTGCCGGTTTCCTGCACCCTGCGCAAGATTGCGGAATGCCTGCTGTCAGTGAGCATGAGCCTGACCCTAGCAGTCAAAATCAGCCAGCTTCAAGCATTTCGTTTCTTGTTCTGCTCAATGCTGCGTGCTAGCGTCCAAGGGCAAGCGGCAATCCACACCGATCACGCCTGCCCCACTATCCACGGATACCTGTGCAGCGACGCGCAACAGGGGAAGAAGAACCAGGTGACAAACACGCAGAACCCCGATACCCGGCTGGACCTGTTCCTCACGGGCCCACTGTTTTTCGACATTGTCTTTACCGGCCTGCCCGCATCCCCCCAGCCGGGCACCGAAGTATGGGCCGAGGGCATGGGCTCCCTGCCCGGCGGCATCGCCAATCTGGCCGTTGCCGCATCCCGGCTGGGCCTGAAGACCGGTCTCGCCGCCGGTTTCGGCGATGATGCCTACGGAGCCTGGGCCTGGTCCCTGCTGGAACAGCAGGAGAAGATCGACCTGCAGCGTTCGCGCACCTTCCGCGGCTGGCACTCCGCCGTCACGGTGTCCCTGGCCCGGCAGGGAGACCGCAGCATGATCACCCACGGCCATCCCATTCCCGTCACCCAGCGCGAGCTGATCGGCACCCCGCCCCCGGCCCGGGCGGCCCTGGCCGAACTGGTGCGCCCGGACGGCGAGGAACCCTGGTGGAAGGATTACGGCGCGGGGGAAACCCTGGTGTTCGCCGGCGTGGGCTGGGACCCCAGCGAGCTGTGGGATCCGGCGGTGCTGGCCGACCTGCCGCTGTGCCATGCGTTCCTGCCGAACCACGTGGAAGCCATGGCCTACACCCGCACCGACACCCCCGAAACGGCGCTCAGCCGGCTGTCGGACCAGGTTCCGCTCGCCGTCGTCACCAAGGGTGCCGACGGCGCCATTGCCACCGATGCCTCCACCGGCGAAACCGCTTCCGTTCCCGGCCTGCGCGTCAACGCCCTGGACCCCACCGGCGCCGGTGACGTCTTTGCGGCCGGGATGGTGACCGGCACCCTGGAGCAGTGGCCGCTGGAGCAGCGGCTGCTTTTCGCGTCCCTGTGTTCAGCCCTGTCCGTGCAGCACTTCGGCGGATCGCTCGCCGCGCCGGGTTGGGGCGACATCATGGACTGGTGGGAACCCGCCAAGGCCCGGTCCGCAGGCAACCAGGAATCCGCTGACATCGCCCGGCGCTACGGCTTCCTCGATGACCTCGTATCGGACAAGGCGCACAACGCCGTCCGCCGGGCCGAGGCCACCTTCGGCCTGCTCACCGAAGTGGAGGCCTTCTCATGAACCCCCGCCCTCCCGCGAGATGGCAAAAAGTGCGCTTCCCAGCGCTGGGAAGCGCAGTTGCTGCCATCTCGCGGGAGGGGAAGCACCCCCAGATCCAGCCCGCCGCACAGACCCAGCCCACCGCACAGTTGAAGGAAAAAGCCATGCCCAGTTCCCGCCGTCGTCGTTCCAGCGTGGTGCTGACCGCCGCGCTGTCCGCCCTTGCCCTTTCACTTGCGGCTTGCACCCCCGGCTCGGGCTCCAACAACGAAAGCCCCGCCGCGGATCCGGACCGTGCCGTGGAAACCGATGTCGCCGCCATGGGTGAGCAGACCCTGACCGTCTGGGACCAGGAGGTGCGCGGCGGGCAGAACGAGCAGATGACCCAGCTCAACGACGCGTTCATGGCCAAGTACCCCAACATCACCATTGACCGGAATTCGCAGTCCTTCGATGACCTGGCGACCACCCTGCGCCTGGCCCTCAGCGGCGAGGACGCTCCGGACGTGGTGGAAGCGAACAACGGACGCAACGCCATGGGCGACTTTGTTGCCGCCGGCCAGCTGCTGCCGCTGGATCCCTGGGCCGAGGAATACGGCTGGGCGGACCGCTACCCGGACAGCGTGCTGCAGTACTCGCAGTACAGCGAGGACGGGAAGACCTTTGGCAGCGGCAACCTGTACGGGCTCCCGCAGGTCGGCGAGGTGGTGGGCGTGTTCTACAGCAAGCCCAAGCTGGCCGAACTGGGGCTGGAGGTCCCCGAAGACTGGAGCGGTTTCGAAGCGGCGATGAAAACCGCCAAGGAAGCCGGTGAAACCCCCCTGCTGCTGGGCAACATCGAAAAGTGGCCGGCCCTGCACGTCTTCGGCCCGGTCCAGGGCTCGCTCGTGTCCACGGAGGACGTGGAGAAACTGGGCTTCGGCAACGCCGGTGCCTCCTGGACCACGCCGGAAAATGAGGAGGCCGCCCAGAAGCTGGCCGACTGGCAGTCCAACGGGTACTTCAACGACGGCGTGAACGGCACCGATTACGACGCCGCCTGGCAGTCACTCGCCGCCGGCGACGGCGTATTCCTCATGGGAGGATCATGGCTGGCCGCGGACCTGCAGGACGCCATGGGCGACGACGTCGGATTCTTCGTCCCCGCCGATGCCGCCGGTGAAGCGCCCAAGACCACCGGCGGCACCGGGCTGCCGTTCACCGTCACCAGCGAATCCGAGAATCCGGACCTCGCCGCGGCGTACATCGACTTCATCACCAGCGACGAAGCCATGGCCATCCTGGCCGAAACCGGCAACCTCCCCGTTGTCGACACCCAGAAGTACGCACCCGAATCCGGCGTGCTGCAGGACGTGTATTCCGAGTTTGGCACCGTCAGCGCCGACGGCGCACTGCTCCCCTACCTCGACTACGCCACCCCCACGATGGCCGACACCATGGGCGAGGCGCTGCAGGGAGTCCTCGACGGCCGGACCTCCCCGCAGGAATTCACCGAAGCGCTGGAAGCTGACTATGCCGAGTTCACTAACGCAGGCTAATACGACGACGGCGTCGGGTCGGGGCAGGCGCCCCGGCCGGGCCGGGCGGTCCGGATCTGCCGGCTCTGCCGGCCGCACCAGCGGCGCGAATGGACGGGCGGGTCACTGGTGGATCCCGTACCTGTACATCCTTCCGGCGTTCCTGGTCTACGCCGCCTTTATGCTCTACCCGCTGGGCCGCGCCGTGCACCTGTCCCTCTTTGACTGGGACGGGCTTTCGCTGGCCACCTTCGTGGGGTTCGGCAATTACACCGACATCCTCTCCGATACGCGGCTGCGCGCGGCCTTCGGGCACGCCCTGGTGTTTGTGTTCTTCTATGCCATCCTGCCCGTGTGCCTGGGCCTGGTCCTCGCCGCAGTGCTGACCCGCGCCAAGGTCCACGGCCTGTCGCTGTTCCGGACCATCGTGTTCCTGCCGCAGGTTATTGCCATGGTGGTGGTGGCCGTGGCATGGCGGCAGATTTACGCCCCCGACGGCGCACTCAACACCCTGCTCCGGAGCATCGGCCTGGAGGCGCTGACCCGCCCCTGGCTCGGGGACTACACCTTCTCGCTTCCCGCCGTCGGGCTCATTGGCACCTGGGTTTCCACCGGACTGGTGACCGTGCTGCTGCTGGCCGGCATGGCCCGCATCCCGCAGGATCAGTTCGAATCCGCGCGGCTGGACGGCGCCGGCGGAGTGCGGGAATTCTTTGCCATCATCGTGCCGTCAGTGCGCGCCGAGATCACCGTGGCACTCACGCTGACCATCGTGGCCTCACTGAAAACCTTCGACCTGATATACGTCACCACCAGCGGCGGGCCCGGAAGTTCCACCACCGTGCCCAGCTACGAGGTGTACCGGCGGGCCTTTGAACTGGGCCAGGTGGGTTCCGCGGCCGCGGTGGGCGTGACGCTGACAGTACTGATTTTCGCCATCACCGCCATGGTGAACCGGATCGGAGAACGAACCTCATGAAGGTCAGCGCCACCGAACGGTTCCTGAACTACGCCGTCCTGATTGTCTTTTCCGTGCTGGTGCTCGCCCCGATGCTGAACATCCTCGTCCAGGCCTTCGGCCCGCGCGACGCCGCCGCCGGCCGGGAGGGCGCCTTCCATCCGGGCAACTTCCTGGCGGCCTGGCAGGAGGGCCGGTTTGGACAGTACATGGGCACCTCCGTGCTGGTGGCCGTCATTGTGGTGTCCCTGACCGTGATTCTCTCAGTGCTCGCCGGATATGCCTTTGGCACCATGACGTTCCGCGGCAGCACCATTCTTTTTTATCTGTTCCTGCTGGGCATCATGGTCCCCGGCGAAACCATTGTGGTGCCGCTGTTTTTCGACCTGCGCGCCCTCGGCCTGACGGACACCATCTGGGCCGTGGCCATGCCGCAGGTGGCGCAGTCCCTGGCGTTTGGCACCTATTGGATGCGCAGCTATTTCCGCGGAGTGAGCCCGGCCATCGTGGATGCCGCCCGGATGGACGGCGCCAGCCCCCGGAGGATCCTCTGGTCCATCCTGGTGCCGATGGGCCGCCCGGCGATTACCACCATGGTGGTGCTGGTGTTCATGTGGACCTGGAACGAATTCCTGATCCCGCTGGTCATGTCCCCCACCGGAGCGTTCCGCACCGCTCCCCTGGGTCTGGCCTTTTTCCAGGGCCAGTACACCCAGGGCACCGCGCTGCTGGCCGCCGGTGCGGTGCTCGTCGCCCTGCCGGTGGTGGTCCTCTACTTCATCCTGCAGCGCCACTTCATCAAGGGCATGCTGGAGGGCGCGGTGAAGGAGTAGGACCGGCTAGTCCTGCTGCCGGCCGCCGGAGGGGGCGTCGCGTGCGGACATCACCTGGCGCAGGTGGGCGGCCAGCAGTTCGCCGGAATGCACAATGTGCGCGCTCATGGCAGCGCGGGCCGCTTCGGGGTCCCTGACGCTGAGCGCGTCGATAATGGCACCGTGATCATGCTGTGTTGCCGCCGGCCAGCCTTCAATGCTGGGATAAAAATGCCGCGGCACGTACCGGGTGCACAGCCGCAGGACCCACAGCAGCTTCGGAGCTTCCACCACATGGTTGAGCGCATAGTGGAAGTTGTGGTTCTTTTCTTCGAGAAGTGCAAGATCGCCCCGTACGGCCGCCGCCTGCATTTCGAAGTGCAGGGCCGAAAGGTTCCGGAATTCCTCGTCCGTAATAACCGAGGCCGCCCGAAAAGCCAGCTCTCCCGCCACAGAGGCGTGCACCGAAAAGACGTCTTCAATATCGGCGGCGCTGAGCGGATGAACGCTAAAGCCCTTTCCCCGGGTGAGGTCCACAAAACCCTCAACCCGCAGTGACAGCAGGGCCTCCCGGATCGGTGTCACCGACACACCGAGATGTTCGGCCAGTTCATCGATCACCAGCGGTTCATCCGGCACTAAATGCCCGGCGATAATCAATTCCCGTACATAGCCCGCGGCGAATTCGCTGAGGTTTCCGCGGCGCAGCTCGCTGTCATTCTTTATGTCATAGTCGGGAAGCGGCACCTTGTTACTATACGACGGCGGTGCGGGACGGCTGCACCACCTGCACAATGGCAGCGCGCATATCGGCAACGGAGGCGCCGTTGGCTGTTTCCCCAATGATCCGCAGCACTGCGGCGGCGGCTCCGGTTCCCATCAGACCACCGGCTTTCTCCAGCAGGTCCTCCCGGCTGACCCGGTGCGCCGGCGAACCGCGGAAACCGTCCGTTGATGCCTCAAGGATGCTGCCGTCCCGCAGCCTGATGGACATTTCAGCGGTCCAGGCTTCCGGAAAGGCCTCCTCCACTGCCGGGGAGGTGACGCAGGTGATCCGGCGCATCAGCGGAAGCAGCGTTCGGGCCAGTTCCGGCGCCTGATCGAACTGCTCCACCGTGGCGGTTCCGCTGCTGAGCGCCAGGGCCGCGCCGAAGCGCATATTAAACTGGGCGTCCACCGGCGTCTCCACCTTCAGCTTTGCCTCCGGAGGGTTGCTGATCAGCCGGGCGCCGGCCGAGATGACCGCCAGCGTCACGGAGTCGATGGTCTCTTCCGAGAGTTCCGGATGCTCGCGTTTTGCCTCCAGCAGCAGGTCCAGGTTTCCGTGCATGTACCGGCAGCAGGGGTACAGCTTGATGCTCGTCAGCCAGGCATAGCGCCCGGCCACCAGGTCCGCGCCGCGGCCGGGAATGAATCCGGCGCCGTACTGGGTCAGGAATCCGTCGCGCCCCTCGATCGAGCGTTCCGGGGCGGTGAACCCGGCGGCGGCCAGCCGGGCGGCCCTGATTCCGACGGCGGCGGCGTGCCCGGCATTCAGCCGTTTGGTCCAGGACCCGTCGGAGAGGAATTCGAGGCTGCCCGCGGCCATGTCGGCAGCGAGCGAGATGGCGTGCGTGGCGCGGGTTTCCTCAAAGCCGAGCAGCCGTGCTGCGGCGGCAGCGGAGCCGAGCGCCCCGGCAACAGCCGTGGGATGGAAACCCCGGGCGTAGCTTTCGGCGGCGCCGAGGATTACTCCGGCGTCGCACATCACGTCGTAGCCAACCGCGGCTGCGGTGAGCAGCTCCTCCAGGGTTGCTCCCTGTTCCTCCGCCAGGGCGATGGCCGCGGAAAAGACCACCACTCCCGGATGCAGTGATGCCTCCTCAAAGGTGTCGTCCAGCTCCAGCCCGTGGGCGGTGATGCCGTTGAGCAGCGCGGCGTCCTCGGCCCCGGTGCGCAGGCTTGTGCCGAACACCGCAGCTGCACCGTCCGGTGACAGGGAGGACTCGTAGGCCTTCACGGCAGCGAGCGCGGATTCGCGGCTGGCGCCTCCGGCGGTGACCGCCAGATAGTCGAACAGCAGGGACCGCATCCACGCCGAGTACTCGTCCCCCAGATGATGGTTGGCTATGGCGTGGCGGGCATATTGGCGGGCCAGGGGTGTCATGATGCTCTCCGTTCCGCCCGAAGCGCGGTGGCCTCGAGCTTGACGCGCTCTGTGTCGGCGCCCAGGGCGGGCACCGAGCCTTCGGCGGCGCGGTACCCGGCGGCGGTCACCGGCGGCAGCAGCCCGCGGGCGGTCCCGTGCGGGGTTTCGACGTCGATCCAGCGCGCCCGCTCGGCCAGCTGGGGATGGTTCCCGAAGCCGGCCATGTCCCGCAGCTTCGCGTTGGCAATGCCGCACTCATCCAGCAGGGTGACGACGTCGCCGCTGGTTTTGCGCGCCAGTGCGGCACCCACAAGCGCATCCAGTTCGTTGCGGTGCTTCACCCGTTGGTCGTTGCGGTGGAAACGCTGGTCGGCGGCCAGCCCGGAGTCTCCCAGGACCGTGGCGCACAGCCGCTGCCACTCGGCGTCGTTCTGGATGCCGAGGAACACCGTTCCGTCGGTGGTCCCGAACGGGCCGTAGGGGGCGATGGTTGGGTGCGCCGCACCGCTTCTGGCTGGCTGCGTGCCCGAGTACGCCGCGTACAGGAAGGGCTGCTGCATCCATTCCCCCAGGGCCTCCAGCATCGTCACTTCCAGGCGGTCTCCGCGTCCGGTTTTGCCGCGCTGGATAAGAGCGGTGAGCACCCCGGCGTAGACGTACATTCCGGTGGCGATGTCCGCGATGGAAATGCCCACCTTGGAGGGTTGATCCGGGGTGCCGGTCACGGACAGCAGCCCGGCTTCACATTGAATGAGCAGGTCGTAGGCCTTTTTGGTGGTCAGGGAACCGCCGCGTCCGTAGCCGGACACATCCACGTAAATCAGGCCCGGGTTGTCAGCGGCCAGAAGATCGTAGCCAAACCCGGCTCGCTCCAGCGCCCCGGGCGCGAGGTTTTGCACAAGTACGTCCGCCTGCAGCACCAGCTCGTGCAGGACGGCGGCGTCCTCGGCGGATTTCAAATCCAGGACCACCGATTCCTTGCCCCGGTTGAGCCAGACAAAAAAGCTGGAATCGCCCAGCACGGTGGAATCATAACCGCGGGCAAAGTCTCCCGTTCCGCGCTCAATCTTGATGACGCGCGCCCCGAGATCGGCGAGCTGGCGGGTGCCGAAGGGCGCCGCGACGGCCTGTTCAATGCTCACCACGGTGATGCCCTCCAGCGGCAGGCCAGTCATCCGGCCGCCTCCGGCAGGGAGGAAACCCCGGGCAGCGAGGACTCGTCCGGCACCGGCGCCGCCCGGTCCGGGAGGAAACCCCTGCGGTACACCAAAAAAGTGCGCCGGAACCGGATGACAATGGTGCCGTCCTGATTAAATCCCTCGGTGGCCACCTCCACCACGCCGACACCGGGCCGGGATTTGGAGGGCCGGGCGGCAAGCACCTTGGACCGGGAATAGATGGTGTCCCCCACCAGCACCGGATGCGGCAGCCGGACCTCATCCCAGCCCAGATTGGCAAACACGTTCATCGACAGGTCAATCGTTGACTGGCCCGTGACCAGCGCGAGGGTGAAGCAGGAGTTGACCAGCGGCGCCCCGAACTCGGTGTCCTGCGCAAGGCTGGAGTCCACATGCACCTTGGCCACGTTCTGCGTCATCAGGGTCAGTGACTGGTTGTCGTAGTCCGTGACCGTCTTGCCGAACGGATGGTTGTAGATGTCCCCCGGGGTGAAATCCTCAAAGAGCCGTCCGGTCCATCCCTGCACCGCAGCGCTCATGCCTGTGCTCCTCAAAGCTTGACGATGACGGTCTTTGTTGCGGTGTACGCGTCCAGGGATTCGTAACCCTTCTCCCGCCCATAGCCCGATTTTTTGAACCCGCCGAAGGGGTACTCCACCCCGCCGCCGGCGCCGAAGGCGTTCACATACACCTGCCCGGCCAGCACGGAACCGGCGAGCCGGTGCGCGCGTGACACGTCGCTGGTCCATACCGCGGCCATGAGCGCGTAGTCGGTGCCGTTGGCCAGGGCCACGGCTTCCTCCTCGGTCTGAAAGGGAGTGGACACCAGCACCGGCCCGAAGACCTCCTCACGGGCAATCCGGGAGGCCGGATCAACATCGGAGATCAGGGTCGGCAGGAAGAATGCGCCATCGCCGAGTCCGTCCGGGGCCAGTCCGCCGGTGACGATCTTGCCCTGGGCCTCATCCACGAAGCCGCGCACACGCTGCTGCTGCTTGAGGGAAATCAGCGGGCCGAGATCCCGGTCCTCCATGCCGGGGCCGATGGTGGTGGCGGCAAAGGCTGCCTCAAGCCGGCCGATCAGTTCCTGTGCGATGGAAGAGTGCACCACCAGGCGTGATCCGGCCGAGCAGGTCTGGCCGGCGTTTTGCAGGATGCCCTTGGTCACGAAGGTGGTCACGGTGTCCAGATCGGCGTCGGGGAAGACGATGTGCGGAGATTTTCCGCCCAGCTCGAGCACGGCCGGGACTACGTTCTGCGCCGCAGAGGCAGCGATGCTGGTTCCCACGGTGGTGGATCCCACAAAGCCGATGTGGTCGATGCCGGGATGCGCCGCCAGTGCGGCGCCGGCCTCGTTGCCGATACCGGGAACCACGTTCAGCACTCCGGCGGGTATGCCCACTTCGACGGCGAGTTCGGCCACGCGCACCGCGGTCCGCGGAGTCTCATCGGCCGGCTTCACCACCGAGGTGTTGCCGGTGGCAAGTGCCGGAGCGACGGCCCGCCCGAACAGCTGCATGGGATAGTTCCAGGCGATGATGCTTCCGGCCACGCCCAGCGGCTCGCGCCGCGTGTAGACGTGGAAGCCCGGATCCACCGGCAGAGCCAGGCCGTAGTAGGAATCGATGGCACGGCCGTAGAACTGAAAATACCGGGCCAGGACGACGGCGTCGTTGCGGGCCTGGCTCAGGGGCTTGCCGGTGTCTTCGCTTTCCAGCACCGCCAGGGCTTCCTTGTTCTCCAGGATGGCGCGGGCCAGGGCTTCCAGAAGGTTGGCGCGCTCTTCCGGTTTGATGGCCGCCCATCCAGGCTGGGCGGCCCGGGCGGCCTGGACGGCCTGGTCCACCAGCGCCGCATCGGCCCGCACCACGGTGCCCAGGACAGCGGAGGTGGACGGGTTGATGTTTTCGTACGAGGCTGGGCCGTCAATGTGCTTACCACCGATGTAGGCCTGGATGTCAGACATGCTTTTCTCCTGATGTGCTTGGCTTCGCGCCGGGCGCCTTCGGCGCTGCAGCCTGCGCTGCTGCGGCTTTGCCGGCGTCGCGGACTGCGGTTCCTATGTCGTCTCCGGCACGGAGCGGCCGGCCGGAGAAGATGCCTTCGTGGGCAAGCACCGGACGGCGGTCACCCGCCAACTCCGGATATTTGGCCTCGACCTTCTCGCGTTCCTCCACGCGTTTGCGCCAGTGCGAGATGGCATCGGGATGGCCGCCTCCCACCGCGTTCCAGCTTCGGGGCATGGCCTCACGGCTGATCCCGGCGCTGGCGGCGTTGCCGACCTGCACTGCGGTAAAGAGCTTGCGGCTCGAGGCTCCGCAGGCCGGGCAGTCAGGGTTGGGCGCGCCCATCGAAGGGACACCGGCCTCAAACCGGTGTCCCTCCGCGCAGCGGTAGTCGTTGAGGATCACGCGTAGTACCCGTTCGGTGCCCAGCGCAGCAGTTTGGACTGATCTTCGTCGTGTCCGAAGATCGGTTCGGCGCCGGTCCGTTCCACGATTCCGCGCAGTTTTTCCACGGATTCGAGCCAGGCCAGGTTGTTCCACACAATGGCGGCTCCGACGGCGGGCGGGCCCCAGGAGTCCCGGAGGTACACGGCGTCCGAGGTGAAGATCTTGGGTCCGTCCTCCGGCAGGTCGACCATGAGCGACATCGTGCCCCAGGTGTGGCCGGGGGTTTGGATGACGGATACGCCGGGAACAATCTCTTCGTCGCCCGCGATGCCGCCGATATCCAGTCCGCTGAAGTCGGACACGATGTGCGCGCCCTGGCTGTAGCCCTGGATGGAGGCCACGCCGTCGAGCTCCGCCTGGCTGGTCAGGATCCGCGTCTTGCCGTTGTCGAACATCTTGGCGTTGGCCGCGTGGTCGAAGTGCAGATGCGAAAGGACCAGGATGTCGATGTCCTCCGGGGTCAGTTCAAGCTGGGTCAGCGATGCGTCCAGATAGCCCTTCTCCCCTTCCGGGTCATCAAGCACCGGGAAAAAATTGTCGAACCCGGTCGGTTCCCAGCGGCTGGCCCAGTCGCGCGGGACACCGGTGTCCCACAGAATGCGGCCTTCCGGATGTTCGATGAGCACTGCGTGGGTGGGTACGTGGCCCCAGGCCCGGGGCTCCTCGCGGTTTTGCACAGTCTTAATGACCCGGCCCGGTTTAAGGAGCAGCCAGGTGAGGTCCGCCTCCATGGTCCCGGTCTCCAAGACGTGGACTTTCATTTCCTTCGTCATGAGCAATCTCCATTGATCGGTTTGGCCCGCACGCCGCGGCCCGGCCCGCCGCCGAGCCGTACCCGGCTGCCCGGAGCCACCGGCACGGAGGTGACGCGCATCACGGTAGGCAAATATATTCGGAGTGTCAATGCCTTGTCAGAGTAGTTATTGGTGCATACAGTGGGCGCAATTCTGGATATATTCAGGATCAATTGACCCCTGGGCTGAGCAGCCGCTAAACCCGCGCCTGCCCGGGCCCGAAAGGATGATGCATGGATGCCCCGGAGCACGTGGACAGCCCGCCGGCAGAGGCCCGGCTGCGGGCACGGACCGAAGCCGTGTGCGCGGATTTTCCGGACGCTTACTGGCGTGAGACTGACCGGGCGCGGCGCTACCCGCAGGAGTTTGTCGATGCAATGAATGCCGCGGGGCTGCTTGCGGTCATGATTCCGAAGGAGTTTGGCGGCGGCGGGTACGGCATTGGGCCCGCGAGCGCGGTGATGGAGGCGATCAACAGATCAGGCGGGCACTCCGCGGCATGCCATGCACAGATGTACACCATGGGCCCGATCCTCCGGCACGGATCCGACGAGCAGAAGGAACAGTACCTGCCCGCCATCGCCCGCGGCGAGCTGCGGCTGCAGGCCTTTTCGGTCACCGAGGACGCCGGCTCGGACACCATGCGGATCACGACAAGCGCCACCAAACAGGGCGGGCACTATGTGATTAACGGACACAAGACGTGGACCAGCCGGATAGCGGAATCTGATCTTGCACTGGTGCTGGCCCGGACCGGGCCGACGCCGCCGGGCAGCACCGAAGGGCTCTCGCTTTTCCTGCTGGACCTGCGCGAGATCCGCCGGGACCAGCCGGAGGCGCTGGTTGTCAGCCCGGTTCGAACCATGTTTAACTACGCCACCAACCAGGTCACCTACAAGCAGGTCAAAGTGCCGGCCAGCGCGCTGATCGGCGAGGAAGGCAACGGTTTCCGGTACGTTCTGGACGGGTGGAACGCCGAACGCATCCTGCTGGCGTCCGAGGCCATTGGAGACGGTTACTGGTTTGTCCACCGCGCCAGCGCCTATGCCGCCGAACGCGTCGTTTTTGACCGGCCGATCGGCAAGAACCAGGGCGTGCAGTTTCCCCTTGCCGACGCCTACATGCATGTGCGCGCCGCTGCCCTCATGCGCGACCGCGCCTCCGCTCTCTTTGACGCCGGCCGGCCCTGCGGAGCGGAGGCAAACATGGCCAAGCTGCTGGCCTCGGAGGCTTCCTGGGAGGCGGCTAACATTGCCCTCGACACCCACGGCGGGTTCGGCTTTGTTGACGAGTACGACGTCGAACGCAAGTTCCGGGAGACCCGCATGTTTTCGGTGGCACCGGTGAACAACAACCTGATTCGAAGTTTTGTGGCCACCAAGCTTCTCGGCCTGCCAAAGTCCTACTGAACTGAATCCCACCCACAAGGAGTAATCAATGAAGATTATCGGAGCAGTCCTTGAAGAAACCGGGCTCCCCCGCCCCTATGCCGAGTCCATGCCGCTGAAGGTGGTGGAGGTGGACCTGGATGACCCGGGGCCCGATGAAGTGTTGATCCGCATTCGTGCGGCCGGCCTGTGTCATTCGGATTTGTCCACCGTGGACGGCAACCGGACCCGGCCCACGCCCATGCTGCTCGGGCATGAGGCCAGCGGCGTCGTCGAAAAGGTGGGTGAAAACGTCACCGACCTGGAAATTGGCCAGCAGGTAACAACTGTTTTCCTGCCCCTCTGCGGCGAGTGCGAGAACTGCCGCACGGATGGAAAGCTACCCTGCACCCCCGGCAGCATTGCCAATAATGCGGGCTATCTGGTGGGCGAGCAGTTCCGGCTGCACCGGGACGGCAAGGACGTGTTCCACCATGTGGGGGTCTCCGGCTTCGCCAGCCATGCGGTGCTGAACCGGCAGTCGGTGGTCCCCGTGGGCGACGACGTTCCGCCGGAGATCGCGGCCGTGCTCGGCTGCGCGGTGCTCACCGGCGGCGGAGCGGTGATCAATGCCGGCCAGCCCAAGGACGGGCAGGCGGTCATGGTGGTTGGCCTCGGCGGGGTCGGCATGGCGGCGCTGCTGACGGCCATCTCCCTGGGCAAGGGCAAGGTCATCGGCGTGGACGCGAACCCGGAGAAACTCATCCGGGCCAAGGAACTGGGTGCCGACGAGGCCTACACTCCCCAGGAGATTGCCGAAAAGGGCATCAAGGCACCGGTGGTGATTGAAGCCGCCGGCCATCCGAAGGCCTTTGAAACAGCGGTTTCAGCCACGTCGGTTGGCGGCACCACCGTCACCGTGGGCCTGCCGTCACCTGATGCGCGGTCCAGCATCGCCCCGCTGGGGCTGACCGCCGAGGCCAGGACCATCATCGGGTCCTATCTCGGCTCCGCGGTGCCGGCGCGCGACATCCCGATTTATGCGCAGATGTGGCGCGACGGAAAGCTGCCCGTGGATGAACTCATTTCCGGGCGGATAAAGCTCAGCGAAATCAATGAATCCCTGGACCTCCTGGCGGACGGCAAGGCCATCCGCCAGGTCATTGTGTTCGAGGAATAAGCAGCCGGCACGGCGGGAGCCCCGGAAGAGATGTATTTCCGGGGCTCCTCATTGTCCGAACGCCCGTGCAGCCCGGTAATCCGCTTTTGCTATTCGCAGCCGACGCCGTCTCCGTCACGGTCGAATTTCGGCTGCCATCCGGGCTGGCCCGCGTATATGGGGGCAGCGCCCGCGGCACGGACAGCGTCGCAGTTCTGGTAATAGACGTCGGCCGGGGCGGGCTCAGGCGCAACGGGCGCAGGCGCGGGTGCTGCCGGGACCGGCGCAGGGGGAATGTACGCCTGCGCGGCCTGCTCATCGGCAAGGCGCTGCGCTTCCACGGCGGCTGCTGCGGCCGCGGCATTCTCATCGGCAATTCGCTGCGCTTCGACAGCCTGGGCCACAGCCAACTCATCTGCGGCCTTCTGGTCTGCAGCCCCCTGACGATTCGCCAGAACCGTTTTCGAGCTGTCCTCGTCCATCCACACCAGGGCGCCGTCATCATCCTCGGTGCAGACGAAAGCGATGGAGACCCCAGACGAGGTGGGCGTCGGCGTACTCGTGGCAGAGGCCGAAGCAGAGGCAGTCTTTGGCACCACCGGCGACGGCGTGGGGGTGGGGGTGGGGCCCGCAGCGGTCCTCACGGTTTCCGTTGTGCCGGCCCCGACGCAGGACTTGCCCGCAACCACTGTGGAAGTTGGCGATGGAGTCGGGGTGGGCGTGGCACTCCTGGTTGCCGACGGCGTCGGGGAGGACTTTGCGGCTGGCTGCGCGTCCTCCGCCCCGCACCCGGTAACAGCCAGGACCGCCACTGTCAGGCCGGCGACCGCCAACCCTTGAGACCGTTGGCGCCGTTCCGACGTCCCGCCGCTGGCTGAAATTGGGCCGGAAAAAGTACGTCGAAAAAGCATGGGTCCCCCAGGAAAATACCCTCATGAAATAGATGCGAATGCATCAGCCATAGAGTAACAGAGGATTCTCTGACAAAAACGTGCACCATTAATGGAACGCTAATTCATCCAGGATTGGGGCCGGAAAGAGTTCCGAAGAAATCCTTTTACAACCGCACCGTCCGGAAACCCACCAATTGGAACCGGCCAATCCTCAGCGAAAAAACCGGCCACTCCACCTTGGGCATGCTGACCGGATCAGCTGGGGCGCTTCGCTCCCTGGCCTGCCGTCTGGCCTCAGCCCGCCTGCGCCGTATTTCGGCTTCCGCCAACCGTTCTTTGTGCACCACGCGGGCCAGTTCTATTGTCATCGCCATCAGCTTCTCCTCCACCGTGAAACTCCACGCTAGGCAAGAAGGAAGGCCGGAAGCAGCGGCGATGCGGACAGTTTCAGTCCGCAGCCGGAACACCGCCTAGAGCTGAGCCGCCACCGCGCCCAGAATCTGTGTCAGATCGGCTTTGCTTTGTCCGTAGTCCAGCAAAGTTGTGGCGACCACCGGGGTGCTGGTGGCCACCACACGGGTGGTCCCGGCGTCCACCGGTTCAAAACTGAGCACAATATCCTGGCCGAAGGACTTCCACGTGGTTCCGGCCGAGAACTCGGCCCGTTCCTGCCATAAACCGGTCAGCGTCATCCGGTCCAGTCCTGCCGCGGCGCGCTCCACGGCCGGCGGAAGCGCGGCCGCGGGGGCCTGCACCAGCAGCTCCCCGCGGGCACGTGCCCGCTTTGCCGTGACTGTGAGACTAAGTGTTTTGGTGTTCCCCCTGATTGCCATGTCTCCGAGAGTAGCCGGAAGTGCCCGTTGGCAGGCCCGGAACAGGCCGCAGCCCTGTCCCGGTATTCACGCTCCCGGGTACCGTCAAAGAACGCTCTTTCCGGAGGTTCTTTATGGACTGGCTGGCCGTTTCCCTTTTTGCCGTCGCGTCACTGATCCTCGGGGCAGCCGCAGGCTGGAGTGTCCGGGCCGGCATTGACCGCCGGGATGAAAACGCAGCCCTGAACGCGCTCATCACGGACCTGCACCTGAAGCGCCCGCTGGCCGCGATCGAACCGCGGCTCATCGACGGAGCCGGCGACGAGGAACGCTGCCGCGCCACGGTGCTGGATGCCAGGGACAGAATCATCGAAACGCTGTCCCACCTGCGCAGCGGCTCCGCCAACACCGAGGTGCTGATGCGAATGTCCGCCGCGTGCACCCGCTACCTGCGGGAATCCTCACGGGCGCCGGAACGCTATCAGTTCGCCCTCATGGAGCTGCGCGGGACCATGGTCGACGGCGTGAAACTGCTCAGCGACGCCCGCCGGCGGGTTCGTTACCGTTCACCCGGCGAGCGCCCGGTGGCGAAACCCGGCCGCCCCAAGCCCGGCCGCCCGGGGTTGGGAAGGGCACCGTCACGGCCGAGCCGCTGACGTTTATGACGCCGTGCTCGACACATTTCCGAAGTAAAACGTCATGCCCCGGCGCATAGGGAAACGCTGCGTCATTGTCTTGCCGGACCGCCATCCCCCGCGCTTCCATGGTGCTGTCCGCTTTTCACCAACGGACACCCAAACCATCCAGAGCGGCTGAGAGACCTGGCTCGTTGACGCCGCAGCAACCACCCTTTTGAGGGCCGGTGCTCATGCCAGGACCGATGGACTCATTTCCCCGTTGGGCCATGGCTGCAGCTCACTGTGCAGCGGCGGCTCCGGCGTGCTCGAATACCGTGTTCCTCGGTGCGACCCGAGAGGATCCCATGCTCGACTCCGCCCGATTCCCCCGCACCTTTGCGAACCGCGCATCCCTTGCCTCCCGCGCCTCAGTCCGGATATCAACGCTGCTGGTGGTGGGTGCGCTGGCTTTGGCCGGCTGCGGATCGGGGGCCAACACGCAGAACGCCGGCGGCACCTCCCCGGCTGCGTCCGGTGAAGCGGTCGACGGCGGCACACTGGTGTACGCGGAGGTCACCCCGATCAACAACTGGCAGACCCAGGCCGCGCGTTTTTACGAGAAGTCCAATGTGCTCAACTCGGTGCTGGACCGGCTGACCTACTTCGACCCGGACAAGGGCGAGCTGGTTCCGTGGATCGCCTCGGCCTTCTCAGCCAACGCCGACAGCACCGAATTCACCTTCACCATCCGCCCCGGCGTCACGTTCAGCGACGGCGCCCCGCTCGACGCCGCCGCGGTGAAAGCAAACCTGGACAGCTTCGGCCTGGGTGTTCCCGCCGCCCAGATCCAGCCGAACGTGGACTTCGCCGGCTACCAAAGCAGCGAAGTGATCGGCTCGGATCAGGTGCTGGTCACGCTGGGCGCCCCGAACTCCAACTTCCTGCGCGCCACCTCCTCCGTCACCGCCGGACTCGTGTCACCGGCCACGCTGCAGAAGGATGCGGCCGGGCAGTCGGCCATCTCGTCCATTGCGGGCTCCGGACCTTTCGTCTACGAATCGGAAAAGCCCGATGAGGAAGTCGTGCTCGCCAAGCGGGACGGCTACGCGTGGGCGCCGGACGGAGCGGAGAACCCGGGCGAGGCGCACCTGGACAAGGTGGTCATCAAGTACCTGCCCGAGGTTGCCCACCGTGCCGGCGCCGTACAGTCCGGACAGGTGGACCTGGTGCGCGGCCTGCAGCCGGTGGACGAGGCGGCGCTGGCTTCCAGCGGAAACCAGGTTCTGGCGGCCGACGGCGTGGACCTCACCGCAAACATGGCTGCTGTGCGGACCGGCAGCGGAAAACTGGCCGATCCGGCCGTGCGGCAGGCCCTGCAGGTCGGCATCGACCGGCAGACCATCAAAGACACGGTGCTGTCCGACAGCTACACCCTGGCCGGGTCCGTCCTGAACCACCAGGCTCCGGGATTCGTGGACCTCAGCGCGGACCTGGCCTACAACCCGGAGAAGGCACGGCAGCTGCTGGACGACGCCGGCTGGAAGGAAGGCAGCGACGGCATCCGGGAGAAGGACGGCGAGAAACTCGAGGTCACCGTCACCAGCTCCAACAACTCAGTGGTGATCAAACCGGCCTTCGAACTGGTCGAGCAGCAGTGGCGGGAGATCGGCGTGCAGCTGAACAACCGCGCCGGAGACAACACCTTCCTCACCACAGCGATGCCCGACCCAAAGGTGGAGTTCTTCGGCACCCGCCAGTTCATCTACGGCGGACTGGGACCCATCTTCGAACCGGCCAACAACACCATGACGCACACCTCGGACCCGGAACTGAATGCCCTGTTCGCCGCCGAGCGCGCCGCCGCCCCGGGACCGGAACGGGACAAGGTCCTGGCCGCGGAACAGCAGGCACTCGTGGTGGACAAGGCCTTGTCCCTGGTGCTCTGGGACGAGGTCCAGGTGTACGGCGCGCACCGCAACACCCACATCGACTTCACCTCCGGCACGGCGCCTATCTTCCAGGGCGCCTGGAAAGCGGACGGCTAACCATGGCCCGCTATCTCCTGAACCGCTTCGGGCAGGCCCTGCTGGTGGTCTGGCTCGCCTACACCCTGATTTTCCTGGCGGTGCAGCTGCTGCCCAGCGATCCGGTCACCATCTTCCTGACCTCCGACTCCGCAGTGGACCAGGCTGCGATCGACACCATGAAAGCCCAGTACGGCTATGACCAGCCGCTGCTGATCCAATATTTGTCGCAGCTGGGTGCCCTGCTGCAGGGCGACGTCGGCTACTCCCTGACCTCGGGCGAAGCGGTGACCGAGCGCATCGGCGGAGCCATCGGTTCCACCCTGGCGCTTGCCGCTTCGGCGCTGGCAGCCGCCGTCGTCATCGCCCTGGCCGTAGTGGCAGCGGCCACTCTGGCGCCGTCGCCGGTGCTGCGCCGCGCGCTGGCCAATCTGCCGCCGCTGTTCTCCGCCGTGCCGGTGTTCTGGCTCGGGCTCGTGCTGCTGGAGCTGCTGTCCATCCGGCTGGGGGTGCTGTCGCTGTTCCCCGACGGGTCCTTCCTCTCTCTTGCCGTGCCGGTGCTGGTGCTGGCCGTGCATGTTTCCGCGCCCATGGCGCAGGTGCTGCTCAAAAGCGTGGAGCAGGTGTACCGGCAGCCGTTCATCGATGTGCTCCGCGCCAAGGGTGCGTCCCCGGCATGGATCTTCTGCCGGCATGCGCTGCAGAACGCTGCCGGGCCTGCCCTGTCCATCCTGGGCATCACCGTGGGCACACTGTTCGCCGGGTCGGTGATCACCGAGACAGTGTTTGCCCGCGCCGGCCTGGGCTCGGTGGTCCTGCAGGCGGTCACCACCCAGGACGTGCCCCTGGTCCAAGGCCTGGTGCTGCTGACAGCCACGGTGTTTGTGGCCGTCAACCTGCTCGTGGATCTGCTGTACCCGCTGCTGGATCCGCGCATCCTAAAAGGCGCCCGGCAGGGCTCAGCCCCCGCCCTCGCCTCCTGACACCGCTTCCCGACTCTGTTACAGCGCAAGGACTCCCCATGACATCCCTCCTTCCTCCCGCACCCATCGCCGGTGCTGCGTTGGCGTCCGGACCGGCGGATTTACCGGCTGCTCCGGCACGACGACGGCGGCCGCCGGGTGTCCGCCCCGCCCTGGCCCTGACTCTGCTGCCGGTGCTGCTGATCGCAGCCTGGGCGCTTTTTCCCGGCCTCTTCACCGGACAGGATCCGATCAGCGGGATTCCGCAGGAGAAATTCCAGGCCCCCACCGCCGAGCACTGGTTCGGCACCGATCACCTGGGCCGGGATGTGTTTGCCCGCGTGGTGCACGGCACGTCGCAGACGTTCCTGACCGCCGGACTGGCCGTGCTGATCGGGCTCGTGGCCGGAACCCTCATCGGGGTTCTGGCCGCCACCGGCGGACGCGCCGCCGATGCGGTCACCATGCGCCTGGTGGATGTCCTGCTCGCGGTCCCCGGTTTCCTGATCGCGCTGATCATCGTCACCGCGTCCGCACCGGGTCCGGTGTCCCTGGGCCTCGGAGTGGGCATCGCCGCCATCGCGTCCTTTGCCCGGGTGGTCCGGGCCGAAGTGCTGCGGGTGCGGAACCTGGAATTTGTGGAGGCGGCCTTCCTCACCGGCGGCACCTACTGGACCGTCCTGCGCCGGCACCTGCTGCCCAACGCCGCCGGACCGGTGCTGTCCCTCGTCGCCGTGGATCTTGGCGCCGCCATCCTCGTGGTCTCCTCGCTGGGCTTCCTGGGCTTCGGCGCTCCCCCGCCCGAGCCTGAATGGGGACTGCTGATCGCCGAGGGCCGCCAGTACCTGGGCACCGCATGGTGGATGACCACCCTGCCCGGCCTCGTCATTGTCACCACTGTGGTCCTGCTGGCCGCCGTCGGCCGCCAGCTGCTCAAGAGCTTCCGGTTCTGAGAAAGGAACCCGCATGAACTCCCCAGACACCCCGTCACCCGCTGCCCCACTTACTGAGTCCCCCGTCGATTTCCCTGCTGGCACTCCCGAAGACTCTTCCGAACGCGCCCTGCTCTCGGTGCGCGGGCTGACTGTCGAGTACGGCCGCGCCTCCGCCCGCACCGGCAACGCTGCCGCCCCGGCGGCCGCCGGCGTCAACCTGGCGGTGAACCGCGGCGAAGTGGTGGCGATAGTGGGTGAATCCGGATCCGGAAAATCCACCCTGGCCAAGGCGATCATCGGGCTGCTGCCGGAGACCGGGCATATCACCGCCGGGAGCATTACCTTCGACGGGCAGGACCTGACCGGCCTGTCCGACGCCGGTTTCCGACGGCTGCGGGGCCGCCGCATCGGCCTGGTTCCCCAGGATCCCGGAGCATCCCTGGACCCGGTGAAAACCATCGGCTCGCAGGTTGCCGAAATCTTCCGTCTGCACCCTGACGCGGGACCGCAGGGAAAACGCCTCACCCGGGCCGAGCTGCGCGGCGAGGTGGTCCGGCTGCTGGAGCTGGTCGGCATCGACCGTCCGGAAGAACGTGTGCGCCAGTATCCGCACGAGCTCTCCGGCGGGCTCAAGCAGCGGGTCCTCATCGCCATCGCCTTTGCCCTGCAGCCGGACCTGCTGATTGCCGACGAACCCACTTCGGCCCTGGATGTGACGGTACAGAGCCGGGTGCTGGACGTTTTCGGGCGGCTGGCCTCCACCTACGGAACCGCAGTCCTGTTTGTCACGCATGACCTGGCCGTGGCCACCGACTACGCCTCGCGCGTGGTCGTGATGAACAACGGCCGGATCCGCGAGGACCGGCCGGTCCTGGACATTCTCACGCGCCCCGAGGACCCGTACACCGCGCAGCTGCTCGCCGGCGCCTCTCCCGGCCGCCGGGCCGACCAGGAGCAGGCCCGGCCGTCGTCGTCGCCGCCGTCGTCCGCAGTTCCCGCCCTGGAAGTCGCGGACCTGGCCAAGGTCTTTTCCCGCACCGGCACCGAACGCCGGGCCGTGGACGGAGTGTCCTTCGCGGTCCGGGCCGGGACCACCTTCGCGCTCGTCGGGGAATCGGGCTCCGGCAAATCCACCACCGCCCGGTTGATCCTGCGGCTGCTGGATCCCACCGGCGGCACCATCCGGGTTGCCGGCGAGGATGTCACCGCCATCGCTGGAAAAGGACGGCGGGACCTCTGGCGCAGCCTGCAGCTGGTCTATCAGAATCCGGACACGGCGCTGGATCCGCGGCTGAGCGTCGAGGACATCATCGGTGAACCGTTGCGCAATTACCGGATTGGTTCCAAGAATGAGCAAAAGGCGCGGGTGGCCGAGCTGCTGGAACAGGTGAATTTGCCCTCCCGCCTGGGACGGAGCCGGCCGATGGAGCTGTCCGGCGGCCAGCGGCAGCGGGTGGCCATTGCCCGCGCGCTGGCACCGGGCGCCCGGACGCTGGTCCTCGACGAGGCCCTGAGCGCCCTGGATGTCCTGACCCAGGCGCAGGTCCTGGAACTGCTGAAGTCTCTGCAGGCGGAGCTCGGCCTGTCCTACCTGTTCATTTCGCATGACCTGCACGTGGTGGAACAGGTCTCGGACGACGTCGGCGTTATGCACCGCGGGCACCTCGTCGAAACCGGGCCCACCGCCGCCATCTTCGCGAATCCCGCCAGCGAGTACACCCGGCGGCTCCTTGCCGCGAACCCCGGGCACCGGCTCCGGGACCTCGCCGCGTCCCGGGAGCTGGCCATTTCCCAGGCCTGAGCAGCTTCCATGTTTCCCACCCTCCCCTTCCGAAAGGAACCCCATGACCCGCACCAGCAGCATCACCCTGAACCATCGAACCGCCACCGGCGAGGCCCGGTACGCTGCCCTCGCCGCCCGGTTCCGTCCGGTTTTTGAGCGCATCGCCACCGGAGCGCTGGACCGCGAACAATCCCGAACCCTGCCGTTTGAACAGGTGCGCTGGCTCCAGGACTCCGGCTTCACCGCGCTCCGCGTCCCGGCCGGGCACGGCGGAGACCCGGTCAGCGCCGAACACCTGTTCCGGCTGCTGATGGAGCTGGCGGCGGCGGACTCGAACGTGGCGCATCTGCTGCGTTCCCACTTCGCGTTCGGCGAGACCGCAGCCCTGCAGCCGGCCGCCTTCCGGGAGCTATGGTTTCCACGGATCCTCGCCGGGCAGATCTTCGGCAACGCCGCCACCGAGCGCTCCGGCAACGCGTTGGGCACCACCTCCACCACCCTGCGGCAGGAAGCCGGCCGGTGGCTGTTGCGCGGGGAAAAGTACTACACGACTGGCAGCATCTTCGCGGACTGGGTGGTGGTCATGGCCAGCACCGCCGGTGTGGAGGGACGGCAGTACGCCGTCGTGCCGGCCGACGCTCCAGGGGTGAGCATCGTCGATGACT